>NZ_JBFULK010000002.1:0-467534 GCF_056400365.1 Paenibacillus sp. P5_B5
CTTGCTATAATTAGAGCTGATTGCTCAAAATTTCTTGCTAGCTTGTCTCAATCACTTACGCCGAAGCGCTCGTTCTCTCAACGTTTTGAGGTTAATAACCTCTTGTATTTCTTCACTCGTTGTTCAGTTTTCAAAGGACAATTTGTTTTGTTTTCGTTGCCGTTTCGTTCAGCGGCGACTTGATTAATATATCACATTTGACTAGTTGATTGCAAGTTTTATTTTTTACCAATTAATGACTGGTTCGTTATAAAGCTTGTTTTTCTCTGTGTCGAATGTTGCCGATTCAACGGCGGACACTTAATATAGCATGTATGGCTACACACTGTCAAACATTATTTGATTCGAAATATAATAAAGGAATACTAACAACATTTATACAGCTAAACCGATCTATCCTACTCATTATTTAGAGGGTTAGTTTGGAGTGAATGTTCCTGTTGCCGTGCCTTATAAGAGTTCTCTCCTAATAAAAACGCCCTTACCTGAGCCTATCGGCTCTGGTAAGGGCGCTACTTCTTTAGACGTATATTTAATCGACGAATTCTTCGTCTTCTAAATCTTCATCGGTTTCTTCACTTTTATTAACACGAGCTAAAGTTGATACTTCATCATCTTCTCTTGTGTTAATCAGTTTAACACCTTGTGTATTACGACCCATGATCGAAATACCAGCCATGCTTGTACGGATCAAGGTACCTGAAGTCGTGATGATCATTAAATCTTCGTCTTCACGAACAACTTTGAGTCCGACTACAAAACCATTCTTAGCTGTTACGTTAAGCGTCTTAATCCCTTTACCACCACGTGTCTGAATTCGGTATTCAGATACAGGCGTCCGTTTACCGAAGCCTTTGGAGGTAACAATTAAGACTGTCTCATCTTCATTGACAACGTCCATCGCAATTACGATATCCTCTTTGCCAAGCTGAATCCCCTTCACGCCAGTAGCGGTACGACCCATTGAGCGAACATCTGCTTCAGGGAAACGAATGGACAGGCCTTCCTTCGTTGCCATAATGAGTTCTTGTTTGCCGTCTGTCAGCTTCACATCAATTAACTCATCATCTTCACGAAGACCTAGAGCAATAAGCCCTACTTTACGAATGTTCTTGAAGTCACTCAGTGGCGTTTTCTTCACTACACCCTGACGTGTACCAAAGAACAAGTATTCCTCACTATCAAAGCCCTCAACCGGAACAATGGCGCTAATTTTCTCACCTTGTTCAATTTGGATCAGGTTGATAATTGGTGTTCCACGTGCAGTTCGGCCCAGTTCAGGAATTTCATAAGCTTTTAGCCTATAAACTTTACCCTTATCCGTGAAGAACAGTAAGTGATGATGTGAATTCGTTACGAATAGATGCTCAACAAAATCATCTACCTTCGTATCCATCCCTACCACACCACGACCACCACGTTTTTGTGAACGATAGGTCGTAACTGGAAGACGCTTGATATAACCCGTATGTGAAATTGTAATAACGACTTCTTCACGTGGAATTAAATCTTCATCTTCGATTGCTTCATGACCAATCGTTATTTCGCTGCGACGTGGATCATTGTACTTCTCTTTAATTTCTTCCAGTTCTTCGCTAATAATAGCAAGAACCTTCTGTTCATCAGCGAGAATAGATTTCAATTCTGCGATTAAGAGCATAAGCTCTGCATACTCAGCATCAATCTTTTCGCGTTCGAGGCCAGTTAAGTTACGGAGTCTCATATCAACAATAGCTTGCGCCTGTTCTGTTGATAGACCAAACCGTTCCATTAATCCTTCACGAGCTTCTTCTGTTGTACGAGAACGACGAACAATAGCGATAACTTCATCGATGTGATCAAGCGCAATACGTAAACCTTCTAGAATATGAGCACGCGTCTCAGCTTTCCTCAGTTCAAACTGTGTACGGCGTCGAATTACTTCTTCTTGGTGAAGTAAATAGTAATGCAATATATCACGAAGATTGAGTACCTTAGGCTCTCCGTTCACAAGTGCGATCATGATAATACCGAAATTAGACTGTAAAGCCGTATGCTTGTACAGGTTATTCAATACGACACTTGGATTTACATCGCGACGTAATTCAATCACGATTCGCATACCCACTCTGTCAGATTCATCACGTAAATCGGTAATACCTTCGATTCTTTTTTCACGAACAAGCTCTGCAATCTTCTCAACTAACCGAGCTTTGTTAACTTGATAAGGGATTTCCGTGACAATAATCCTAGCCTTACCGCCAACTTCTTCGATCTCAGCTCTTGCGCGCATTGTAACCGATCCACGACCAGTTGCATATGCTTGCTTAATGCCCTCACGACCTAGAATTAACCCACCCGTTGGGAAGTCAGGACCTTTGATCGCGCTCATTAACTCAAGCGAAGTCACATCAGGTTTACGAATAAGCAGCTGTATCCCATCGATTACTTCACCTAAGTTATGAGGTGGAATGTTGGTAGCCATACCAACCGCGATACCCGACACACCATTAACTAGTAAGTTAGGGAATCTGGATGGTAGAACCGCAGGCTCCTTCTCTTCACCGTCATAGTTGGGTATAAAATCAACGGTATCTTTATTCAAATCACGCAATAATTCCATTGCGATTTTGGATAGACGGGATTCTGTATAACGCATCGCTGCTGCAAAGTCTCCATCAATCGAACCGAAGTTACCGTGACCATCGACAAGCATATATCGAAGTGAGAAATCCTGTGCCATACGAACCATCGTTCCATATACGGACGAATCACCATGCGGATGGTACTTACCTAGAACTTCCCCTACAATTCTCGCTGATTTCTTATACGGTTTATCAGGAGACATACCAAGATCAGCCATTGCGTATAGAATACGACGGTGAACAGGCTTCAAACCATCCCGAACATCAGGTAATGCACGACTAACGATAATACTCATCGCATAGTCCATAAACGATGTGCGCATTTCATACCCGATATCTATTTCCTTGATTTGTGAATTCCTCTCCTCGGTCATCCTTTACCTCCTGCATAAAGAAACTAATTCCCCATCCTGTATAAGGGCGGATACGTTTCTCTAGGTTATATTTAGAATTTCATGAGTGTTGCAATATAAATTCTATATAACTAAATATTTCGTAGGAACCATTCTAGTTCTATCGATTTTTATCACAGAACCTAGACATCTAAATTTTTCACATATTTAGCGTGCTTCTGAATAAATTCGCGACGTGGTTCAACATTATCACCCATAAGTGTATCGAACATTTGGTCTGCAAACATGGCATCATCAATGGTTACTTGAAGCAATGTACGAGCCTCTGGGTCCATAGTTGTCTCCCAAAGCTGAGTCTTGTCCATCTCACCAAGTCCTTTGTAACGCTGCATGTTAACTTTCACATTTTCACCGAATTCAGCCAAAATCTCATCCTTCTGGCGATCATTATAAGCATAACGGATTACTTTATTACGCTCTAGCTTGAAAAGAGGTGGCTGTGCAATGTACACGTAGCCTGCTTCAATCAGCTTGCGCATGTAACGATAGAAGAACGTGAGCATCAAAGTACGAATATGCGCACCGTCGACATCGGCATCAGTCATGATAACAATTTTGTGGTAACGTGCTTTAGTTATATCAAAATCCTCGGATATCCCTGTTCCTAACGCTGTAATCATGGCACGAATCTCCGCATTGGATAGAATGCGATCTAGTCTAGCCTTCTCAACGTTAAGAATTTTACCCCGTAGTGGCAAAATAGCTTGGAAATGACGATCCCGTCCATTCTTAGCTGATCCACCGGCAGAGTCCCCTTCGACAATAAAGAGCTCAGAAATCGAAGCGTCCTTAGATGAGCAGTCTGCTAGCTTACCTGGTAGCGAGCTGACCTCGAGTGCACCTTTGCGGCGTGTAAGCTCACGTGCTTTACGTGCAGCTTCACGTGCTCTTGCTGCTTGTACACCCTTTTCAATAATTTTCTTAGCTGTTGCCGGATTTTCCTCAAGAAACATCTGTAATTTCTCTGCGAATAAGGATTCTACAATTCCACGCACTTCCGAGTTACCAAGCTTCGTCTTCGTTTGTCCCTCGAATTGTGGATCTGGAATTTTGACCGAAATAATGGCGGTCATCCCTTCACGGACATCATCTCCAGAAAGGTTAGAATCTGCATCTCTTAATGCATTAAACTTACGCGCATAGTCATTCAATATTCGGGTTAATGCGCTCTTAAACCCAGATTCATGCGTTCCACCTTCATGTGTATGAATGTTGTTCGCAAATGAATATATATTTTCGGTATAGGAATCGTTATATTGAATCGCAACTTCAACAGAAATGCCATCTTTCATACCCTCTGTGAAAATTGGAACTTCATTCACTGGAATACGATTACGGTTTAAATACTCCACGAACGAGATAATTCCACCCTCAAACATGAAGCTCTCTGATTGATCTGTACGTTCATCGGTTAAATTAATTTCAAGACCTTTATTCAAGAAGGCAAGTTCGCGAATACGCCCTTGCAAAGTCTCGTATTGATATTCCGTTGTTTCAGTGAAAATCTCGTGATCCGGCTTAAAACGAACCATTGTTCCTGTTTCGTTCTCTTCCGCTTCACCGATTTCTCTCAAGTCATACTGAGGTGCACCGCGATGGTATTCTTGTTGATACACTTTGCCATCACGCTTAACCGTTATAATCAATTGTTCAGACAGCGCATTAACAACAGACACACCGACACCATGTAAACCTCCTGATACCTTGTATCCATCGCCGCCAAATTTACCACCAGCATGCAGCACAGTAAGTACAACCTCAACCGTAGTCTTCTGCAACTTCTCGTTCAAGCCTACTGGAATCCCGCGGCCATTATCAATTACGGTAATCGAATTGTCTTTGTGTACAATGACATCGATTCTAGTACAGAAACCCGCGAGCGCCTCGTCAATCGAGTTGTCAACGACTTCCCACACTAAGTGATGAAGCCCCCTGGCGCTAGTCGAACCAATGTACATTCCCGGGCGTTTTCGAACCGCCTCTAGCCCTTCGAGAACCTGAATCTGACTTTCGTCATAACTGTTATGAGTTTCGGACACTTTGCGTTCACCTGCTTTTTCTATAGTCAATAAATAGCTAATCTATATATTGGGATCAACCCAGTAGAAATGTGAGTACAATTCCTACCAGGTTAGATGCAATTCTTGAGGTTGGTCAGATTTTCTGATCAACTAACAAATATCGAGCACGTTTCTTAAGTGTCGAGGTTGAGATTGGAGAATAATAAATTTTATTTAAGGTTACGATCAATGATTTACTTTCCTCTTCGCCAATGACTTCAATGCGATGTTCTTTGTTCGCATATGCAATGAACGCCTTTGATACTTTCGAGGTTTTCTCGATGGATAAATCAAATATAGCGATTAACTCAGAAGAACGAATCATTTTCTCGCCCCCCAAATGGATAAACAATTTATCAACTCCTTAACAATTTGGCCAAGAAAAACCGTTTAGCCGTCCTTTCGAGGGCGGATGCGTTTCTTAAGGTGATACTCAGAATTTATGAACTGAACGTTATAAATTCTATATCAACAAGAAAAAACGGATGTACCGTCTTTGTAGGATGAAGGCGTTTCTTAAAGTAATTACGAGAAAGTATAGACGTAATCTAGGTACTCACTTAAATTTACTGAAATTAATAATTTTACTTGGTTATACTACCGCTATTCACATGAAAAATCGAAGCGTTGTTTAGTTGATCCAGGTGCACGCTCTCAAGCCCTGTTGTCGTAATAAAAGTCTGAATTTTACTTTGAAAGGTTTGGATCAGCTTTGTTTGTCTATATTCATCCAGTTCAGACAACACATCATCAAGTAAAAGTATCGGATATTCTCCGACTTCCTCGTACATGAGTTCGAGTTCAGCTAGCTTTAACGACAGTGCAGTAGTTCGCTGCTGCCCTTGAGAACCGTACGTTTGTACTTCTTTGCCATTTATAAAAAAAAGTAAATCATCCCGATGCGGACCCAAAAGCGTAGCACCTCTACGCATTTCCTGATCCCTTATCTTAGATAACTTTACCATAAATTGCTCAAATACAACAGCTTCGTCTATTTCTTCAGAGTCCGTAAAAGATGGGCAATACGTTACTTTCAGCTGTTCACTGCCATTTGTGATGTCAGAATGTATCTGGGCTGCCCATTTTTGTAACTTTACTATAAAGTTTTGACGTTTTTTCATAATTTTAACACCGTAGGTGACTAACTGTTCATCCCAGACAGCTAACATATCGAGATCTAGCGGCGCTTTAAAGGCATTCTTGAGTATATTATTGCGCTGTTGCAAGGTTTTCTGATACTGAGATAGGTCATATAAATAGCTAGGATAGACTTGCCCAATCTCCATATCCATAAAGCGACGCCTTATGCCTGGACTACCTTTGACGATTTCTAAATCCTCTGGGGCAAACATAACAATATTCAATGCGCCAATAAATTGACTCAGTTTACGCTGCTCAAGCCCATTGATTTTGACCCTCTTGCCTTTGGTTGATAGCGATAACTCCAGCTTACAAGCACCATATTTCTTATCGATCTCGGCTGCAATATAAGCGGATTCGGCATTCCAACCAATTAATTCTTTATCTTGAAACGTACGATGTGATTTCGTCAGAGCAAGTACATAAATAGCTTCTAGTAAATTTGTTTTTCCCTGTGCATTGGATCCTAGAAATATATTTACGTTGCTATCCGTATTTAGTTCTAGCGTATCATAGTTACGATAATTGCGGACAGACAGTTTTTTGAGAAACAAAAGTCGACCTCCTGGTTTATGCCCGTTGTATAGAATTTATATCGCTAAACTCATAAATTCTAAGAACAACCTTAAGAAACACACCTGTCTCATAGACAGTGAAACCATTTCTTCTTGCTACTCTTCTTTGGCTATAACCTTAAATTCACCGCAACCCTCAACTACAATTAGGTCATCTACACGCAGCTTACGTCCACGTCGATTCTCATTTTCATTATTCACAAGCACTTCTGCTTCTTGCAAAAAGCTCTTAGCTTGACCGCCTGATTGAATGCAGTCTGATAGCTTAAGGAACTGTCCTAAGGTGATATATTCGGTTGAAATGGCAATGTTTTTCATTAGGTTCCAAGTCTCCTTATTGTGGTGTTCGATACGGCAATATCAATTGCAGAATCGCAGCGCCATCTTCGGGTTTGATAATAATTGGCTGCATAGCGCCAGTAAAGCCAATATAAATATAATCCGAATCGATGACTTTCAAGGCATCAAGCATATATTTAGAGTTAAACGAGATTCGTAATAAATCACCATTGATTGAATGAATCTCAATTTGCTCGGTTACTTTACCTAGCTCTGTCGAAGGCGATGATACTTCAATCGTCTTGTTCTCGTTAATAATCAAATTGACGATATTCGTTTTATCTTCACGTGATAATAAATAGGCACGGTCGATCGCATCCGCAAGCTCTTTCGTTTTGACGACAAGCTCTGTCTTGAAGGTTTGAGGAATTAGTTTCGTCGTATCTGGATATGTTCCATCCAAAATTCGTGAATAGAATAAAATCGAGTGAATCTTGAACAAGGCTTGATTATCCGAAATAACAATGTCAATCAAACTGTTCTGATCAGGCAAAATTTTGCTTAATTCATTCAGTGTTTTACCGCTGATTACGATTTGTGGAAGACGCTCAGTCATGCTCATATCAATACTTATTTCGCGGGAAGCTAATCGATGTCGATCACAACCAACGAATTTAAGTTTACTGTCTGCTAAGTTCCATAAAACACCCGTAAGAATAGGGGTTGATTCATTGGTTGAAACAGCGAATGAGGTTTGTTTAATCATCGTCTTAAGAATATCACTTGGTACCTGGAACATACGGCTTTCCTCGACTTGAGGAAGCATTGGAAATTCTTCAGGATCAAGTCCCATGATCTGTACTTCTGATGATCCAGATCGAACAGTTGTTTGGAATTGATTCTTAACTTCAATCTCAATTTGTTGAGAAGGGAGCTTACGAATTAACTCTGCAAAAAACTTTGCTGGTAATACAACACTTCCGGGAAGTTGTAATTCAACGATCGTCAGATCATTTGCTTGCGTAGGAATAAAGCTTTGAATAGAGATATCCGTATCGCTAGCAGTTAAAGTAACTCCACTGAAGTTTGCGTCTATTTTGATTCCTGTAAGAATAGGAATGGTTGTACGGCTAGAGATCGCTTTGCCAACATGTCCGATGGATTCGTTTAATTGATCTTTCAAAATCGTAAATTTCATAATTTCACTCCCGTGGTTCTGCATTCTTAAACTTAGGCATATAGCTCTATAATACATTGTTTTATTAAGTAATAGTAGTAGTAGGTGCACTGAATATGTGGATATGTGGATGAAGCTGGCGTTAAATAAGCCTATCCACATGTGAATAGATTGTGCATAGGCCTGTGTATTTTATGACGATGGATTTTTCGCTTTTTCGATTAAAGAGTGGATAACTTTATTGAGTTCCGGGTCGACTTTGAGGCACTCGGAAATTTTGTCATGAGCATGGATGACGGTCGTATGATCACGACCTCCAAAAGCTTCCCCAATCTTTGGTAAAGAGAAGTCGGTTAGTTCCCTTGCCAGATACATGGCTACTTGTCTAGGGAATGCGACAGCTTTAGTTCGTTTCCTCGCTTTAAAATCTTCTAATTTCAGACCGTAGAACTCTCCAACACGCTGTTGAATGTCCTGGATCGTAATGACTCTTGGACGAGAGGATGGAATGATATCCTTCAATGCTTCCGCAGCTAAATGTACGCTAATGTCTTGATTCGTCAGTGAAGAATAGGCAACAACACGGATTAGAGCTCCTTCAAGCTCACGAATGTTGGTGTCTATTTGGTTTGCGATATATCCCATAGCTTCATTCGGAATTTCAAGATTCTCAGCTTTAGCTTTCTTTCTCAGAATCGCAATTCTAGTCTCCAGATCAGGAGGCTGAATATCGGTTATTAAACCCCATTCAAATCTTGAACGAAGCCTGTCCTCTAAGGTCGGAATCTCTTTGGGCGGGCGGTCACTGGATATAATAATTTGCTTGCCTTCCTCATGTAGGGCATTGAACGTATGGAAGAATTCCTCTTGAATCCGTTCTTTTCCAGCAAGAAACTGAATATCATCAATAAGCAAGATATCGATACTGCGATATTTATTACGGAAGCCTTCACCTTTGTTGTCCCGAATCGCATTAATGAACTCATTTGTGAATTTTTCGGACGAGATATAGAGTACTTTAGCCGTTGGATCATGTTCTAACACAAAGTGTCCAATCGCATGCATTAAGTGAGTCTTACCAAGACCTACACCCCCATATAAAAACAAAGGGTTGTACGCTTTTGCTGGTGCTTCTGCTACTGCTAAAGAAGCAGCATGAGCGAATCGATTGCCTGCTCCTATAACGAATGTATCAAACGTATAGCGTGCGTTCATCATGTGGGGATAAGGTTCTTCTGCCGGGCTACGCGGCCCAGGTGTCTCTGAGGAAACAGGATTTAGAGATTTAGTTGTCTTGGACAATTCTTCTTGCTCGATCAAGAATTTCAATTCATATTCTTTGCCTGTGTATTCGACAATAGCTGCAGATATCAGTTTATTGTAGCGACTCTCAAGCCAATCTTTAGCAAAATTACTTGGTGTTAATATGATGGCTGAATTCGCGGTAAAATTTGCTTTTGTTGCTTTTAACCATGTTTCAAAGCTTGGCCGGCTTACTTTGGTTTGAATAATGGCCAATATGTGCTGCCATATATCATTTTCATGGCCTTCCACCTAATTCACCCCTTATGTCAAAAAAAAAAGCATTTTGTCAAATTGAAAGAAAACAAACGATTATTAAGAAGGTAATTTTATCTTATCTCAATTAAGTTATCCACATTATAAAGGTTGTTAATAATGAGTAATTCAACCAAAAGATGACTTGTCAACAATGTTATCCACAGATTGTTAGTAATTCGGAGAGAGATAGGAGTTAATACACAGTTGAAACATTATAATCTTAGCAGAATAAGTCGCTTTAATCAACGGAACATTTGTTTTATCCACAATTTCCATACCTTGTGTACAAGAATTGTCGACACCACAAGATATTGTGGATAAACTGTTAATTAGGTGGATAAATCGATTTTGGGGATAATTTTGTTATGCACAAGTTATTAGGTGGATAACATTTAAAGGACAAGCTTATCTTATCCACATGTATGTAACTATATGAGGGAGTCTTTCAAAGACTTCAATTTACAAAGGTTGACTTTTGCCTGTAAAAATGGTTTAATATTGAGAGAATTTTATGGATTGAAATGATCCTCACAGGGAGGTGCAACATAGATGCGTCCTACTTTCCAACCTAATACAAGAAAACGTAAAAAGAATCATGGCTTCCGTAAGAGAATGGCTACTGCTAATGGCCGTAAGGTGCTTAGCGCTCGTCGTCTAAAAGGAAGAAAAGTATTGAGTGCTTAAATTGTTGGACCACTGTTCGGTGGTCTTTTTTGTTGGTTAAGACAAAAAAACGTCTGTTTTCTATATAAGAGTTGCGATTAGTTTGTGAAACTGCTTCTTAGAATTGAAGTTAATTGTAGCGTATTGAATTACGTATGTGAAAACAGTCGTTTATATGATGAGGTTTATGTTAAGGATAGCTAATGGCGTATGCTTTCAATAGATAACTTTAGTGTTTCTTCCTATTAGATAGCTATGTAATTAGGGTTTCGTTTGGAGTGGGGTTTATGGAGAGAGAGTATCGTCTCGCCAAGCGAGAAGATTTCGGAAAAGTATACCGTACTGGTAAGTCAGTAGCTAATCACCAGTTCGTACTATATTATTACAAACGATCCAGCCAAGAAAATTTTCGATTAGGAATATCTGCTTCTAAGAAAATTGGTAATGCTGTCGTTCGTAATCGAATGCGTCGAATGATCAAAGAAATTGTACGTCTTAATAAAAGTAAATTAGTCGGAGGGTACGATTATATTTTAATTGTACGCAAACCTGCCGTCACTTTGTCGTATCAAGAGCTAGAGAAAAGCATTAAGCATGTGTTTCGCAAGGCTCCTTTTAATAAAAGTTCCAATATGATATAGTTTAACTGTTAGATTTGTCAAGCAGTGAACCGGTTACTAAAAGAAATATACAAGCTTTATTATTAAAGTTTAAGAAGTAGGAGGAGAATCCTTGACTCGACGTTTATTGCTTATGTTACCTGCTTCGTTGATGTTGCTTGTCCTATCGGGTTGCAGTTCATCTACGTTGACTCCATTAAATTATGAGGACGCTAGTTTTTTTACAAAGTGGTTTATTATCCCACTAGCTAACTTGCTTGATTGGTTTGCGGATCTCATGTTTAACCAATATGGACTAGCTATTCTCTTAATTACGGTGTTTATTCGATTACTCATTTTACCTTTGTCGATTAAACAATATCGCTCTTCTAAGAGAATGCAAGAACTTCAACCAGAGATGAAGAAGCTTCGTGAAGACTTTAAAGCGGATCCGAAGAAGATGCAAGAAGAGACAATGAAGCTTTATCAGAAGAATGGTGTTAACCCACTTGCTGGTTGTTTACCTGCACTTGTACAAATGCCAATCCTTATCTCGCTCTACCAAGCGATTATGCGGAATCCGAATATTGTTGGTCAAGGGCAACACTTCTTGTGGTTCGTACTTGATAAACCAGAGAAAATTTGGCTACCTATTATTGCTGCAATTACAACTTACATTCAGCAATTGTTCATGCAATCTCAGATGACTGCTCAAATGCGTATGATCATGTTTATTTTCCCAGTCATGATTTACGTAATGGCGCTTCAATTCCCTGCAGCATTGGCGTTGTACTGGATTTATGGTAATATTTTCACATCTATTCAATATTATTTTATGTACGGTGGTATTGGTAAGAAAACAGCCGTTCTAGAGCAATCTTCAAAAGGATCCAAAAAGTCGAATAAAAAAGCGTCCAAAAACAAAGGGTGACGTACTGATGAAGAATTTGATTGTGTCTGCAAAAACAATTGAAGAAGCTATCAAATCGGGACTTGCGCAATTGAATGTGACGGAAGACCGAGTAAAGGTGAACGTCTTGGAGCAACCGACCAAGGGCTTCTTAGGTTTGATCGGTTCTAAGAATGCGAAAGTGGAGCTCGAGCTTATTCCAGATCCAGTGGAGGAAGCAATTTTATTTTTACAGGATTTAATGAAAGCTATGCAGATTTCTGTGACGATCAAGAGATCTAAAGATAAGGATTACACACTACTAGAGCTTTCAGGGCCTGAACTCGGCATATTGATTGGCAAAAGAGGACAAACTTTAGATGCATTGCAATACTTAGTTGGTATTGTAGCTAATCGTTATTCGTCTTCATTCATTCGTATTATGCTTGATGCTGAGAATTTCCGCGAACGTCGTAGACAGACTCTTGAAGAGTTAGCTAATAAGCTAGCAAGCCGTGTTATTCGAACACGGAAGGATGTCGTACTCGAACCGATGAATTCTCAGGAGCGTAAGGTGATTCATAGCGCGCTACAGAATCATGCGAATGTCAAAACGTTCTCGAAAGGCGAAGAACCTAATCGTCGAATTGTCATTACACTGAGAGCTTAAGTGGACTTTCTGAGTTAACCATAAGAAGCGGGTCGTCTGATCTACCAAATAACCGTTTCTTCTAGAATGAAGACTAAGAACAGCAATGACACTTTTGTATGAAGCGTCATTGCTTTTTTCTTAGGTGTATCTATCTTATAGTTGATTGTGAGATGGATGTAGTTATATCGTATTTATTAGTATTGGCCAATAAGAGGTGGATTTACATGTTAAACGATACAATAGCGGCAATTTCAACGCCACTTGGTGAAGGTGGAATTGCAATTATTCGAGTTAGCGGCAGCGATGCTGTTGCAATAGTGGATGGTATATTTAAATCGAAAATAAAACTAACGGATGCGGCTACGCATACCGTTCATTATGGTTATATTATAGATAACATCACGGGTGATAAGCTGGAAGAAGTTCTTGTTACGGTGATGCTTGCACCGCGCTCCTTTACAATGGAGAATGTGGTCGAAGTTAGTTGTCATGGGGGGATCGTATCTGTACGAAAGGTACTTGATCTCTTATTATCGCAAGGTGCACGATTAGCTGAACCAGGAGAGTTTACCAAACGTGCTTTTCTTAACGGACGAATCGATCTTACACAAGCAGAAGCGGTAATTGATTTGATTCGAGCAAAATCAGACCGTGCTTTTAGCGTTGCCCTGAAACAGGTGGAGGGAAACCTATCGAAACGAATTAAAGAGCTTCGATATGAGCTTGTTGAGCTAATGGCACATATTGAAGTGAATATTGATTATCCAGAGCATGATGTAGAAGAAATGACGAATGCTTTTATTCAAACCAAATGCGATCATGTGAATGCGCAAATTGATACTTTATTACATACAGCTGAGCAGGGTAAAATATTAAGAGAAGGTATTGTGACAGCGATCGTGGGTAAACCGAATGTCGGCAAATCCTCTTTATTAAATGCACTAGCTCAAGATAACCGAGCGATTGTAACGGATATACCGGGGACAACACGAGATGTAATAGAGGAGTATGTGAACATTGGTGGTATTCCTCTGAAGTTACTTGATACTGCAGGAATTCGGGAGACAGAAGATATTGTTGAACAGATGGGTGTGGAACGTTCACGTTCTGCATTACTCGATGCTGATTTGATTCTCTTTATGGTGAGTCAAGCAGATCGTTTACAAGATGAAGATCTAGCCATGATTGAGCTTGTCAAAAACAAACAAGCAATTGTTATTCTGAATAAAATGGACCTTCCAGTTGCGTTGGATCGTTCTGTGATTGAATCTTATTTTGCCCCTGAGCGAATTGTTGAGTTATCTTTGATAGAAGATAAAGGTCTTGCTGATCTTGAGCGAGCAATTTCTCTGATGTTCTTTGAGGGTAGTATTGAAGGCAGCGATTTAACTTATGTGAGTAATGTGCGGCATATTCATTTGCTGAAGCAGGCTAAGCGATCCTTAGATGATGCACTGGTAGCGAATGAACAGTATGTACCGATTGATATGATTCAGATAGACATTCGAACAGCATGGGAACAGCTAGGAGAAGTGATTGGTGACTCGGTAGCAGAATCACTGATTGATCAGATTTTCTCGCAGTTCTGTTTGGGTAAATAAAAGCTAGATATTCTGTAGAATAGATGAACAAATTGAACTGAGATAGAGGGGGCTAGTAAGAGAATGAATTATGTAGCTGGTGAATATGATGTGATTGTAATTGGAGCTGGGCATGCTGGCTGCGAATCGGCACTAGCTGCTGCTCGTATGGGCTGCAACACATTGCTGCTTACGATTAATTTAGATATGGTTGCCTTTATGCCATGTAATCCATCCATTGGAGGGCCAGCTAAAGGACATGTTGTACGTGAAATTGATGCACTAGGTGGAGAGATGGGACGTAACATCGATAAAACCTATATCCAGATGAGAATGCTCAATACAGGTAAAGGCCCTGCAGTTCACGCACTACGTGCACAAGCAGATAAGTTCATGTATCAACATGCTATGAAAGAAACTATTGAGAGAACACCTAATCTAACGCTTCGTCAAGGTATGGTGGATGAGCTTGTTGTTGAAGAGGGCGTCTGCACAGGTGTCATCACGATGACAGGTGCTCAGTTTAATGCCAAAGCAGTTGTACTTACTACAGGCACGTACTTGCGTGGTAAGGTGATCATGGGCGAATTATTGTATGAGAGTGGTCCTAACAACCAACAGCCTTCCATTAAATTATCTGAGAGTTTAAAAAAGCTTGGATTTGATCTCGTTCGTTTTAAAACGGGGACTCCACCACGTGTGCATAAGGATACGATTGATTTTGATAAAACGACAATTCAACCAGGTGATGATGAACCTAAGTTCTTCTCTTATGAAACGACTACGGGTACGAAGGATCAGTTGCCATGCTGGTTAACCTATACGTCTGAAGATACACATCAAGTAATTACAGAGAACCTACACCGCGCGCCTATGTTTACTGGTGTAATTGAAGGTACAGGACCGAGATATTGCCCTTCAATTGAAGATAAAATTATCCGTTTCGCAGATAAGCCTAAGCATCAGATATTCCTTGAGCCTGAGGGACGTAACACATCTGAATATTATGTTCAGGGACTATCAACTTCGATGCCTGAGGAGGTTCAGCTTCGAATTCTACGAACGATTCCTGGCTTAGAGAAAGTCGATATGATGAGAACAGGGTATGCAATCGAATATGATGCAGTTGTTCCTACACAGCTGAAACCTACTTTAGAAACCAAGCTGATTTCTGGTTTGTTCACAGCTGGTCAGATTAATGGAACTTCAGGCTATGAAGAAGCTGCTGGTCAAGGTGTTATGGCTGGGATCAATGCTGCATGTAAGGTGCTGGGCAAAGAATCTGTTATATTAGATCGCTCTGAAGGCTATATTGGGGTGTTAATCGATGATCTAGTAACGAAAGGTACGAATGAGCCTTACCGCTTATTAACGTCTCGTGCAGAATACCGCTTATTACTACGTCACGACAATGCTGACATGCGCTTAACGCCAATTGGACACAAGATCGGATTAATTACTGAAGAGCGTTATCAAGCATTTTTGAACAAAAAAGAACTTGTTGAGCAAGAAATCATTCGTTTACAAACGACGAAAGCTCGCCCTGATGAGAAGCTTGTAAGCTTACTCGAGGAGCTAAATTCTGCTCCTTTAAATAATGCAATTGATTTAATTGCTTTGCTTCGTAGACCCGAAATTCTCTACAGTCATATTGAGCAAATCTCACCTTCACCGGTTGAGCTAAGTAGCGATATGAAGGAGCAGGTTGAAATTCAAACGAAATATGCGGGTTATATTGATAAGCAATTAATTCAGGTTAACAAGCTTCGGAAGATGGAGCTGAAGAAGATCCCTGAGGATATTAGATATGAAGATATTTATAGTATTGCAACGGAAGCTAAACAAAAACTTGCCAAAATCCGACCTGTTTCGATCGGTCAAGCAACTCGTATTGCTGGTGTAACACCTGCCGATATTGCGATTTTGCTTGTTTATCTAGAGCATTACAATCGTGTAACTGCAGCAAGAGCACAAGATGAGGGAAGAGAACAGCATGGATGAATTAATACAACTATTTACGGATGAGCTTAAGAAGCATGGCATTACATTATCTGATCGCCAATTAGAGCAATTTGAAATTTATTATAAAGAGCTAGTGGAGTGGAATGAGAAGATCAATCTAACTGCGATCACGGAACGAGCAGAGGTTTATTGGAAGCATTTTTACGACTCTATATCGCTTGCTTTTCATATTGATATGAATCAGATTCGAACAATGGCTGACATTGGTTCTGGAGCGGGATTCCCAGGTATTCCACTTAAGATTATATTCCCAGACTTGCAACTGACCATTGTCGATTCATTGAATAAGCGTATTATTTTCCTTAAACACTTAACGGACGCGCTAGGACTAGAAAATGTACAGTGTGTTCATGGTAGGGCAGAGGATATAGCTCGTCTTCCGGAGCACCGCGATCAATATGATCTAGCTACTGCACGTGCTGTGGCTAGGCTAAGCGCGCTTAATGAATTCTGTTTACCATTTACTAAGCCAGGTGGTATGTTCGTTGCTATGAAGGGTTCAGAGGTCGCTGATGAGATCGATGAATCTAATTATAGCTTGAAGGAGCTTAGAGCGAAGCGAATTGGAACTGACCGGATGGAGCTGCCTGTAGTTGAGGGAGTAAGACATTTTGTGCGTATTGCTAAACTTGCGCCTACTCCGTATAAGTATCCACGTAAAGCAGGGACACCTTTAAAGCAGCCGCTAATTAAGTAAGAATTATGATGTAAGTGGAACAGTAGATAATACTGATTATGATTCTGACCACCATCTGGATTTAAAAAAAGTTCATCTTGTAGAGTTGTGGTTAGAGTTAGTGATTAGATATCACTTGATTTACTTATTATGTTATTAATGTAAAATTAAGTAAAAAAATAGCTGAATTTAATTATACTTATACCTATTTACATCAAATCATTATCTGAGTCAATTTCATAACTGATCTAAATGGATAAATTGAAACTATATATAGACAAATTAAACCGTTTTGATCTATATATACTCCCGATTGAAGCAGCTAAAGGTATTATGAAATTGATTCTTCTGTAGCTATTTTTAAAATTACCTTTTCTAAATCACATTTCAACATTGTATTATAATGTTCCACGTGAAACAATCATTATCATTATACTCATGCCCCTCAATGATGAGCGGGCAGGAGTTTTGCTCATTTATGGCGAATATATAGCTATCTAGCATCTAAGATATTATTATAGATTTACTAACCAAGTATGGTATCCTATTATTAAGGTTTTCTTATGAGCTATCTAAGACTTTCTTCAGTGATATAGAATTAATATTTTTCAGATCATAAATTCTAATTATCGCTTTAAGAAACCCATTCGTCTTTTGAAGACGGTGAAACAGTTTCTTCTAGTATTAATTTATTATTTTATACATATACCGAACTCATAGGTTGTTATCTCTAGGTTCATGCGCAAAATTTTCGTGGGGAAGTAGGGTGGTTTTATAAAATGAAAGAACAATTCTCTAAGCTTTTTGGTTTAACGGAGAAAGAACCAACAGATGAAGTTAAGAATATATCAGTTAATGATATTATTCCTAGTCCATATCAACCTAGAACGATTTTTAGTGATGATCGATTAGAAGAACTATGTCGTACGATTCGTACGCATGGTGTAATACAACCCATTGTTGTTCGGATAAGAAATAATCAATATGAGCTTATTGCTGGTGAAAGACGTCTAAGAGCAGTAAAGAAACTAGGATTAGAAACTATACCTGCGATCATACGTGAATTTAATGATTCACAGTCTGCTTCGATCGCATTAATTGAAAACTTACAACGTGAGAATCTAACCGCAATAGAAGAGGCAGTAGCCTATCAACAGCTTATTGAGATTCAAAACTTAACGCAGGAAAGTCTTGCACAGCGATTAGGTAAGAGTCAATCAACAATCGCTAATAAAATTCGTTTACTACAATTATCTGAACCTATTAAGACTGCATTACTAGAACGCAAGATTACTGAGCGACATGCAAGGGCTTTATTGGTACTCGATACGGAAGAACTCCAGTTGAAGGTGTTAGATGAAATCATTACGAAGGAATTAAATGTGAAACAAACTGAGATTCGCATTCAGTTCCTTAAAGAGCTATCCAATAAGAAGAAAAAATCAAAGCGTGTATCCTATACGAAGGATGTCCGCCTAGCTCTTAATACGATTCGACAATCCGTTCAAATGGTTTCTAGTTCTGGGTTGAATATTAATACATCTGAAGAAGATTTTGATGATCATTATCAGATTGTGATTAAAATTCCTAAGAGATAAGTACAATTGATTCAGTTCAAAAAAAATATTAAATATTTGACTTCAATTCGTCATGAATTGAGGTCTTTTTTATATCTTTATAGGAAATTAAGATTGAAATATGTTAGAATAGAATTATCGTCTTAAAAAAGCATTAACTGGTTTTAGAATTTCTATTTCACTAGATTTTCTTCATTTTTTTTGTATGTAAATCAAGTATAGCTAAGAATTCCTCTCTTTCAGTTAAATATTTCCTATCCATTATGCATAGATATCAATCTAGCATAGCAAGAGTATTGTTATGAATAAGCAAGATTTTTCTCGATCAATCAGTATTTATTGAATTGTTTAAAATAAGCTGGTTTGTATTGAGGCAGTAAGATTGAGTGAATTATATCTGAATTGGTAAATTGGATATTTAAAAATTGTAGAGTAAATAGATTGAGGTGAGTGAATTTTGGCTAAAATTTTAGCAATTACGAATCAAAAGGGTGGTGTAGGTAAAACTACAACATCTGTTAACTTAGGTGCTTCATTGGCTTCTTTGGGTAAAAGAGTATTGCTAGTTGATATCGATCCACAAGGCAATACAACAAGTGGAGTGGGCATCAATAAAGCTGATGTAGAATATTGTATTTATGATGTTATTATTAATGATATTCATCCAAATGATGCTACAGTTGAGACAAATGTGCCGAATTTGAAAATTATTCCTGCTACAATTCAGTTAGCTGGTGCTGAAATAGAACTTGTTCCCACTATTTCTCGGGAAGTTAGATTGAAGAAATCTCTTAATCTATTACGTCATTTATATGATTATATTCTAATAGATTGCCCACCATCATTAGGGATTCTTACTGTGAATTCATTAACTGCTGCAGATGCGGTTATCATCCCAATTCAATGTGAGTACTATGCGTTAGAAGGATTATCCCAGTTGTTAAATACAGTGAGACTTGTACAAAAACATTTGAATACTAGCCTTCAAATTGAAGGTGTATTGTTAACGATGTTTGATGCTCGTACTAATTTAGGTATACAGGTTATTGAAGAAGTTAAGAAGTATTTTCAACAAAAGGTATATGAAACGGTAATTCCAAGAAATGTTCGCTTGAGCGAAGCACCGAGTCATGGTCAGTCAATTATCACATACGATCCTAGATCTAAGGGTGCTGAGGTATACCTTGAACTTGCAAAGGAAGTGATTTCACATGAGCAAGCGGTTAGGTAAAGGGCTTGATGCGCTAATTGATACACTGCATATTAACGATGATGATAAGGTAGTACAAATACCGCTGAGTCAATTGAGAGCAAATCCATATCAACCGAGAAAGAACTTTGATGATGATAATATTCAAGAACTAGCAGCATCTATTAAAGAACATGGTGTTATTCAGCCGATTATTGTTCGTAATGTTGTTAAAGGGTTTGAAATTATCGCAGGTGAGAGAAGATATAGAGCAAGTCAAATAGCTGGGATCGCAACAATACCTGCTGTAATTAAGAAGCTGTCAGATCAACAGGTAATGGAAATCGCCTTGATCGAGAATGTGCAGCGGGAAGATCTAAATGCAATGGAGATTGCTGTAGCTTACCAGAATTTAATTGAAGCATTTTCGTTAACCCAAGAAGAGCTATCAATAAAGGTTGGTAAAAGCCGTTCTCATATTGCTAACTTCTTACGTTTATTGCAATTGCCCGATGTTGTCAAAGAATATGTTTCACGTGGAACATTATCGATGGGACATGCTCGTGCACTTGCGGGTGTTAAGGACACCAAACAGTTAAAAGAATTAGCAGAAAAATGTGTTTCTGAGCAATGGAGTGTTCGTCAAATTGAAGAACAATTGAAATTGCTTGAAGAAGCTAAGAATGAGAATATACCGACACCAACTAAACCTAAAGAAAAGAAGAAAGATCCCTATATACGTCAAGCGGAAGATAACTTACGCGAAAAATTCCAAACGACAGTTAACATCCATAACATGGACAATAAAGGGAAAATAGAATTGAAGTTCTATTCAAGTGATGATTTAGAGCGTTTACTAGAATTGCTTTAGACAAAAATAATCTAAAGTGAATCAATTTCATAACTCATCTAAATGGTTATATTGAAACTATATTATAGACAAATTAAAGCGTTTTGATCTATATATAGTCCCGATTGAAGCAGCTAAAGGTAATATGAAATTGATTCAAGTTATTAAAGTGTTAACCTCAATATTATGTGGCATACCCATTGTTTTCTTTCGAGAAACGCAGAAGACTTCTGAGTCATAAGCGTTCCTTTAGTTGAAAGATAAAACTTAGGTATGCCATCTTTTTCTCAATATAGTTATACATTAGAATTATAGTGATCGAGAGGAGGCGTATGATGGAGATCAGGTACTTCGATAATGCAGCTTCATCATGGCCCAAGCCACCGACTGTAATTGATGCGATGTCACGAAGCTTAGCCGACAGCGCGGCAGGTCCAGGCAGAGGAAGCCATACGATGGCGGTTAGAGCAAGTCGCGTACTATTTGAGGCGCGGGTAAATGCGGCAAAGCTGTTCGGCATTCGGAATCCGAATGACATTGCTTTTGCCTTGAACACAACCGCGGCGTTGAATTTAGCCATCAAAGGCTTTGTTAGAGCCGGAGATCATGTGGTTTGTACGATGATTGAGCATAACTCGGTGCGAAGACCGCTCGAATATCTGAAACGTACACGTAACGTTTCAGTGACTTATGTTCCCGCTGATGTACGCGGGAACGTTAAGGTAGCGGATGTGGCTTCAGCCATCCGCCCAGAGACTACGCTGTGTGTGGTGGCACACAGCTCGAATCTTCTCGGCACGATTATTCCCGTGCCGGAGATAGGCGCCCTATGCCGCAGCAAGGGCGTGCGGTTGCTTGTGGATGCTGCGCAGAGCGCCGGCATTCTGCCTATACGGGTCGATGAGATGAACATCGACATGCTCGCTTTTCCCGGCCACAAGGGCTTGCTGGGGCCGCAGGGGACAGGGGGGCTGTACATACACCCTGAGATAGAACTTGATCCGCTATTACATGGCGGAACTGGAAGTCAATCAGAGGAAGTGGATCAACCGAGTGTAAGACCGGACCGATATGAAGCAGGAACGCAGAATACGGTAGGGATCGCGGGACTTAATGCGGGTATAAAATATGTGTTAGAACAAACAATTGAGAAGATCCATGCGAAAGAGTGGACGCTAACACAGCGCCTAATGGAAGGTCTATTACAAATTGATGGAATTCAGCTTTTTGGCCCTGAATTGGGACAAAATAAGACAGGCATTGTTGCGTTTAATGTAAAGGGTGCAGCGTCTTCAGAGATTGCATTTATATTAGATCAATCATTCGGCATCGCAGTAAGAGCTGGATATCATTGTACACCGCTCGCTCATCAATCAGTAGGTACACTTGAACAAGGTGCTGTACGAGCATCAGTAGGTTATTTTACAACAGATTCAGAAGTGGATTATTTTATTGAAGCAGTTAAAGAAATTGCGCAAGCTTATTGAACTTTAATGAAATGAATTGTAATTAGTTCTTAAACAATAGATAAGAAGAAAAGGCTACAATTTAGCATATAGCTCGTTAATTTAAATCAATTAAGTTGTCGGATTGAAAGGATGTAGGACTTAAAATGGGACAATTGGAAGAATGGGTGTTACCAGGATTGGCTGTGGTTGTAGGAGTTGTTATTATCCTTCTTATTTTAGTTATTGTGTTATTTGCTAAGTTATCGAAGATGAAGAAATCTTATAAATCCCTTATGAATGGGACTTCTGGTGTTAATATAGAACAATTGCTGATTGGGATACAAGATCAACTGAATTCACAAGGCGATTTAGGTAATAAGCTAGATCTGCAAGTAAAGCAAATCCAGGAAGCAATAAAAACAATGAAAACGAAGGTAAGCATTCACCGATATAGTGCATTTGGGGATGTGGGAAATAATGATTTAAGCTTCACTATAGCGATATTAGATGACTTGGGTGATGGAATTGTTCTGACAAGTATTTATAGCAGAGACCAAAATTATATGTATGCCAAGCCAATCCAAAAGGGTGCATCTACGTATAATTTATCACCTGAAGAGAAAGAAGCTATTCTACTTACCAAATAAACTGAATTGCCTTGAGCCATATAGATCAGAGCTCTGAGATCAAAAAAGACAACTCAAAGAGCGTACTAGTTGATATAAATTAATGCTCATGACCTGCAGCTGTATTAGAACGAACGATATATAAGCTTTGTAGTGAATGATAAATGGAATCTGCGATCACTTCAGCCATGTTCATAACAATACTAAGCCGAGTATTCTGTAAGACGAAGTACTCCATAAAGCCTGATACATTAACAATACCAGTGATATGAATATTCCCAACAGGTTGCAATTCTTTATTAACTCCACTACCTGGTTTAAGAGGACCATCACCTATCTGAATGTGACCGATAGAACTCATTTGGCCAAGTGAAGCATCTACTGCAATTATATAGGGATTATGAAACTGATTGTGAATTTCAGTGATTTTATCGTTTAAGTTCATGGCATGAACAGGATCGTTGAGTGTTCCATAAACGCTAAATTCTGTAGTGTTGTATTTGGATAAACGACTACCGACTAGTGGGCCTAATGAATCACCAGTAGAACGATCGGTGCCGACACAACAAATGACAACGGGGCGTGTACCTACCTGATTTAAAAGGTTAAGTAAATAGCTTGAAAGCTTGCTTGCGGTATTAATATCTGTGTATAGGAGCTTAATAGGCGAAGAAGCAAACATGGGGATCCCTCCGAATGTTAGATTGATAAACTATACTAGACTAACAATTTTTACTAGTATACGGAATAAAGTGAGAGAATATACGTAGTGGAGGATTATGTTTGTGGAAATGATGCTAATTGCATTTGATTCGACTCAACAAGCGTTGAGAGCCGAAATGTTACTGGAATATGCGGAAATTGAAATTGACATTTGTCCGACACCTAAATCAATAACAGCAGGGTGTGCCTTATCAATTGAGTTCTCAGGCACAGACATCGAGATAGTTAAGCAAATTATTATAAATGAAAATGTTGAAATTAGAGGGATTTATGTTAAGAAGAATGAAGGTTATAAAGAGTATAGTTAATACATGATAAAGTTTAGTGTATGAATACTATATGATACTAAATGATGTTAGTTTAATGATGTGGTTTTGTCGTTAACTAGTAGGGGGTTTCAACTCAGAATGAACTTACTCGAAAAATATTGGATGAATTTTTTAGAATATATAGGTGATTTGCAGATTATCCCTCATTTGATACGTATAATACTCATATATGTGATAGCCAGAATAACTGTTAAAATTGCAGATAAAGCAATTGATAAAATAATGGCCGTTAGACATCATGCGCCCTTAAAGTTTGATTCGAGACGGGGAAACACAATTAGTAAATTAATACATAATTGTATTTCTTATGCAGTTAATTTCATTGCTTTATTGTTGATTCTAGGTCAGTTTGGTATTAATTTAGGGCCACTAATCGCGGGTGCGGGAGTCGTTGGTCTGGCAATCGGTTTTGGAGCTCAGAACTTAGTGCGTGATGTAATAACAGGATTTTTTATCATTTTTGAAGATCAATTTGCAGTAGGTGACGTTATTCAGGTAGGGGTGTTTAAAGGCACAGTTGAACAAATTGGTATACGGGTTACACGAATTAAAAGTTGGACAGGGGAAGTACAAATCATTCCCAATGGTAGTATAACTCAGGTAACTAATTTCTCTATACATAACTCCATTGCTGTAATAGATGTAGCGATTGCATATGAGGCTGATACTGATTTAGCACTTCAAGTTCTTAAGAAGATAGCTGCTCGGATGTACACTGGAAGTGATCTGATCGTAGCAGAACCGAAAGTACTCGGTATTCAGATGCTAGGTAATTCAGAGGTGGTTATGCGTATTACAGCAGAGTGCATACCTAATACGCATACGGACGTGTCTAGAGCGATGTATGCAGATATCAAAAAAGAATTTGATCTAAACGGAATCGAAATCCCGTATCCAAAAACAGTAACTTATATGAAAACGGAAAAGGAGGCAAATTAAATGGAGCGTAAGCAATATGGCCTTGGTGATATTGTACAAATGAAGAAGCCTCATCCCTGCGGAACGAATGAGATGGAGATCATTCGTATGGGGATGGATATTCGGATTAAATGTGTAGGCTGTAAGCATTCTGTGCTTGTCCCAAGAGCTAAGTTTGAGAGTAAACTAAAGAAGGTACTTCAACCAGCTATAAGAAGTGAACAGGAATATAATGAGGACTAGATAATACGGATAAGTGAATCTAATTTTTTGTAAAATCTGATTCAAACAGGTTGATGGGGCAATAGTTCGGTACTTAATACGTCATTCACAAATTGTGTATAATTGTAAAAATTGTTTTGAAAAAATTGCATTACTCATGTAAACTTAACCATAGTTAAATAAAATGGAAGATTTGAGGAGATGTCTAATGGATCCGAATAATAATAATTATCAAGGCAATTATCAAGGTAATTATCAAGGAATGCCACCTATGCAACCACCTGCGCAGGCTAGAACCAATGGTAAATCAATAGCTGCACTCGTTCTAGGGATTCTGAGCTTAATTGTTCCATATGCAGGATTTGTAATTGGTATTATAGCCATTGTGTTTGCTAAGCTCGCTAGTGACGAAATTAAAAGAACAGGTGAAGCTGGTAAAGGTATGGCGACCGCTGGAATGGTCACAGGCATTATTGCGACAGCTTTATATGGCATTTTCATTATTATATTAGTGATTGGGATTATTGCTCTAATGAACGATCCATTCTTAGCGTTAGGCCTGGTATAAGTCTTATTGAATTATTGATTATAGGTTGTCATGATAATTTATTTATGATAAAATAATCCTTGTTCCGCGGAGAGGTACCCAAGAGGCCCAAGGGGGCTGACTCGAAATCAGCTAGGCGGTGTATGCCGTGCGTGGGTTCGAATCCCACCTTCTCCGCCACTAACAAGAAAATGTGAACGACCCTATTCTAGGGTCGTTTTTTTGTGTTAACACGATATAGCCATGCCAGGTACAACTAACCGGTGGAAAGATCCTAATTCTCAAAAAATACGTCTAGTTACTAAAAATGGAAAGCGATCCCTCGTTTGAGGGGTCGCTTTTTTGAGTGAACTTACCTTCAATCAGTCTTATGGGATGGTCTTGTTGCATGATTCATGATTACTGATTATATAATCGTTTCCATTTACGATTGTGGTTCTTGTTTTCTGGAAATTGATCACCTTGCTTGAGGTTAATGATTAAAGGATCGTTAATACCCATATGGAAGGCACGTTCGCCAATTTCAATGTATCTTCCGTCGTTTGGTGCTGTGTCGCCAGGTTCAAATTGTGTTTTTTCACCCATTGTAGAGTCGCTCCTTCGCATGAAGTGGTCTGTGGTATAAGTATTGCCGCTATGTAAGTTAATCATGTGATTAGCATTGTTCCAGCTTTGTCCAAAATGACTTCTTGAAAACAGATATTCAAATCGGTTTTGATAGTTATCATATAAGCAGCAATGCAAATGATTTGGCAAAGCCTATTCAATATGGAAGTTCTCCAATGTTAATCAATGGGAAAACATACGTTCCTGCACAGTTATTTAATCTCCTGTTCAGTAATCCGGAAACTATTACTATTGATAACGGTGTAATGAGCATTGTAACGAAATAATTTTTTTAATATCCACGTCAATACAGTACACTATACAATACCAAGAAGAACCTCTTGTAAACAGACGTGATATTTGGTATAGTATTTGGGTGCGAGTTTACTTAAGAACACTCGCTCCTTGCTCCTATATAGGAGCCGTTTAGTCCAAAAGGAGGTGAAATACATGCGCAAATACGAAGTGATGTACATCATTCGTACAGATATTGAGCAAGAAGTTGTTCAATCTACTGTAGAGAAGTTCCAAGGCATCATCACGAACAATGGTGGCGAAATTACAAAGCATGATGTAATGGGTAAGCGCCGTCTAGCGTATGAGATTAACAAGTTCCGTGACGGACATTATGTCCTTGTCAACTTCACTGCAACTCCAGAAGTTGTTGTTGAATTGGATCGTGTAATGAAGATTTCTGACGAAATCATTCGTTATCTCATCACTAAAGATGTAGCTTAATCGTGAAACATGTAAGTAAGAAATCGTCAGGAGGGGTGCAAGATGCTTAATCGTGTCGTTCTAATCGGCAGGCTAACAAGAGATCCTGAACTTCGGTATACACCAGCAGGTGTTGCTGTTACTCAGTTTACTCTAGCTGTAGATCGTCCATTCACAAACCAACAAACGCGCGAACGCGAAGCGGATTTCATTCCGGTCGTAACGTGGCGGCAGCTTGCAGAGACTTGTGCCAATTACTTGCGCAAAGGTCGTCTGACAGCAGTAGAAGGCCGTATTCAAGTACGTAGTTACGATAATAATGAAGGTCGCAAAGTATATGTGACAGAAGTTATTGCGGACAACGTTCGATTCCTAGAATCATCGAATTCGGGCAACCGTGAAGAATCTTATTCTGGCGGTGGCAATAGTGGTGGCGGATATAGTGGCGGTTCCACGGGTAATTCCGGCGGACAAGCAAGCGGAGGCAATCGCTCAGGCGGTAGCCGCGATACACAGCAGCAAGACCCATTCTTCGATGACGGAAAACCTATTGATATTTCCGATGATGATTTGCCATTCTAGAGTAGAAAGGACTGAAACCACATGGCTTTTGAAAAAAGAGGTAATAATGGTGGCGAAGATCGCGGCGAGCGCAAATTTGCTCCACGTCGTGGCGGTAAAGGCAAGCGCCGTAAAGTTTGTTACTTTACTGTTAACAAGATCAAGCACATCGATTACAAAGATATCGAAACGCTTAAAAAGTTCATTTCCGAGCGCGGCAAAATTTTGCCACGTCGTGTAACTGGAACTTCCGCTAAATACCAACGTGCGTTGACTACCGCTATCAAGCGTTCACGTCAAGTAGCATTGCTTCCGTACACTACGGAGTAGGATATAGCATATATAAGAAGACAGCAGAGCCTTGTGCCTTGTTGTCTTTTTTGTATATAAGAAACTTTAATAAAGCATTATATAAAAAATCTACCCAGCGATAGAGAAGAATATGGTTAAGTTATAATTATTATCGCTATAGGTTTGGGATATTGTAGTAGATCCTATTGGGTGTTTCATTAATGTGGATAAGTCTATTCTATTTCAGCTGATTAAGTTATCAACATGTTGATAAGATTTTTTAGTGGTAACTTATCGCTATGTGTATAACTAAATATCGGCATTTTACTTGTATTTGAACGTATTCTATGGACAAGTGCTACAGCACCAAACAATTAGCAGTAAGCAAACTTATGCAATAAAAGCTTGTGCTATAGCAACTTATGGGAGGATAATCTTACCGGCGGTAGCTTGAACCGGATACGATAGGGCTACGGGACTTTTGTAAGAAACTTCTACTTTTGACCTGTGTAATAGAACCCGTAATGTCTATAGCGTGACTAGCTGGCTTGTTGTTATTCCAATTGATAGCCCATAGTAAGGCAATGAGTATTAGGAGGATGGGTATTCCAGAAATAATAAGTCTTCTTGTGCGTAAATTGCTTTTATCCTAAATTTCAGTTATAAAGAATTTAGATGACACGGACTAATTCAGGGGAGATGAATGCAAATGTTGCTTGATGTGTATGGTGAGCGAATTCGCAAGGTCAATCAATTAATGGAACAAAATGCATGTGATGCATTGATCGTAACGGCAACGCCTAATGTATTTTATTTTACAGGAAAATGGATCGATCCTCATGAGCGCTTAATGGCTGTTCTAATTAGACTTGGAAAAGAGCCGGTTGTGTTTGCTCCTTCTTTGCATGTAGGTGATTTCGATTCGAGTAAGACCGAATGTGTATTCTTGAATGATGGTGAGGATAACATCGGTATTCTCGCACAATATTTAGAAGATACAGGTACGGTATCTATAGATAATACATGGCAAAGCGCTAATTTATTAGCACTAATGAGTAAGAAACCAGGCCTTCAGTTCGTTGCAAGTGATCAAGTGCTTGTTCCGCTTCGGATGATTAAGGACAGTCAAGAAATAGATATTATTCGTAAGTCAGGCTATGCGGCTAATCGGGTGATGGAAGCGATAATTCCATTTGTACGTCCTGGGGTTACCGAGCTGGAAATTGTAGAAGAATTAAAGTCTCTGTGGAAAAAAGAAGACGTATTCCAGCTTTCATTTGACCCGGGAATAGGCAGAGGTCCGAATGGAGCAAGCCCTCATCATTCACCAAATAACTCTCAGGTAGTTCATGGCGATATGGTCATTATTGATATGGGCGGCATAGTTAACCACTACTGCTCCGATATGACAAGGACTATTGCAGTAGGTGAAGCGTCAGCTAAGCAGAGAGAAGTGTATGAACTGGTGAAGGCAGCGAATGAAGCTGCACAGAAGGCAATTAAGCCAGGGGTAAGACTAGCAGATATTGATTTGGCAGCACGTAATGTCATCGAAGCTGGTGGATATGGTCCTTTGTTCACGCATCGCACCGGACATGGCCTTGGGATTGAGATTCATGAAGCACCATACGTTCATAAAGCTAATGATCAGTTGATCGTGCCAGGTATGGTGTTTAGTGTGGAGCCGGGTATTTATATACCAGGGGAGTTCGGCGTTAGAATTGAGGATATTGTTATTGCGACTGAAGATGGATGCGAATCCGTTAACTTAGTAACCAAGGACTTAATTATTGTTTAATTAAAGG
Organism: Paenibacillus sp. P5_B5; assembly: GCF_056400365.1. Lineage (NCBI taxonomy): Bacteria > Bacillati > Bacillota > Bacilli > Caryophanales > Paenibacillaceae > Paenibacillus > Paenibacillus sp. P5_B5. The sequence continues at coordinate 29,319 of NZ_JBFULK010000002.1, forward strand.
TTTAATAAATGGACAAAGGCGGCTATTAAGCCGCCTTTATTATGCTAAACAATTTATATCGGTTAGATCCTCAATGCGCACCGATTATAGCTCATATATTGAAATGGTCTCTAAATGGTTACGTATTGTTTTAGCTAAATTCGAGAAGCTCGATCACGTTGCCAAAAGGATCTCTAATTGCACTATAGCTACCTGGTGGACAAGGCTGTGGCGTATCATGAATGACTTCAATGCCTTTGGACTTATATTCCACAATGGTCTGAATGAGATCATCTGTTTGAAGGCCTATAACAACCTGAGCCTCTTCTGGGTATTGTACGGTTGTATTACGATCCACTTTATTTAGAATAAGGGGAGTTCCAGCATGCTCCAACTGCACAATAGAATCGGAATATGTTTCTGAAACTTCAAATCCTAGCTTCCCACAATAAAATTCCTTCGCTACTTCCATATCCGTTATATTAATCGATATTACGCAAATTTGTGGCAACAAAATACACCTCCATTTTATGTACAGCAGAGTACCCCAACGCAACGCCTCAAGCGAAACCTCTATAATCGTTAATCGTTATGTGAATGGGTTCTCCTTTCACAATAAACTATGTATTGTGATAATTTGATTGTAGCATAGATAAAAAGCCAAAAATTCTCCTACTTTGCTTTCTTTTTTTCAAAGAGTAGAAGAGGTAAATTAACGACAATAGGTGGATCGTAGGGGAGCGGGTCTCGTAAGGTAATGGTCAGATTTAGGTCAGTGGTTTCATCGACCTCGATAGCTGATTCATGCATACCACGCAAGGATTTATCCAGTATAAAATAATCTCGCGGATTCATGCTCCAGGCAATACCAGCGGCTAGAAGATAGTATGTACCGCAAGGTATTTGTGAGAATTCACAGCTTCGATTATTCAGTGTTAATGCTGTGCCTACAATAGGCTTCTGATCAGGAATAGGCCGTGGGAATAAACCGATGAATATAATCCCGCGAAATGACTCAGGCGCTTCTACTTGGCAACTGATCTTGGGAGGGCGACTTTCTTTGGATGAAGCGAAAGATAATCTCTTATGCTCCCATTCCTTCATATGGCTGACTAATTGATTTGAAGTGGTTCGAAATTGTTTAGGAGATAAGCCAACAAATTGTTTGAATCGTGTATTAAACGAGCCAAGACTAGTAAAACCAATGGATAATAATATTTTTACAAGTAATGAAGGCTTTTGGAGTAAGTTTATTTTGCCTGATTCTATGCGTAATGCTGATAAATATTGCCTGGGTGATATTCCTGTAACTCGTTTGAATACTCTTATAAAATGGTATGGGCTATAGTTAACGAGCGCAGCAAGCTGATCAGATGTAATGTCCTCATCTAAATGGTCTCTCATATATTGGATGGCCTCTTCAGTTGCTTTAACGTGATTAGGATTCATAGTTTTCACCTAGAAATGTTTGACATTATCATCCGAAAAGGACGGGCCGAGCTTATTCTTCATATTAAGTTTAAAATAGAATGGATATTATTACAAATATTGGGCGAGCGATTCAGGTTGCATAACACTTAACTTGCAATTTTGTGATATAATCGAAGGCAAATCCTTTTAAGGATGGCCAAGCCGGCTATTCTTGCTGAGTGGGGGGAACAAGTTGTCACATAACGAGAAAGACTTGGATTTAGCCAAGCGGGTGAAGGTCATTGAATGGCTGAAAACAGAAGTCATTGACCAAGCAGCTCACTTGCTAAAAGGCATATGGGAAGGTAGCCAAGCAAAGACAATTGATGCACTAGCCAGCCTGATTTCGAGTGCCTATATACTCGGGAGGCGACTTGGTGTGTCCTATCGAAGTTTAGATGAAGCAGTTTTGGAAAAAATGAAACAACATAGAGTGGATGGTCACCAGCTGGAAGAATGGTACGGGGACATTTCTGCACTTGAAGACCATATTTCTAAGAGGTGAACCCCTTGCGTAATCGAAGCATATTATCATTAATATGGACTGTAGCCTATATTCTTTTACTATTGTCTACAACCACGGCCTTGGTGCCAATCACGATTTGTTTACTTATGGTTCCGCTGATGGCACTTGCAGTTGCTGAGACGCCTATAAGGCTAGCTCTCCATGTGATACCTGCAATTGCTATTGCTTACTTGCTATCAGGAGGCCTCGGACCAGTTATTTTAATCTTTGCCTTATTTTTCTTACCAACTGGAATTGTTATGGGTATGTTACACCGGAGGCACAAGCCTGCTCGAACGGTAATCACGATCGGTTCCGTAACACTACTTGGAGAAATGTTGTTATGCCTTGTAATTGTTACGCTCAGTGGATATGATCTGGTCGGAACTTTCCATAATATGGCTAAGAGCTACTTGGATACGATTCAACCTCTTATAGAAGGCGTTGTGTCACCCGAGTCCGAAAAATTGTTCCTCGATATGATGATCGGGATGATTCCAACCTTGCTAATTATATCGGCCGTTTTCTGGGCCTTTGTGACGCATGGAATCGGTCGTGTCCTGATGAGTCTAACTGGAACAGAAGTTTCTAGACTGAGTCCTCTACGTGAGTGGATGCTACCGAAGAGCTTCGTATGGATCTATCTTGTGGTTCTAGTCTTTAATATGTTTGCTAATCCACAGAGTAAATCGGTCCTAGTAACATTAGGGATGAATTTGTATCCGTTGCTACTGTTTGCATTTGGCATACAAGCATTATCTTTCTTTTTCTATATTACCTACATCAACAACAAAGGTCGCTTATTTCCTATCTTAAGCATTGTGCTGCTTGTGTTCTTACCTCCAGCAATCTTTGTATATAGCTTTATTGGTTTGTTTGATGTTGCTTTTAAATTGCGAGATCGTTTCCGCAAACAAAATTAAGATGGGGAGCTAGAAAAATGCCGAAGTTCCTTGCTAAACGGTGGTACGGACAGCACATGACATGGGCTTATGCAGTTCTATTGCTAGCGACAATCGCCCTATTCGCGTATAACTGGTTACTCGGTCTGCTGTTTGTTATACTCGATGTTTTGCTTGTTCTGATGGTGATACGTGCGGAAAGAACTTTTCACAAAGATTTGAACCGCTATATTGCAACTATCTCACAGCGTGTGCGCAAAGCCGGTAGTGCTGCTCTTCAACAAATACCTATTGGTATCGTCATTTATAATGAAGACCGCAAAATAGAGTGGCATAATCCATTCTTAGCCCAAATGTTATGTCGAGATTCAGTAATTGGTGAAGTGCTGCTTGATTTGTTTCCAGAAATGAAGGGCCATAAGGAAAAGGAAGAATTCCATATGGAGATGACCCTATGTGAACGGGTCTATGATGTATGGATTAAGCCTGATGAACGGGTAATGTATTTCCAAGATATCACCGATCATACTCAGCTTCAGTATAAGTACGAGGAAGAGAAACCGACGATTGGACTCCTCATGATGGATAACTGGGATGAGTTAACACAGGGAATGGACGATCAGTCCCGAAGCTTACTTCTAGCTAAAGTAATGGGTGTCATTACGGACTGGGCACTGAAGAATGATATTTATTTGCGCAGAATGTCGTCTGATCGGTATCTGATGATACTTAATCGGCAGACACTCCGTAATTTAGAAGCAACTCGATTTGATGTTCTCGATGATGTACGTGATTTAACGGAAGAACACAAAATACCAATGACAATTAGTATGGGGCTTGCAACAGATGCCGATCGACTGATTGAACTTGGTCGGATGGCGCAGGCGAGTCTCGATATGGCACTTGGTCGCGGTGGTGATCAGGTTGCTGTTAAAATCGGACAGAAGCTATCCTTCTACGGTGGACGTTCGAATGCAGTAGAGAAGCGAACACGGGTTAGAGCCAGAGTTATTTCACATGCCCTGCGTGATTTAATTAAGGAAAGTGATAAGGTTATTATAATGGGCCACCGGGTCCCGGATATGGATGCCATAGGCGCGGCCATCGGTGTGCTGAAGGCTGTTCAGACCGTTGGCAAAGAAGGATATATTGTGCTTGAGGGTATCAATCCATCGATCGAGAAGCTGATGGAGATGATTCATGAAGACGCGAAATTAGCGCCGCGATTTATTACACCCGATCAAGCAATGCAGATGATTACACTGCGTACGCTTGCTGTTGTCGTTGACACACATAAAGCGTCCATGCTTGCTGAGCCTAAACTGCTCTCCTTGACTCCACGGATTGTTGTTGTCGATCATCATCGCCGCAGTGAGGATTTCTTAGCAGAAGCGACGCTGGTTTACATGGAGCCTTATGCTTCATCGACCTGTGAGCTTGTTACCGAGCTATTGCAGTATATTCATGATAAGCTAAAAATGGAGTCACTCGAATCAACGGTGCTGCTCGCTGGAATTGTTGTCGATACGAAAAGTTTTACTCAGCATACGGGTGCCAGGACATTTGAGGCTGCTTCGTTCCTTCGTCGTAATGGTGCTGACTCTGGAATTATTCAAATGATGATGAAAGAGGATTTGGAATCCTACATCGATAAGGCTCAAATCATTAAGCATACCGAAGTGATCTATGATCATATAGCGCTTGCGGTTGCTGAACCGAATCGAACCTATTCTCAGCTCATGATTGCACAGGTTGCAGATACGCTGCTTGAAATGACACATATCAGAGCTTCATTCGTAGCGGCTAAGCGGCCAGATGGCTTAATCGGTATATCCGCGAGGTCGATGGGGGATATGAACGTACAGGTCGTGATGGAGCGGCTTGGCGGCGGGGGGCATTTAACCAATGCAGCTACTCAGATCGAAGGCTCACTCAGCGAAGCAGTGAACAAATTAAGAATTGTACTAGATGAAATTGATCAGGAAGAGGGGTTATTCGAATGAAGGTTGTATTCTTACAAGATGTTAAAGGCCAAGGTAAAAAAGGTGACATTAAGGACATATCTGAAGGATATGCCACTAATTTTCTATTCCCACGTAAGCTAGCAACACCAGCTACACAAGGTTCGATTAATACAATTGAGCAGCACAAGCAATCTGAATTAAAACGTAAAGCGCAAGAGCTAGCAGACGCTCAAGCACTAGGTGAGAAGATTACTGCGCTTACGGTTCAGGTACTTGCAAAGTCAGGTGAAGGCGGCAAGCTATTCGGAGCTATTTCGACTAAGCAAATTGCTGAAGAGCTTGAGAAACAACACAAGCTAAAGCTTGATAAGCGTAAAATGTTACTAGACAATCCGATTCGTACGCTTGGCGTAACGAAAATTCCTGTTAAATTACATCATGATGTAACTGCAACATTGAGTGTACATGTAATTGAAGAGAAGAAATAACAATAGCATTATGCAAGGGATTCATGTAATTAAATGAGAGTTAACTATATGAGTTGAGCTTATAGGGGGTGAGGTTATGAACGAGGAAATGCTATCGGACCGGGTGCTGCCACAGAATGTCGAGGCAGAGCAAGCGGTACTAGGTGCGGTCCTTCGAGATAGCGAAGCGATGATTACGGCAATGGAGCGGCTGACGCATGAAGATTTCTATCGGCCGATTCACCAACGGATCTTTGAAGCGATGATTGATCTGGCGAATGAAGAAGAGCCGATCGATCTGATTACATTAACGTCTAAGCTGAAGGATAAAGGTCAATTGGAGGAGCTTGGAGGGGTAACATACCTATCTGAGCTTGCCAGTGCTGTTCCTACAGCTGCCAATATCGATTATTACGCGGCTATCGTCGAAGAGAAGTCGATTCTACGTCGACTCATCCGCGCCGCTACAGGCATTGTTTCTAGCGGCTTCGCAAGCGCAGATGATGTCAGTATGCTGCTTAGCGATGCTGAGCAGCGCATATTCGAAATTTCGCAGCGTCGCAGCGCGAATGGGTTTATATCCATCCGCGATGTGCTGATGGATGTATTCGAGAAAATCGAGTTTCTCTATTCGCATAAGGGTGGCACTTCGGGAATCCCGTCTGGATTTCCCGATCTGGACAAGATGACGGCCGGCTTTCAGCGTTCGGACCTCATCATCGTTGCGGCCCGCCCTTCGGTCGGTAAGACCGCGTTCGCGCTAAACATTGCGCAGAACGTCGGCGTGCGGGCCAAAGAAACGGTAGCCATCTTCTCACTGGAGATGGGTGCATCACAGCTAGTTCAGCGTATGATCTGCGCGGAAGCGAATGTAGACGCCAGCAGGCTGCGTACCGGTCACCTCGAGAGCGAGGACTGGGAGAAGCTGACGATGGCGATCGGTTCGTTATCCGAATCGCAGATTTATATCGATGATTCGGCTGCGATTACCGTTGCGGATATCCGCGCTAAGTGTCGGCGTTTGAAGCAGGAGCATGGTCTTGGAATGATCCTGATCGATTACTTGCAGCTCATCGCAGGCCGAGGCAAAGGCGATAGCCGTCAGCAAGAGGTATCCGAAATCTCTCGTACACTTAAGCAGATTGCCCGGGAACTGAACGTTCCGGTCATCGCACTATCACAGTTAAGTCGTGGCGTTGAGCAGCGGCAGGACAAGCGTCCGATGCTATCTGACTTACGGGAATCCGGTTCAATTGAGCAAGATGCCGATATCGTTGCGTTCTTGTATCGTGACGACTACTACGACAAAGAGTCAGAGAAGAAGAATATCATCGAGATTATTATTGCTAAGCAGCGTAATGGTCCTGTTGGCACCGTCGAGCTAGCCTTTATGAAGAATTACAATAAATTCGTACCACTCAGTCGTACGCAGGAAATGGGCGCACCGCCTATGGCTGCCGCAGGAATGCCTTATTAAATAACGATTGAAGCAGCTAAAGGTATTATGAAATTGATTCGAGTAGCAAGAAATAGAGGGTTATCAGAAACCTATTTAAAAGGTTACCGCTAAGTGAGCTGTAATCGAGTAAATAAGTGTCTGTGAACCCTCTTTTTATTTAAATTAGGAGCCACTAATACAAAACGCAATAAGAGTGCAAAATAGGAAGAAAAGTCATGGCAAGTCTAAATCACGCCAAGTTATATATGCGAAAGGACGACTATCAAATATTTTACAATTTCCGAACAATTATTTGAATAGGACAAGTATCGTTCGTTTCTATTGACTTTAAAACTTCAGATTGCTAAACTAATAATGCACAAAAAGCCAAAAGGCAAATAAGAGGTGGATTCACCTAACGGAGGTTACGCGATGTCAACAGTTGTTGTAGTTGGAACACAATGGGGCGACGAAGGTAAAGGGAAAATCACGGATTACTTAGCGGAAACTGCAGAAGTAGTTTCACGTTACCAAGGTGGTAACAATGCAGGTCATACGATTTTAATTGATAATAAAAAATACAAGCTACAAATGATTCCTTCAGGTGTGTTCTATGAAGAGAAGGTTTGTGTCATTGGGAACGGTATGGTAATTAATCCTCAAGCGTTAATTGAGGAGATTGAATATGTTCGCAGCAACGGTTTCTCTGCCAAAAATTTGCGAATCAGTGATCGCGCACATGTCATTATGCCTTATCATTTATTACTAGATGGACTGGAAGAAGACAGCAAAGGCGCGAACAAAATTGGTACAACACGCAAGGGAATTGGTCCTTGCTACATGGATAAAGCAGCACGTAACGGTATTCGGATTGCTGATCTAATGGACGCTGAAGAGTTCGAACAGAAAATGCGTCTACTAGTAGCAGATAAGAACCGTGTAATTGAACAAATGTACGGTGGTCAAGGCTTAGATGCAAACTCCATTTTGAAAGAGTACTTGGAATATGCAGAAATTCTTCGCCCGTATGTGACGGATACATCCGTTGTTCTGAATGATGCGATTGACCAAGGTAAGCGTGTTTTATTTGAAGGTGCACAAGGGGTTATGCTTGATATTGATCAAGGAACTTACCCGTATGTGACTTCATCGAATCCGACTGCTGGTGGTGTATGTAACGGCGCTGGAGTTGGTCCAACGAAGATTCATCAAATCATTGGCGTAGCCAAAGCTTACACAACACGTGTTGGTGATGGTCCATTCCCAACGGAGCAAAATAATGAAGTTGGCGATTTGATTCGTGAAAAAGGCTTCGAATATGGCACAGTAACAGGACGTGCGCGTCGTGTTGGTTGGTTTGATTCGGTTGTTGTTCGTCACGCTCGTCGTGTCAGTGGTCTAACTGGCTTATCACTTAACTCCATTGACGTACTAACAGGACTTGAAACAGTGAAAATCTGTACAGGTTACATGTATCGCGGAGAGTTAATTGAGCATTACCCAGCATCACTCAAAATGCTAGGCGAGTGCACAGCGGTATACGAAGAGCTGCCAGGCTGGAGTGAAGACGTTACAGGTGCTCGTTCACTGAGCGATCTACCAGATAATGCTCGCCATTACGTAGAGCGTGTGTCTCAGTTAACAGGCATTCCGATTGCGATCTTCTCTGTTGGACGTAACCGTGAACAGACGAATCTTGTTCGTCCGATTTACGCTTAATAAATCAGAAGATCACTATTTAACCCTCTCACAATAATATGCGGGAGGGTTTTTTTGGTAGAAATCGTTTCAATCAGGGTATATTCGTCAATACTTAGAAAGGGGAGAGGCAACTATACATCAGAGGTGATTAAATATGTCATGGTTAAAATGGCTTGCCAAAGTAGCGGGCAGTGCAATCGTAGTCTCTCTTATTACATTAGTAATGACTTGGTATGTCGTAAGCTTAGTTGTGACGAACATATTTCAACAGTTACAGCTCCCAGCTAATTTAATTCCGCAAATTCAGTTTACAGACGTGATTGCTGGCGTATTTAATAAGCCGGAGGCGGATAAGTCGAAAACAACTGAATTAACCCCTCTACAAAGTGAGAAACCGAGGGAAGATAGAACGATTCCCAAAGGATCCATTGAGGTTTCAACTTCTCCGCCACCTGGTAGTGGTGAAGCTACAGAGGTATGGAAACAGGATCAGGATGTTGTCATGAGTAGAGATGCTTTCACGAAATTAAAAGATAATATTTCAGTAGAAGATAAAATTAAAATATTCAATATTATTTCTACAAAGCTACCAGAAGAAGATGTTCAGAAAATATCAAAACTATTGGAGAATGGCATAACTAGCGATGGTCTAGAGCAAATTCAGACCATTCTACAGAATCGCTTAAACGGCCAGGAATACCAAGAATTGTTAACCATTTTGACAAATAACGGAGGCTAAACGGGACGTTATTTGACCCTTAAATGGGTACTTTGTTGAATTGATGAGAAGGAGTGTGGTAAACTTAGAATTACGTGAAACCTATTCATATAGGAAAGAGTAATGAAAGAAGCCATATTATGACCATCTTTTAAAGACGGTTAAACCGTTTCTTCTTGGAGATGGATGATCTCATAATCTACTTTTTACATGCTTTTTAATACCTTAGGGAATGTATTCGTCCTTTAGAGGGTGAGTAAGCATTTCCTATTTAGTGGGTTCATTAAGTATGTAGTGTTTATACTTCTTGTACTCACCTTAAGAAACGGATCCGTTCTTTGAACGGTATACTGTTGCTTCTGGGGTCTCGTAAATCTAGCGAAACAAAGGGAGAAGAGCATGACAGATTTCAGGGGAATGGATTGGGCTAAGAAGCTCTGGGGTAAAGCGAAAGCACTTACTTCTGATAAAGCTCAACTGCAAAGCTTGACTGGCAAACTCAAGAACGGCAAGGACACCGTACAAGCCCTTATGATACATAATAAGAAGAATATCATTATGGGAGCTAGCGTATGGGTGCTTGTAGGTACAATCGTTTTTACAGGCTATTCCTATGTGAAGGCCAATTCGATAGATGTCTATCGAGTACAAGTTGCAGGAGAAGATGTTGGGCTCATTAGTGATCCAGCAGTCTACGATACATATAAGATTGATAGAGAAAAGAAACTAGCAGTGGAATTTCCTAATGTGCATAAGATAATGCCAGAACGGGACTCGACTGTCATTCAGTTTGCCGCAGAGAAACGATTTAAACCAGAAGTGAATGATAAAGAGCTACTTGCTATATTAGATGACAAAATTCAGCCTGACACCATTGGAGCCGAGCTTCGTGTTGATGGTGTGATGGTTGGTTACGTGAAGGATAAAGAAACGGTAGACGTTATACTAACGAATCTCAAAGAGGACTTCACGGAGAAGAAGGAATCACAGGTTGTTGCCTTATCAGCTGAGCCCAAAGGTAGAGCTGCAGTTCCAGCAACTGGTTCACACGTGAATGCAACACCTGAATCGGTCAGTGTAGATCAGGTAGAGATTGTTGAAGATATTGATGTTGCGCTTAAGAAAATCGAGCCACAGGACGTTCTAAGTCCAGAAGAAATGCTTGAAATTCTCCGCAATGGAAATGTGGCACCCTTTATCTATAAAGTAGTTGATGGAGACACAGTTGGGCAGCTTGCAGAGAAATTCCATGTGTCACCAGAATTGATATATGAGCGGAATCCGTGGATCGTTGATGATATCATTAAAGCAGGCGATGAGCTTGATCTTACACAATCACATCCAACCGTTAATGTTCGGACAGAAGAAACCTTAGTTGAGAACGAAGAGATCGCTTACGAAACAGAGACAATTACAGATAACACACTTCTTGCAGGCGTTAAGAACACAATGCAGGAAGGTAAATCTGGACTTAAGAAAATGCAGTTCCATTTAGTGAAAGTTAATGGACAAGTGATTAGTGAGGAACTTGTTTCTGAGGAAGTCATCAAAGAGCCAGTTAATGAAATCATCAAAAAAGGTACACTTGTGATCAAAGGTGAGGGTTCTGGTAAATTCGCATGGCCTATCTATTCTCCAAGAATTACGAGTACTTTCGGTAAACGCTGGGGCAAGCTTCACAAGGGTCTAGATATGACAGGGAATTCGTCGATTATGGCTGCTGATCACGCTGTAGTTGAAACCGCTGGAAAGCATAAAGATTACGGAAATTATATCATTTTAAATCATAAGAATGGTTACAAAACGGTATACATGCACATGAGCAAATTACTTGTTAAAAAAGGCGACATCGTGCAAAAAGGTGATAAAATTGGTGTTATGGGAAATACGGGTCAATCGTATGGAACGCATTTGCATTTTGAAGTGCATAAGAATGGTACCCCGGTAAATCCATCCCAATTCTTGAATAAAAAATAATCGAGAGACATGTTTCTTCATTAGGAGGGACATGTCTCTTTCTATTTATATATACACTTCATGTAATCTTTAGAAACAGGTCTGTCCTCAAAAGTTCACGAAACTGTTTCTTCTTATTCATAGTATGCTAAAATAACGGTAATGACTGATTACGGCGAATAAGGAAGTGATTTGGATGTATGGAAAAATTCTGGTTGTTGATGATGAACGGCCGATTGCTGATATATTGAAGTTTAACCTAGAGAAGGAAGGGTACGAGGTTATCTGTGCATATGATGGCGGGAAAGCGGTGGAGCTTGCTTATTCTGAGAATCCGGATTTGATTCTACTCGACTGGATGCTACCTGTCAAAGATGGTATGGATGTGTGCCGGGAGGTTCGAGCGAAGCTGAACATGCCGATTATTATGTTGACGGCTAAGGATACAGAGATCGATAAGGTGCTAGGACTCGAAATGGGAGCAGATGATTATGTAACTAAGCCATTTGGTACACGGGAGCTACTCGCAAGGGTGAAGGCACATCTTCGTAGACAGGTCAACCAGGTGAAGATTTCACAGCTTGAGCAGGAGACCCAGGAGGTAGAAGAGGCTGAGGAGCAGCAGGGAATTAAGCTTCATGGACTCTTTATCGATACGGACATGTATGTGGTGTACAAGGATGGCGAGCCACTCGATTTGACGCATCGTGAGTTCGAATTGATTCTCTATTTAGTCAAGAACCCGGGTAAAGTAATGACACGTGAGCATTTACTTCAGGCTGTATGGGGATTTGAGTATTTTGGGGATGTAAGGACAGTCGATGTAACAATTCGGAGGCTGCGGGAGAAGCTAGAAACGGATCCAAGTAAGCCAGATTATATTATGACTAGACGTGGCCTTGGCTACATGATGCGGAGCACGAAATCCGGAGGTTTTTAGATGAAGATTGCTAGGTTCTTTCAATCGATCCAAAGCAAGCTAATTATCATCTACGTATTGCTAATTCTAATTGCGATGCAGATGATCGCAGTTTATTTTTATAATACGCTTGAGACTTATTTCAAAGATGACTTCGTTAAATCTTATAATAGTCGGGTTAATTTACTTGCACAGTATGTAGAGCCTTATTTGAAGGAGGATCAGGAAGGTATTGGGCAAGAAGGTGGTGAAGCCAACTCCAATAATCTTAAGAATGTTGTGAATGATCTGTTTGCAAGCCCGGATATGGAAATTCAGATTATTAATAGCAGTGGTGTTGTATTGGAGTCTTCTATTCAGTCAGACGGGACTCTGGTCGGGAATAAAAATACAATCCCAGAGGTTACACGCGCTTTGCAGGGGATTAAAGTGAATGAACGGATTTTTACGGATACCGATGGTTCGCGTAAAATGATTTTCACGAGTCCTGTAGGCAATGGTGTGCGACCATATGGGGCTGTCTATATTGCTGCGTCTATGCAACAGATGTATGAAAAAATGAACTCCATTAACCAGATTTTTATCACAGGGACGATTATTGCGCTTAGTCTGACAGCCGTGCTAGGTGTTATTCTATCTGCAACAATTACGAAGCCGATTAAAGAACTCATTAAAGGGGCAACATCTGTTGCTGCAGGGAATTTTACACACTCGGTCAAGGTATATGGCAAGGATGAAATTTCGCAGCTAGGGCATACCTTTAACTATATGATGACGTCGCTTAGAGATGCACTAGCGAGTAATGAAGAAGAACGAGACAAGCTTGCTTCCATCCTAACGAATATGAATGATGGTGTTATTGCCTCTGACTGGGCGGGTCAGATCATGCTCATGAATAGTCGAGCACAGCTTATCCTTGGGCTACCGGAGGAGGCACTACTTGAACCCATAAGTATGACCGACGTATTGCCAATTTCAGTGGATGAAATTAAATCTTATGTCAAAGGCAATCGGAATACCTTGCTGATTGAGCTTGATACGCCAGATGAAGATGAGCAGATCAGCGTGCGTCTGACCTTTACGAAAATTTCTAGAAGCAGTGACGATACAGGGATCATTGTTGTTTTACAGGATGTGACTGATCAAGAGAAGCTTGAGCTAGCTCGGCGTGAGTTTGTAGCGAATGTATCACATGAATTACGTACACCGCTGACTACAATTAAGAGCTATTTAGAGGCGCTCGATGATGGTGCACTGGAAGATCCTGCGTTAGCGAAGCGGTTTATCGGAGTTACACGCAATGAGACTGAGCGAATGATTCGATTAGTGACGGATTTATTGCATTTATCTAGACTTGATTCTGAACAAGCGATATTAATGAAAACAAGCACGAATATTGAAGACATGCTGGAAGAAGTAACGGATCGCTTCTCTTTMCAGATGCATCAACGGCATATTGAAATGGTGATCGAAGTAGGAACGGATATAGAGCATGTATTTATTGACCGTGATAAAATCGATCAGGTACTTGATAACTTGATTTCGAATTCGATTAAATATACAGGTGAGAATGGAACCATTAGCTTGGAAGCTCATCAAGTAGATCGTAATTGGCTAGCAGTGTCCGTGATAGATACAGGAATTGGGATACCGCGAAAGCATATATCTCGTATTTTTGATCGGTTCTATCGAGTGGATAAAGCAAGGTCACGTAATGTCGGGGGGACTGGCCTAGGGCTGTCCATTGCCCGGGAAATTGTTAAAGCACATGGAGGTACGATTTTACTGGATTCGGAAACCAATCAAGGTACCAAAGTAACCTTCACGCTCCCCATACACCATAAGGAGAGTGAGCTGGTATGATCGACAGAATGAAAACATTGGTGCTGGTTGTTCTAATTCTCGGCTCTTTATTCCAGACTTACTTGCTCATGTATGGTTCACCGAAATATGAACCTATTGCAATAAGTGGAGATTATGTTAAACCAGAGAAGCTTGGCAAGCGAGTAGAGATTGAGGATCTCGTATTTCCGGATTATATGGTGTTTCATCTTGGTAATAGTAAGCACACGATGTTATACAAGAACATGGGACACTACAACCTGATCATGGAGAGTGTCAAACAGCGTTCATTTGAAGGCTTCCGAAAAGTGAACCCGGTTCTGCTTGATGTGAATTGGGAAGATATTCGCAATAAGCGTAAGGGGATTGAGCTACATTTTCGTGAAGGTATTTCACTTCAGATTCTTCAGAAGATATTTCAGATTAAGGATGTCTCAGGTGTTGAAAATGATAAAATCACGAACATGTGGATCTTTATGTCAGATGAGCAAGATGAGGTTCGTGTCTATTTCTTCACGGATGTTCGGACGGAAGGTTATGAACTAATCCGAACTGATTTTACAGTTAAGGATATCAATAAATACATTGGGTGGGGAGAATTCGCCGATCCTTATATTACACAGAATGGCGAGTACTATGTACCTCTTAAACCAGTCAATATACCAACATATCAATTTAAATATACGGTAATGACGGATGATCAGTTAAAACGCGTTCTTTTCGTTGATCCAGGGATTGTACGATCACTGAAAGATACGGAACTCGGTGACTCTCAGATCTATACAGATGGTAAGAAAGGTTTGCTGCTTAAACGAGGTCTTAAATGGGTCAAATATACAGATCCTATAGCTCCTGTAGAAAGTACGGATAACGTATGGGAGAACTTCAGTGCCGGCGTGCAGTTCATTAACCAGCATGGTGGTTGGAATGGTTCGTATTATGGACTTAGCGAATCTCCTCATCGTCAAACAGGTAATGCGGCACTAAATCCCAAGTTTGTATTCCGCCAGTATTACGGCTCGCATCCGATTATTCAACCATCTGGTGAAGGCTTTGGGCTTATGAATCTTGTCGTCCAAAAAGGTATGGTTACAAGTTACGAGCGATCGATTATCAATCCAGATGAAGAGGTTGAACAGAGTAGCTCAACCTTACCTGGTGGAGAAGAGCTTGAAGCCATGCTGCTGAATGTCCCGAATCGCTATAATATTGTCTCGGTCTTTCCAGCCTATCGCCCTGTAGTAACGGATAAACAAATTAGGTTAGAGCCGCAATGGGTTATTAAATATCGTGATGGTAAATATGAATTTTTGGATAAATAGGTTCAATTAATTAGGAGGGTACCCGAATGGATTGGAGTAGGGCTAAAACGATTCTTGTTCTTTCGTTTTTGTTTTTGAATTTGATCTTAGGGTATCAGCTAGTGGTACGTGAAATGAAGCAGTCAGAGCTCGCGCTCGACGTAGAGGAAATTGCCAAAGAAACGAATCGGTTACTAATGGAGAAGAATATTTCGGTTCCTAATGGCATCCCGAAGGAAGCGCCAAAGCTCAAGGAAATCACGATGAAGTTAAACAGCGATTACAAATCGGATCAGACCATTATGTTGAAATCGCCTGTTCATGTGAGTTCATTTATGAAGAAAATTATACCAAGAGAGCTTTCGGTCAAAATGGACATTCCGCGGCTAGAGGAGTATCAATTTGATTCGATTGTCAGTAAACCGGGCACCTATGTGATGAATCAGATGTATGGGGATTTACCATTATTCGACGTTACGATCCAGTTACTTGAGCATGATGGCCAAATTACAAGCTATCGTCAGGCTTATGCGGAAGTCGATCTTGGCAATGAGCAGAAAGACATCGTGGAGCAGAAGGTGATCTCTCCTTATATTGCGATCCGCAGTCTTGCAGAGAAGGAGAATTTGTTGACGAATGGGACAACGATTATGGATATTAAGCTCGGTTATCATGGTCAGCAATTCGATTCACCTATACTCTATTTAATGCCTTATTGGCGGGTCACAACGATTATGGATGGCGTATATAAAATTTATTATATTCATGCTTTTAATGGTGGAATTGAAGCACCACAGGAAGATACAAATAAGACAGATTCTAATCGATAAATATGGCCGAGTCGTATATAATGGAAGAAGGTGTTTGAGTTTATAAACAAGCCTTCTTCCATTTTTGTTTTTGTGAATGAATCAATTTATGTAAGTATTGTGTTTTAATGGTAATCGTATAGATAGAATAGAAGTTTGGAATAGGTAGTAGAGGGAGTTAGTAGAGATGGGTTTACGATTTTCGGTATTAGCAAGTGGTTCCTCGGGGAATTCGATGGTTGTTGCTGCAGGTGATAAGAAGATACTTGTTGATGTCGGGCTTAGTGCTAAGAGAATAGATGGTTTACTGCAAGAGCAAGGGGTTAGTGGCAGCGAGATTGATGCTATTTACGTAACTCATGAGCATTCGGATCATATTAAAGGATTAGGAGTGTTCTCCCGTAAGTATAATCTACCGATCTATGCTAACGAAAAGACATGGGAACAGATCGATAAGCATGCAGGTAATATCGCAGAATGTAATCGCATCATTATGGAGACTGATTCAATCGTTGATCTTGGTGATTTACAAATTGAATCGTATGGCATTTCGCATGACGCAGCTGAGCCCGTTGGTTATTGCTTCTACCATCACAACCAGAAGCTTACTCTAGCGACAGACCTTGGCTATATGAGCTCCAAAGTCAAAGAGAAGCTATCGGATTCAGATGCGATTGTACTTGAAACCAATCATGATGTAGATTTACTACGGATGGGTCATTATCCTTGGAATATTAAGCGCAGAATTCTAGGAGATCTTGGTCACTTATCCAATGAAGCAGCAGCTGATGGCTTATGCGACGTGTTGTCTAATCGAACAAAGGTCGTTTATATGGCACATCTAAGCAGGGATCATAATATGCTCGACTTAGCCAGACTAACGCTCCATAATGTGGCACAAGATCGCGGTATGGATCTTCAAGAAAGACGCGTTCGGTTAATGGATACCTATCATGATCGATCTACGAAATGGGAAGTTTTGGATCAGATATAAACACATGGTCTAGTAGCGTCACCTTAGTCTGTAGTTCAGCAGGAGTAATAAGCTGCTTCTCAATCAGTAGCTCAATTAACGCAGTTAAGGCCAGCGAATCGTGGTAATTCCTCACTTTGAGATCGGCTAGTTGTGCGACCATATGAACCTCTTTCATAGGGGAATGCGAATGGCGTGAATCACGGGAATAATCCATAATAGACAGCTCCTTTATATTTAATAGAGTGAGAGATTTGAGTTAGAAGGCTATGTAAATCTCTTAATACTAGTTTAGGTAGAATGATTGAAAAATATGCCTATACTTTATTGAAATAAAGGATTAAAATAGTGAGCGAATGTTACACCGACAAGGACGGGAAGAAAGGGGAGAGGGACGGCATGAGTTTTTTTGACGATGATGATTTTTATTCAGTTAAGAGACCTTCACGCTCATGGAAAGAACGTGATGTGATGAAGACGCGGCCGTTCACAGGCGGGCGGAGCAGTAGAGACACACGCAGTATCGTTGTATTCACTTCAGCATTTGGTGGTGCAATGGTGATGCTAATACTTGTACTGCTAGTTGTTTCTTTACGAACGGATGGTGGGAATGCAGCTATTCAAGTTTCCTCACCTGTTACAGGTAACCCAATCGTTGCCTCAGCTAAAAAAATGAATGCCTCGGTCGTCTCTGTCCTCTCATTGAGAAAGAATGAAAAAGGCGATTTGCAGCAGTATGGTATGGGTTCAGGAGTTGTTTTTCAGAAAAAAGGTAATCGCGTATTTGTCGTAACGAATAATCACGTTGTAGAAGAAGGCGATGCTTTCGAGATTGGGATGCATAACGGCGGGCGTAAGAAAGCTGAATTGATTGGTTCTGATCGAATATCAGATCTGGCAGTCCTTGAAATGGATGCATCCGGGGTTGATGCGGTAGCTGAATTTGGTGATTCGAATGATCTCAAAACAGGTGAATCCGTTATTGCCATTGGTAGCCCACTTGGTCTTGGTACTTCAGTAACATCAGGTATTGTGTCATCTCCCAAGCAGACTATTCCGGTATCAACATCAGGTGATGGGGATGTCGACTGGGAAATGGATATGATTCAGACGGATGCCGCCATCAATGAAGGTAACAGCGGCGGGGCACTTGTTAATATGGCAGGTCAGATTATTGGTATTAACACCCTTAAAATTGCTAATTTATCAGTTGAGGGCATGGGTTTTGCAATACCATCCAATGATGTCGTTCCTATTCTTAAAGATTTAATTGATCATCAGAAGGTAAGAAGACCTCTTATTGGCGTTACCATGCAGAATCTGCAGTCCTTTCAAGGGACAGATGTATTAAAATTACCTACTGAAGTGAAAACTGGAGTTATCGTATTAGAAGCATCGGGCCCAGCAAAAGAGGCTGGAATAGTGTCACAAGACGTTATTACAGAAATCGATGGCAAGAAAGTTAGCGGTATTCTACAGCTTCGTAAGTATTTATATAAGGAAAAAAAGGCTGGCGACTCATTATCGATTACATTCTACCGAGAAGGTAAGAAGCAATCAGTGAATGTAGTCTTGGTGGAGTCGTAGACGTTTCTAGCAGACTAGATGATTGTAACTACAACAAAATGAGGAAACGGGGTAGCTTCTATGTATGTCGTATGTAAAGAGCATTTAGAACTGGCGATTGATGAATTTGTGGATGAGTATGAAGACGCACCAGATATCGTCGATCTTCGTGAAGTGAAATTTCGCGATTGGCATCCGCCAGCACATTGCGAACACTGCGATGAAGGCGAAGCGCGTTTCTTAGTTGTATAAAAATACGGAAGGGACCTGATGAGGGTCTCTTTTTTTAAATATAAGAAAGTATAAAATTGGACTTATAGGGGAGAAGGAACATGGCGTCAAATTAAACATGGTGATCTTGTTCTACAGTGGGAGTATGGAGGAGTCGATTACACATTGCGAGCGAATAAGCTTGGGTTGGAAGAGCAAGAAAACAAAGGGACTTGAGGGTAAAAAGCAATACGTCCTCAAGTCCTTTGCTTATAATTTCAGTTCTGACAGCTGATCGCTAGAACTACTGTGTACGCTTCAATTTGAAGCGAAGCACCAATGACTGCAGTTCTTCGGCGATGCCGGCAAGATGCGCAGCGGAGGAGGCAATTTCCTCCATCGAAGCGTTCTGTTCTTCACTGGCAGCAGCGACGAGGTCGACTTTTTGTGCTGCGGCCTGGGTCATGGCGCTCGATTCATCGAAGGCCGCAATCATCGCTTCGTTCGACTGCATCAACTGTTCGCTGACGACGGCTACTTGACCGAGCTGCGTATCGATGCGACCAATTGCCTCATACATCTCCGTGAACCGATGCTCCACCGATTGCGTTAGATCGCTTCCGATTGCGGCAGATTCAACGCCTTCCTCCATGCTTCCAACCATGTGGTGGGCACGCTCCTGTATCTCCCCGATTAAGGTGGCAATCTTCTCAGCGGCAGATCCTGTCTGATCAGCGAGCTTGCGTACCTCTAGGGCGACTACGGCGAACCCGCGACCATCCTGACCGGCTCGTGCAGCTTCAATGGAGGCATTCAGCGCTAGCAAATTCGTCTGCGCTGCAATTCCCTGTATGAAGTTAGTTACCCCGCTAATTTCCTCAGCAACCCGGTTTAGCTTCTCTGTCTCGTTTTTAGAACGTTTGGAATGTTCGACAATTGTATCCATCTGTTGTCTTGCAGCACCAAGAGTCTCCTCGCCTTTATTCGCCAGGATATTGACCAACTGCGACAGTTTGGTGCTTTCATGTATAATGCGAATCGTTTCGTCGAGTTCCTGCTGGGCAAGCTCCGCTGTCCGTTTAACGGCGTTCATGCTTAGATTCATATCGGACGATACGGACGATATTTCTTGCATGGAGGAGGCAACTTGCTCAAGCGTTACGACGTTCTGCTCCGAATTAGCGGACAATTGCTGCGAAGAAGCAGATACTTGCTCGGAATGATCGGTAATTTGCAGCAGTACATCGGATAACGATTGCGACATTGTATTGAAGTTGGCTTGCAGTTGCCCAATCTCATCTATTCTTCCGCTCTCGATCAACGGGACGGTTAAATCTCCATGAGCGATGGAGTCAGTTAGTTGCTTCAATTGCAGTACAGGTCGCACCGTCCGTTTCATAAATATCCAAATAAACAAGGAAATGAGAGCAAGCAGTAGTAGGATGAACAGTAAAGATACTCGCAACAGCGGTCCGGTCTTTTGATTAATTTCGCTCCTATCAATGACAGATACAATGTTTAAGCCGAGCGCATTTTCATTGTTAAAATAGTAATATTCCTCACGATCTGTATCTGCAAGCATGAATGAGCCTTCAGCTTGATTGCGCATTATTTCGAACCTCTCGTCTTGAAGCGGCTCGCCTTCTTGGAATCGTGGATGCGATAATGTTACGTTGTTACGGTCGAATAAGCTGACATATCCGTGTTCTCCGATTTTGTATGTGCTTACCATCTCTTTTAAGTGATCGATGGCAACATCGATTCCTGCTACGCCCGAACCGTCGGAGAGTGTCTTGGCAAAGGTAATGACATAGCTTCCAGTTACGGTGTCAATATATGGAGGCGTCATAATGACTTGCCCCTTATTCTGAATAGCTTGCTTGTACCATTCGCGAGTAGTTGGGTCAAAATCCGGGTTTTCCTTTTCTTTAGAGTTGTAGTATCGATTGTCATGGAACATGAACGCAGCCAACACATTATGGATATCTGCCTCAATATGATGGATGCGGTCTTTGATATGCGCTCCTGGTTTTTCCCCTGGAGGGACATGGAGATCGGTAAAGCTGTCAATTGTGACGGTATAATCACGGTACGAATCATTGAATACATTAGTAATCATCGTTGTAACCCCTTCGACTTGAGACAACAATTCGCGCTCCAGTTGGTTACGTGCAAGTTGTGTCAAGGAAAGGCTAAGAACAACGGTGGGAACAGCGATAAGCACGACAAGGAAAAGCAGCATCTGCTTGGATAAGGATGCTTTATAGCTGGCAAACATTTTTTGAATCATCTGTGATGACTCCTCTCTAAGATGTAAGTTAACTAGTTGTAAGGGTGACAATACAACACTCAATACTTATCGGTTATTTAAAATTAAATTAAAACTGCTATAAAAATTTTTATCAAAAAATGGAGATTACGGAAAAATTATTAATAACCTTTGTCAGAAAAGTGATCGAACCGCTCTTTTGTCGAATGACGACAGGGCGTTTTTTTGTTGTGATTATTTGAAGGGGCGTAGGGGGAGGGTGCTTGACGAAGAATGGTATTATGGTGATACTAGCTAATAAATATAAGGAAGATAATGAAAAAAATTATTGACTGAATCGAGGGTTAATCTTGAATATACAAATTATTACCGTAGGGAAATTAAAAGAACGCTATCTGGTCGATGGGATAGCGGAATATGTGAAGCGCCTTGGGCCTTATGCCAAGGTGAGCATGGTCGAGGTGCCTGATGAGAAGGCACCTGAGAACATGAGCGCAGCGGAAGAGGATCAAGTTCGTCGTCGTGAAGGCGAACGAATCCTCTCCTCGCTGCGTGAGGATGCTTACGCCATCGCGCTTGCGATTGATGGCGAACAGTTGGCGAGCGAGCAGTTGGCCGCTCGCTTGCAAGATTTGGCCACCTATGGGCGGAGCCAGGTGGCCTTCATCATCGGCGGCAGCCTCGGGCTGAGCCCCGAGGTGCTGCGCCGCGCTGACATGCGGCTGTCCTTCGGCCGCATGACTTTGCCGCACCAGCTGATGCGGCTGGTGCTGGTGGAGCAGATTTATCGAGCGTTTAAGATAAATCGGAGGGAACCTTACCACAAGTAACGGCGAAAAATTGGGGTGTAAGAGGGCCTGAGCCCTGTAAGATCGATGATTTATAAGAAATTCTAGCCCTTAAATTGACTTAGGGGCTTTTTTTATATATGAAAGAAACGACAATGATTTCCATCTTGTGGTATGATTTCACTAGTAGCAAATATGTTCCATTAAGAATGATAAGGAACAAAAACATACTAGGAGAGTGACAAAGGCTATACAACCATACAAACTTCTATCTGAACTCCTATCCCGAATAGAAGAAAATGTTTCTGGTACGAGCGAGACAGAATATCTGAACGATCTCCCGGTCTCCACGGTTCATTTGCGTCGGCTTTTTAAGTTCGCTTTCGGCGTGCCGCTACAAAGCTATATCCGCTCTCGAAAGCTGGCCGTCAGCTTAGAGAATTTGATGCAAACCGATAAGCGGATCCTCGATATTGCCATCGAATGCGGTTATGAACATGAGCAAACCTATATACGCGCGTTTAAACGTGAGTATGGGCTTACGCCTGGTGAATGCAGGGAATCCGGCAAAAACATTCAAGTAACACCTCCTCTTCATCTATTTCCAAAGAACGATGTTTGCGGAAATATGGTATACGGGCCGAATATGGTCATGATTCCATCCTTTCATTTAATCGGGTGCATCCATCGAATTGAGATCGCTGAAGCACCGACAGAAGCGCCCGAAGCTGCCAAACAGTTTTGGTGGAACAAGCGGCATAATGTGCTTAATCCAGTAGAACCCAATATCTATTACGGTCTAACGAGGACGCCTGATCCATCGCATAGTTGGACGTACTATCTACCGTCTATGCGAGTACGGAATTTGAACGATATTCCTGACGGCTGTGCAGGCGATACCGTCCCTGCTTCTATGTGTGTCGGCTTTCGCTATATTGGGAACCATCATTACGAGGAGATTAGCGAACTACGTGCAGAGGCGCTGTATACTGCCATCGATAGGCTTGCCAAGGAGCACAACGGGAGATATGAGCTTCTGGATAGCAAATTCTTCTTCGAAAAAATCGATACGGATGCATATGATGGGCAATATTGTCAAATGGAATGGTTTGCGCCCATCAGAGTGAAATGCACTTAAAAATGATCAAAAAAGTCCATTGAGCATGCCGCTATTGTGGTATGTTCTTTTTGTAAGTCATCATAAATAGATGTTTGTACGAAAAGGAGAGATAGTTATAAATTATAACGAAGTTGTTGCAATCGGAGATACCTATTTACTTACAGTCGTATCAGAGATGTTCGGATTAGAAGGCTATGAAATCCAGCGGATTCCGGCACATGATGGAGGGCGAAATGTCGTTTATACCTGTGAAAAAGAGGGCGAGGGCGCTAAAATACTCAGAATCGCTTTCTTACCAGACAGGAGCCGAGAAGATTTCCTAGGCGAAGTGGAATTTGTTCGGTATCTATTTGAGCACGGAGGCAGTGTCTCAAATGTAATCAGCTCCCGAAAGGGGAATCTGCTGGAGGAGATCATCCACAATAACCACATCTTTTTTGTCTGCCTGTTTAAAAAGGCTAAGGGAAAAATGCTTGTAGAAAATAATTATCGGTACCGAGAAGGGGTTCCAATTACCGAATATTATTATAATTGCGGCAAAACCCTAGGGAAACTACACCATATATCGAAAGGATATACGCCTGTCCATCGCCGGTATAGCTTTTTTGACAAATACAATGCCGAATATATCGATAAACTGATACCGGGTTCCTTATCTCTGCTTAAGGAGAAGATGGTGGAGCTCCTTGATACCTTACAAGGATTGGATAGGGACCAGGAGACTTTTGGTATGATCCATTTTGATTACAACGATGGGAATTATTCTATAGATTTTGATACCGGACAAATAACTGTATATGATTTCGATAATTCACGTTACTGTTGGTATATGTTTGACCTAGCGGGTCTCTGGATACAAGGAGTGGGTTGGATACAATTTGAACCAGACGCCGGAAAACGTAAAAAATTTATGGGTGATTATTATAAAACAGTACTTGAAGGATACAGATCCGAGACCGGAATCGAAAATTCGATGTTGGATAAGCTGCCGTTGTTTATCCAAGTAAGCCTCATGGAAAATATTATAGATGCATTCGAGGTCATGCGAAACAACGGCGAAGAACCGGAGTGTGACGAGGAACTGTCGTATCTCATAAAATGTTTGGAAGACGATATTCCATACCAGGGATTTTTCCATGAAATTTACTCTTGTGAAGAACCCTTTCAGTATGAGGAACGAAATATTTAGTATTTTTGTTGCGGTCTTACCCTTTCACCTTATAACCCAGATCTGAATCCCATAGAGCAGTTATGGTCAAAACTGAAGGCATATCTGCGCGTTGTTAAGGTTCGTTCAGCCATCGCTTTTCGCTTCGCTATGTATATCAAGCGTATCCGTAGATTCGCAATAGTATTTTCTAGCCCTTAAAGCCCATGTGAGTTTTGCCTCGCAGGGGCCTTTTTCATGCGATTGTATGCCAATAGCACCGCAGTCGCATTAGGGTAGCAAAATGCAAGTTACTTGAAGGTGCAGCAATACGGCCCACGGCACACTTAGAACGATTTTTCGCCGATAGACCCGTTAAGCTGAACCGTACCATAAGTGACGGCGAAAAATTGGGGTGTGGGGGAAGGTTCAGAGGTTTGTAGTTGAGACAATGTTTTCCATATTTTTTTCCATCTTTATAGTATAATTATGTTTAGGGCTGCGGTCTGTTACGGTGATTTGTTATGGGAAATGGAGAGGTACAGGGAGTCTGGACGTTGGCTTTCGCTTGCCATTGACCGCATTCGAACACTGAAAGGAGTAACATATGTCGATACAACCAGGTGATGTATTCGGATTCTGGAATCCGCAATTGAACGCTTATGTCGCATGTCAGATTACGCATATTGTGCCAGCAGACAAACCGAACGAAAAAGACAGCTATGCTGCATTGATGCTACATTGGACCGGGAGAGAGCTTCCTTCCATTGATCAGCTGAGGCAGGTAAAGCCGCTTGTGATCAATTTTTATTTTTGGAGTGATCATCTGGATCATCTCATTAGTGCGGGTCCGATTCCTCCGGAGTATACCTATATTGCAAATTTTGAGGTCCTTGTGGAAGAGCAGCCGAGAAGCTACGGAGACTGGAATCGCGGGAGCAAGCTGTATTGTCAGCTGCAGTGGGAGCGCATTCCGGAGGACAAACGACATAACTTCAAAGCTGCCAGCAAGGCAGACAGCAGTGAGCAGGTGGAAATTGCCGGAGTAATGGTGCGATGGGGCACCCGATCGCTTTCTCTGGACCGGATCCCGGGCCTAATCGACTACACGGAATTGGATCGTCTGCCTTGTCTGACATCCTTGACTGTTTTCGATTGGAGCTCTGCACTGGAGAACTATGTAAGAACGCATGATTTTATCTACAAGCTGGAGCTGGAACTCAAGACAGCCGTGGAACGGATTGATTTGCAGCACACACTCATCACAGAAATCACAATGAAGCCGCAAAACATCCATGAGCTGATTGCTCCTAAGGACATGGATCGGATGACGTTTGAAGGAAGTTTGCAGCATGATGTTTATATCAAGCATGAGCGGGAAGGTCGCGGTATCACGCTTCGATTGAATGGCGAGGCGGTGAAGTCCTATCGTTTCTTGAGGGGTCTCAAGCATTTGTCTGTGCTGGAGCTGTACTCTGCCGATGACATCGATCTGGGAGACGTCATCGATCGGTTTCCTTCGCTACAGAGCTTACGTATGTGGGGCAAGCCAGGCTACATCCGTGGTATGGAGCAGCTGTACAAGCTCGAACAGCTTCAAATGTTCACGACGGTGGACATGTTTGGCTTCTCAGGCGAGCAGTTTCCACATCCGCATCAGTTGCCTCAGCTGCACACGTTGTGGTTGACCAGCTTGCCGGATGATGCTGCCAAGACGATCAAGCAAGCCTACAAACAAGCAGCGAAGCAAGGTCTGGATTTATCCATTCGCCAACCGCGCAAGCCGGAATGGCTAGCCGATAATCTCGACAACCCATTTCGGGCGTGGGACGGTCGAGAAGGAATTACACCTGCACAAGCGCAAAAGGCTGCCTCGCTGTATAAACAGATACGCGGGCAACTGCGGGAGTTTGCGGCTCAGGCGCAAACAGGTGATATGTCCTCCCAGGACGTGCAGCTACAGCTCGAACACACCTTTTCCACCTATATCGAAGGGTTCAATAAACTAGACAAGCGCAAGGTATTTATTTTTACTGAGGAACGAGAGGAGATTTTGGGTGCCATAACTCCGCTTATATCCGGGCTTGTTAAGGAACTGCAGGCGATTCAGATCGAAATTGATGAACATGCGCTGTGGGAATATACTGACCAACTCCGCGATTTTTGATCCGAACAAAGAGTGCTGTCCGTATTGGAGAAAAAATGAGACGGATTAAATTAACAACAACCTCTCTCTCTTTGAATTGAATTGATCATAGTACTAAGGAGCTGGCCGCGACAGCTCCTTTTCGCATTTTTCGCCGATAGACCCGTTAAGCTGAACCGTACCACAAATGACGCAAGTTTTATTTGTACAAGGGTTCGATGCGGATTCGGGACGCGATCTGATTTCGAATTCATACATCCAAACCGGTCATGTTATCAAAGGGATTTATCTTATCCAAAACGTGAACGGTTATCATGAATCATTTTTGGTATAATATTTGGTAGAATAACTTGAAGAATGGCTTAGTTTTAGTGAAATATGAATTTCTAATGTTAGGAAAAAAAGAGAAAACGAGGGATGGAAAATGTCGTATATCGTTGATTTTAAAAATGTGTCTACGGTTGGTTTTGAGTCTTCACCTGTAGTAGATGCGCTTGCTGGTTTACGTGCTAATGAAGCCCGTTACTTTATGAACAAATACGAGCATGAATTTACGGTTGTACCAGCTAGCGAAAGTCAGGAGAACCTTGATTATGTGAACCGAATTTTGAAAGAAGAACGTGATATTGAGTTTGCGGCTAAACCTTTAGAAACGTCGCGTTTTCAAGTGGAAAATATTCAATTTGCCTACGTCTTTTATGAGGATGGTCTTGCGCTCAATGTCATGTACACGGTTGATGATCCTAAGAAGCGGGCCGTTGGTTTTAAGCTTTCTGAGGGGATGGAGGTACCAAAGGAGTTAGAAGGGAAGTTTAAGTTTGCTAGGCAGAAGTCTAAACTAGCTGGAACAATTCGGGGCTCGTTTTTTGTAATTAAAGGAGAATATTAAAGTAATCTTCAGGCTGACAATGTTAACGCGTCTGGCTGGTGCTCTCATGACTGGAGAGCTATTTGGAAATAGTTCAATTTGCAGGACTTGTTGAGTCATTTGTTACTCGCTTCTTTTGAGTGTGAAAAATATAAGCCTCTATTCCGAGTGGCGGAATAGAGGCTTATATTTTTGCTTGCTCCGCAAGCCAAGCTTCGAGATTTCCATATTTCAATGATCTTCTCCGAGAGAGCATTGCTATTCTTGATAATGATCGACCGTCTTAGCATTATCCAATTGTTGCTTCCGATTGCTATAAAAATTCGCGGTTGCAGTGATACGATGAACCGTATCACAAGTAGGGCTAAATTTCTCGCTAACAACGAAGCAGCACATCATCATTGTGTTAGCTTTATTTATTGATTTTTTGGGAGTCTTATCAGGAACAAGGTTTCTACATGGGGAGTACTCATCAACTGAATATGGCCTTGATGTGATTCAACGATTTCCTTGACAATCGAAAGTCCGATACCGAGCCCCTCGCCTTTTCTTCCCTCGTCAACACGATAGAACCGTTCAAAGATGAGTTTGTGATCCTCAGGAGCAACTCCTCTGCCTTTGTCCTTAACGGTTATGCACACAACATCGTCTTCTTCAACGAGCCCTATTCCAAGGAAATGCCCTTCTTTTCCATAGCGAATCGCGTTGTCCATTAAGTTGCGTATAGCACGTTCAACAAGAGGCGCATCGATAACCGCCTGAATATCCCTATCGGGGATATCCACTTCAATCGCAAAGCTTTGCCCATCTAAAAATAACATATAGTCGGCGGCAATTTTTCGCATTATTTCAGACAAGTTATACGGAGCAAGATGTATCTCATGTGAATCCCCATCCAGCCGTGAGATGTCTAACAATTGATCCAGCAGTTTGTCCATATAACGAGATCGTTGCAAAATGATTTTCGAGTTGGTCCGCAGCTCGTTTTCGTCATTATATAAGCCAGTATGAATGGTTTCGGCGTAACCCAGGATCATCGTTAGCGGTGTTCGCAAATCGTGAGATAGATTAGAAAGCAGCACCCTGCGCCCGGTTTCGAATTGATCGATTTCATCAGCCTGTCTCCGAATCCGCTGCACCATCGAATTGTAGTGACGGGTAAGTTGACCGATTTCGTCCTTCGACTTATCCTCGAGCACGATCACATCGCTTCGGATATTGACCTGATTGAGGGCTTGGTTAAGCTTGCCGATCCGTCGATTGACCGAGGAGAAAAGCCACAGGGCCAGAAAATAGGGCACAAAGAAAGATAACAGCAACGGCAGAGCCCAGGAATATAGTGCTTTAAATGTTCGCACAAAGAAGTACATCTGTCCTTGTTTCATTGCATCGCTAGATAAACTTAGTAATAAGTAATAAGGCTGTCCGTTCTTATTCGCTGAATAGGCAAGCGTAATCGGTTTATCTTCGCCCCAGAGGTTGTTTGGCATATTAATAATGCGATCCGCCAACTGCTCAAAGCTATAATTATGCGTCTCACCATAAGTATCATAGAGCGTTGTTCCGTCCGAAGAAATCCATTCAAATCGAAGAGCAGGATGGTGGATGTGAAACTGATCCATTATCGGTTGGACTTCATTCTTATCGTATGTGTTTTGTTGTTCAGTAGCACTCAGTATCTCTTGCGAGATGGCATTCAACTCATTTAAATCATAACCCTTATTCCATAATTTACCCGAAAGTGTCGAAAGCCAGACAAACAAACTCAAGCTGATAACGATGCTTATTAGCATGATGAGCCATATCCTAGTGAGATTCTTCATCGTCTATCTCCCGAAAAGCGATATCCGACGCCACGAACGGTATAAAGGTAATACTGAGAGCCAGAAGAGCTTTCGAGTACTTTGCGGAGCCGACTAATAAATACGCTCAAGTTGTTATCATCGTAGTTTTCATGCTGCCAAATGTGTTTGTAAATTTCCCTTTTGGTCAGGGCGTGATCGGGGTTTTGCATAAAGAATTTCAGAAGCTCGCATTCAACCGGAGTTAAATCACAGGGTTTCCCATCATTATGCAGAACTAAATTATCTACATCGAGAACCAGATGGTTTAATCGGATGATTTCAGATTGATGGGTTGCATGGCGACGTTGCCTTCTTAATTGAGCTTGAACCCGAGCAAGTAACTCCAATGGACTAAATGGCTTTGTCACATAATCAACGGCTCCTAGACTGAGGGTAGCAATCTTGTCCTGCACTTCTCTTCTAGCGCTAAGTGCAATAACGATAGTTTGCAAATTATTATCTTGTAAATAACGAAGTACCTTAATGCCATCCCCGTCATCCATCATCAAGTCCAATATCATGAGCTCGATATTATGCTCTTGTATCTGTTCAATCGCTTTCCGTCCCGATTCCGCTTCAATAACTTGGAAGCCTGCCCGTTCCATATGGATGCGAATTAACGTACGAATCTCGGGTTCGTCATCGATAATTAGGATATGACCCATACATGCACGACCACCATTCTTTCCAAAAATATGAATCTATTAAAAGAATACTATAAAATTTGAATATTTAATAATAATGATTCATGATGAGTGTGGATTTTGATCATCCATTAAGATTTCACTAAGATACGGTCAAAAAACGATAATATGCTGGCGATTCTATGGATGTTGATTTCGGGCACATTATGTGTTTGACACGATGACAGACTGGGATATAGGTTATTTAACTGGGAAGATATTATAAAAAGGGGTTGGCCCCATCAAAAGTAGTTACTGTGGGTATTGAAAAGACTCCAGTAACGACAATGGGCGGGTTGAAAATACTGCCCGACATCAAACTAGATGAGTGCAACATTGAATGATAGCTCCGATACATTGATTTTACCTGGTGGAAATACATGGACAGAAGCCATTCACCAACCTAACTTAAAAATCACTGAGCGGTATCCAGAGGAAGAGGTGAATGGACTTGATGAAAAAATGCCGTAGCTGATTACGATATGTCGGGAAAATAGGGGGGAGATTCGGTGGCTTGATCTTGCTAGACATGATCAGATTGGTTGGTGAACGCCCTACAGACCATATCATTGTCTATGCATGGCCATCCGTTGAAGGATGGCCATGTTTCGTAACTTGCCATTACGAGATGAGCCTATCGCGTGCTCGCCACATAATTATAAATTGTATCTCTCAACTCGAACTCGTACGTCAAACCATTCACAATCCCCACAACGCGATCGTTGTCATACAGGTCAAGCATGAATCCAGCCATTTCCTTCGCGGTATGGAACTTCGGCACAGTCCCGTGATATTCGAATTCGGAGACATCGAAAGAACGCTTCGCGAATTCTGTTTCTGTTGCGGCAGGTGCTAACACTTTAGCCTGCATAAGTGCACCCTGACTGTTCAACTCATGAGAGAGTCCTTCAGTAAAGGCACTCACATAGAACTTAGTTGCGCAGTACGTAATGGCATTTCCCACAATCGTATAGCCGCCACCGGATGATACGTTGATTAATTGTGTCCCTTCAACATTGGAGTAGTCACGAACGAAAAGAGAGGAAAGTATCGTCAACGATTCAATGTTCAGATGCAGCATTGCAGATACTTTATCTAAATCTTGCTGGGCCACTGAAGCAAAGTTGCCAAATCCCGCATTGTTGATCCAAGTTTCAATTTGGAACCCTTGTAGACCTTCATAAAGCTTATAAGCATTCTCGGAAACGGATAAGTCAGTCGCTCGAATGACGACATCTACATCGGGGTAGATACGAGTGATTTCAGACTTTAATTCCTCCAGCTGTTCTTTTCTGCGGGCTGCAACAATTAAGTTTTTGCCGCGAGCTGCAAAAGCTAGAGCAGTTTCATAACCTATACCTGAACTGGCGCCTGTAACTACAGTATATTTCATGTGACTTCCTCCCGTTTTCTACAAGAATGTATGGTGAACCAACAACGATTTAATTATACAGGTTAGAGTTTACTCTAAGTCAAATGTTTTTTATAATTATGGGGGACTCTTAAAATTAACATAGATTCGGGGGCTTGTATGTATACGATCAGCGATGTAGCCAAATTATTGGGGATAACCGCACATACACTGAGATATTATGAAAAGGAAGAGATTATTGCTCCGATACGTAATGCGAATGGAGAAAGAGTATATGATGACTCCAATCTTGCTTGGCTGCGATTTGTGATGAGGTTGAAACAAACCCAAATGCCGATCTCACAAATCAGAGAATATGCGCAGTTATATTTAGAAGGAGAGCATACGACCCAAGCCCGCTTGAACCTTCTCGAAGATCATAGAAACTCTGTTCAGAGTCAAATAAGAGACTTAACAGCCACAGAGAAGGTGCTGAAAGACAAAATTGCAGCCTACAAAAATTTCATTACTAAAGGGACAGGCATTCGCTAAGCAGACGACACAAAGAGTGATCCATGTAATCTTGATGCATTCGAGGTGATTCAGAACACGTGAGGAACGGAGGACGAGGAACTGTCGTATCTCATGGAATATTTGGAATTCAACGGCGAAATTTTCAAAAATACTCGAATATACGCTTGGAGATTCCAAGTGTATATTTCTTATAATATGGCATTAACGAGCGCCGTGGCGGAGTTTTCGCCGTTAGACACAATAGCTTGTGTTCAAAATCAGTGGCGTAAAAAAATTCCGGTAGAACGTCATGATTTCACTTGCACCTTACGTAACGTAATGTTTTACAATAGAGCTACCGGTACATAGCTAGCGCCAAAGAGTGGAGATGGTTAATGGAGAGACATTGGAAGGTCGGGGACCTCGCCAAGCTGACGGGGCTTACCGTAAGAACCCTACGCTTTTATGATCAAATCGGTTTGTTATCTCCATCCAGCCAGACGGAATCGGGTCACAGGCTATATAGTGAAGTCAACTTGTCACGCTTGCACCAGATTTTATCGCTTAAGGAGTTGGGCTTATCTCTCGAAGAGGTTAAGTCGGCCTTAAGTGGCGGGCAGATCAGTCCGCTTGAGATCGTAAACCTGCAGATAGACCAAATCAAAGAACAGATCAAACTGCAGCAGAAACTATTGGAGCAGCTCAGACATGTATCCAAGCTTATGCAAGGCAAGGCGGAATTAACGGTTGAAGATTTCACGAGCCTTCTGCAAGCGATGAAGATGGGATTTGAGAAACCGGTCATTGAGCGGCAAACGAGTTGGGAGCGACATTTGGACCTGTTAGGAGACTTTCTTGCCGAGGAGAGCGGAATTCCAAAACATAAGGAGGAAAATCAATGAACGAACGATTTGTGAAGCATGGAACCTTCGTTGTCGAGCGGACTTATGCCGCTTCGCCGGAGCGGGTTTATCACGCCTGGGCCGACCCGATTGCCAAAGCCAAGTGGTTTTCGAAGTCAGACCTCTTCGATTTCCAGGTTGGCGGGCGCGAGTACAGCAGCGGCGGGCCGCCGGATGGGCCGATCTTTACCTTCGACGCCAACTACCAAGAGCTTGTTCCAGAGCAGCGCATTGTTTATACGTACACCCTGGATTCGGGCGGCATACGCATCTCCGTCTCGATCACAACGGTCGAGCTTATCAAGGTGGAGGGCGGCACGAAGCTGATTTTCACGGAGCAAGGTGCGTTCTTTGACGGGCACGATACGCCGGAAGTACGGGAACACGGTACAAACGTCATGTTGGACGCACTGGGCAAGGTATTAGAAGGGGAGGTATGAACATGACAATAGGTGAAAATGAACTTATTGCTACGCGTGAGTACGATGTCCCGCGGGAGCTTGTGTTTAGGGCATGGACAACCCCTGAATTGTTAGCCCAATGGTGGGGACCTCAAGGCTTCATGAATACGTTTCATGAGTGCGATATGAGGCCGGGAGGCACGTGGAAGTTCACCATGCATGGACCGGATGGCGTGGATTATCCTAACCATAACGTCTTTGTTGAGATCGTGCCGCTGGAGCGGATCGTGCTTGATCATCTATCCTTCCACGAATTTCGGGTAACGGCTACCTTCGAGAGCTTCGAAGGCCGCTCTAGGGTCACCTTCCGTCAACTTTTCAAGGAAAAAGAGGAGTTTGAACAAGCTAAGCCGATCTGCATAGAAGCTAATGAACAGCAACTTGACCGGCTTGGCAAGGTGCTGGCGGATTTGGCCTACTAGCTTTGCAAAGTTATATCGGCTTTTACCTGAAAGAACTGTTACTTACGTGATGACTCTAAAATTGTCGCCGTTCACGATCCCTGTCGGGAATCGGACGGCGATTTTTATTTTGAAATATGATCAAAAATGTAATTTGAATTACAATTCGGACTCGTCCTTATGTTTATTATAGGAGATGGCATTGGAAATCAGACGATCTATTGCAATGAACATTTGAGGAAGAGGGGAATGAATTGTACAAGCAGATTAAGAATAAGTACGCCAATATGTTAGCTGTAATACTAAGCATTGCTATTGTATTCGGCTCATTTAGCTTTCCGTTAGTTCCGATAGCATCGGCAGCTAACCCTTTGCCAGCTCCGCAGAATGTACAGGTTACTGGTGCTACACATAAGTCAATAACGTTGGAATGGGACGCGGTAGAAGGAGTCGACCAGGATAGTGGATATCAGGTGTGGTATTCTAACGGAGTTTGGGCTGCTTGGGTTGGTAATCCGACAGCAACGATTGGAGGTCTGAATTCGAACACGACCTACTCGTTCTATGTAACGGCAATTACTGCAGCAAACGATAGAAGTGATGTTGTAACGGCAATAACGAATGATACATCGTATACGCCACCTATAGCAACGCTATCCAGTTCAGTCGTCAGTAATATCAACGCTGCATTTCCGATCACCATTACCTTTAACAAAGAGGTAAGTGGATTTGCGGATGTAGACCTTGTAGTAGACAATGGAACTGCATCCGATGTTAAGGCTCTGAGTGCAACGACTTTCACCGCTATCATTACTCCGACGACAAGCGGTCAGATTGTGACCGTTAAAGTTGCAGCTGGTGCAGTAACTGATACAGCAGGAAACAACAATGCCGTCTCAAACACGATTAGCTTTATGTTTGAAAAAAGTTCATCGAAGGAGTTTCTTTCTTTTTCCGTAGAAGGGAATCACGGCATCATCGATAACGGGGACCATACGATCAAAGTCGTCGTTCCTTTCCGTTCCGCAGTCTATAATATGCTTGAAACCTTTACGGTTTCCGAAGGTGCGTCCGTTCTTAATCATACCAGTGAGGTTACGTGCACTAATTATACGAGTCCCGTACCATTAACCATCGTTGCCGAGGACGGCAGTACGCAAGTTTATACGGTTACGGTAACTATCGGGCCTAGCAGCTTAAAGTCTATTCTATCATTTAACTTGTCCACTCCAGTAGTGACGGGTTTTATCGACGACGAGGCATTTGCGATCTTTCTCACCGTTCCGCAAGGTACGGATGTGACTGCGTTGAAGCCTACGTTTACAACAGATAAAATCGCACCAGATGAAATCCCGGCTAAAGTTAAGGTGAATGATGTTGTTCAAGTCAGCGGAACCAGCGTCCAGGATTTTACGAAGCCATTGATATACACGGTTGAAGCCTTGGATGGCAGCACACGAAACTATACGGTTACCGTTAGTTTCCAAAGAGAGCTCAGTACGGCCAAAGAAATCACTTATTTCGGGCTGGCTTCGCTTTCTTCCATCGGAATCATCGATGAGACGAACCATAAGATAGCTCTTACAGTTCCCTTCGGTACGAACTTGACCTCCTTAGTGCCGGCGTTTACGTCTACGGGTACCAGGGTCTATGCAAATGGAGCTCAGCAAATTAGCGGTGAAGCCGTCATAGATTTCACAGCGCCTGTTGAATATGTCGTTCATGATGAAGCCGGCGACACTCAAGCCTATACCGTGACCGTACATGTTGCAGCTGAAGAGGCAAGCTCAACGAAAGAAATGCTGACATTTGCCGTTGCGGGTGTAAAGGGTACCGTGAATGAAGCTGCGCATACGATATCCGTTGTGTTGCCTACTGGAGGTTCACGGCTCAAACAAATCGCTACGTTCACGACAAATGGTCAAACTGTAAAAATAGGAAATCAGGCCCAATATTCCGGGCAGACGGTTAACGATTATACAAGTCCATTGACGTACACTGTAATTGCAGAGAACGGGTTGACGCAAAATTATATGGTCACAGTGGTCATGGCTAATCAACTAATTACTTACGACCTTATCTCTCCCGTACATGCAACAGGAGTGATTGATTCAGTCCAACATACGATTACGCTTGATGTCCCGTATGGAACGGATCTAAGCGCAGCTAAGGCTAACTTCGTGACGACGGGAGATCATCTAGAAATCAATGGTATTGTTCAACAATTGGGCATTACGGAATCGGATTTAAGATTGTCTCCAACCATTCATGCGGTAGACTCTGAGAATTCGGTTGTCCCGTATACGCTGATTGTTAATACGGGCTTGAATCCTGCAAAGGAGCTTACCTCTTTCAAATTAACGAGCCCGGAAAGTATTGGAATCGTGGATCAGACGAACTATACGGTATCGATAACGGTACCTTACGGTACTAACGTGACCCAGTTAGCTCCTGCTTTTACGAGTACAGGCGTAGATGTGAAGGTTGGACTTCAGGATCAAGTTAGCGGCGTTACGACGCAAGACTTTACGAATCCGGTAACGTATTCGGTTTACGCTGCCGATGGTACCAAGCAAGACCACTTAGTGACGGTTACGGTAGCGGGAAGAACGCCTGACGGTGGGGGTAATCCGTCTCCTTCGCCAACCCCTTCTCCGTCCCCGTCCCCGACTACGCCAACCGAACCGATGACAACTTCACCGACGCCTTCGCCGTCTCCTTCACCGCTTCCGGCTTCTTTTTTCAAGTCGGCAGTAGATCAAGCTAGAATCGAAGCGTATTTGAAAGGCAAAGTGGAGCAAGCGCAGACGGGGCCGGTTAGCGGCGTATTCCCTGATGTTAACGAGCATTGGAGTAAACCGAATATCGATCTTTTCGTCAAATTGGGTTTTATTACTGGATATCAAGACGGAACCTTCCGTCCAGATGAGTCTATTACACATGCCGAGCTAGCTGCAATAATAGCTAGAGTGTTCCACATCGAACCTGCGGGCAGCTCCGGGGAACTGAAAGACGTGAAGGATCATTGGGCGAGTCATGCAATTGAAGCGCTAATATCGAGCGGAATTATCACGGGTTATGGGGACGATACGTTCAGACCGAATCGAGCTATTTCCCGTGCTGAAATCATTGCCATCATAAGTCGTATCGTAGATTTGAAGGCTGTTGACAAGCGTCAAACGGCGTCCTTCAACGACATTGCCGGTGTTTGGAATTCTGGTGAGATTCAGATAGCGGCATCTGCTGGCATTATTGAAGGCCGTGATGAGGGCATCTTCGCTCCGAACGAGCCTTTGACTAGAGCGGAAGCTGTTAGCATTATTCTGCGCGTGCTGAATTTAAATCCGGAGATAAAAGCTTTGCTTGATCAGCTATAATCCTAGTATTTGAAGGAAACTATTAGAAGAGATCATTCCTTGCGAAAATGCGGTTCACACCTCCATTTTCCAAAGAATGATCTTTTTTTGAAGGGCTTGGCACTCGGTCACAAATATGGATTATGTCCGAAAGGTTGCTTAGCCTAACACGCTAAATGTAGGGGGGAGGGTAGACATGGGGTAATATAGTAGACATAGGGTAATATATATGCCGTGTGGAAAAGTAGGGAGCGGCAAAAGCACCTATGCCACGAATTTAAAAAAACTCCATCGATCTACTCTTGGTCCTGATTTCATTGGATTAAGGCCATTTTATGATATATTCAATTAAAGACGGCTTATCTCTAAGGACAAACCATCCAAAAGGAGTGCAAATAATGAATCTAGAATCGGTCATGCAAGAACTTGAAGCTCTCGGTAAGGAACGGACCAAGAAGATATACCAATCGAATGGCGCGCAGGAACCGCTTTTTGGTGTGGCCACAGGCGAGATGAAGCCTATGTTCAGGAAAATCAAGCTCAATCAACCATTGGCCGAGCAGCTTTATGCCACAGGGAATTATGACGCCATGTACTTTGCAGGGATGATCGCCGATCCGAAAGCAATGTCTGAGGCGGATTTTGAACGATGGATGGATGGAGCTTATTTTTATATGCTATCGGATTTTGTGGTAGCAGTAACTTTGGCAGAAACGGATATTGCGCAAGAAGTGTCCGATAAATGGATAGCAAGCGGGGAAGAGCTGAAAATGTCGGCGGGCTGGAGCTGTTATTGCTGGCTGCTCGGTAATCGTCCGGACAGTGAATTTTCCGAAGAGAAAATCGCTGATATGTTTGAACTTATCAAAAGTACAATTCATGATGCCCCCGAACGCACGAAATACGCGATGAACTATTTCATATATACTGTGGCGGTATCCTATCTGCCACTTCATGATAAGGCGGTCGAAGTCGCCACGGAAGTAGGTCCGGTAGAAGTTAATCCGGGTACTGCAAAAAGCAAGCTCTTGAACGCTTCCGTTAATATAAAAAAGATGGTAGAAAAAGGGAAGGTCGGTTTCAAACGCAAACATGTAAGGTGTTGAACGGCTTATTTTGAAAAGACAATATGATGTTGAAGAGGGGTGTTCCTTAATGTCAGATAGTAAAATGAATCCTAAGGTTGATGAATATTTAAGTAAGTCCAAAAAGTGGAAGAAAGAATATGAGAAGTTGAGAGATATCGTCCTTGACTGTGAACTGACCGAAGAATTTAAATGGATGCATCCTTGTTACACGTTTGAGAATAAGAACATCGTTTTAATACATGGATTTAAAGAATATTGTGCGCTTCTGTTTCACAAAGGTGCCTTGTTACAGGATACCCATGGAATTCTAATCCAACAAACGGAGAATGTACAGGCGGCACGCCAGATTCGGTTCACCAATCTTCAAGAAATCGTTGAAATGGAAAGCATCTTGAAAGACTATATCTATGAAGCCATTGAAGTTGAAAAAGCTGGTTTGGAAGTGAATTATAAAGAGCATACAGAATATGTAATTCCTGAAGAATTCCAAAATAAACTCGATGAGAATCCTGCCTTGAAAACTGCTTTTGAAGCATTGACGCCTGGACGGCAAAGAGCGTACATACTCTATTTTTCTGAACCTAAACAATCCAAAACCCGAGAGTCAAGGGTTGAAAAATATATGCAACAAATCCTGGATGGAAAGGGATTAAAGGATTAGGACGCGAATGTCGGCCGAGAAAATTTAACGACAAGATACTCAAGAATGCCCTATGACTATGTAATCTAGTTATAGGGCATTTTTCCGGTGTCACACAGGTCAGCTCGCAGCAAAAGATGCTATACGGAACGCTGGCCACCCAGCATTCTAATTAGGCTATTTAGAACGAATTAAATTAATGAAAGCCTCAACACTTCTTTTATTTTTCATGACGGGAGAAAATATATAGGAAAAAGCTCGAGTAAAAGATTGGTTCTCTAACCGAACGATTGATAGGTCTCCATGGTTTAATTCCCTCTTTATAGCACTACGGGAGAGGAGAGATATTCCCATCCCTTGCATAACACTTTCCTTTATCCCTTGATTACTGCTTATAGTGAGAAGTGATTTTACTTTTAATCCATTCGAACGAATAATGTGATTTAAATATTCACGTGTACCAGACCCTTCCTCTCTTGTTATCCACGTATGATTCTGAAGGTCATTCCATGTAATGTCTCCCTTTAAACTTGAGTTACTAGGAGAAGAAATAATAAACAGTTCATCTTGCATAAAAGAATGGATAGACAATTCCTTTTCATTCGTTTGACC
This sequence comes from Paenibacillus sp. P5_B5, assembly GCF_056400365.1. Taxonomy (NCBI): domain Bacteria; kingdom Bacillati; phylum Bacillota; class Bacilli; order Caryophanales; family Paenibacillaceae; genus Paenibacillus; species Paenibacillus sp. P5_B5. Next base: position 68,228 of record NZ_JBFULK010000002.1, read on the forward strand.
TTCAATTAAACCAATGTCTACCTGAAACAAACGAACATTTTGAACAATTTCTTCTGTATTCCCAATTACTACTTTAAGTTCAAGTTCTGGAAAATCTCTTTGAAGTTTAAATAGAAAGGATGGCAATATATACTCGCCAATTGTAAAACTTGTTCCAATTATTAATTCTCCTTGTACGGAATTATGATGTTCTAGAATATCTTCTCTTGTATTTTCGTAAATGGAGATCATTTGTTTTGCGCGATTGTACAAGATACTTCCGGTAGGCGTAATTTGAACATGTCTGGGAGAACGAATAAATAATTCCGTTTGAAATTCCTTTTCTAAATTCTTAATATGTAAACTTACACTGGGCTGCGAAATATGAAGTACTTCAGAAGCCTTAGTGAAATTTTTCAATTCTGCAAGTGTAACAAAAGTTTTTAAAGCATCATAGTACAACAAGATCGCCACCTTATCATTAATAATACTAATAGTAATAATTATTTATATATATTTTACTAATGATTACATTATTTATAAAGTATGAATAACAGCAAAAGATAAGGAAGTGACATCAATGATTACAGCAATTGAAAGTCAGTCAAAAAAACTACTAACAAAACCCTTTATGAAAGGGATTGGTATTACATTACTTATAGCAATAGTTGCAAAATACTTATCTGGATTTCCATTCTTGTCAATTATGGGGCAGCTAGTTATAGCCATTGTAATAGGAATGATTTGGAGATTCGTATTTGGTCTTCGGGAGAATACCCATCTTGGTGTGTCCTTTTCGAGTAAAAAACTGCTTAGAGCAGGAATTATCCTTTTGGGTATGAGGCTAAATTTAGCAGATATTTATCACGCTGGATCAAGTGTATTTATAATTGCTGTCATTAATATTGTATTTGCACTTATAGTAGTCTATGGATTGACTCGTTTGTTTGGTGTAGAGAAGAAACTTGGTATCCTTACTGCATGTGGTACAGCAATTTGTGGGGCTGCTGCCGTAGTTGCAATTGCTCCTCAAATAAAGGCGAAAGAAGAAGAAACAGCTGTAGGGGCGGCAACGGTTGCTATATTAGGAACGATATTCACATTGGTCTATACAGGATTATATCCTATTATGAACTTAACTGAAAAAGGATATGGTGTATTTGCTGGTGGAACATTACATGAAATAGCACATGTAATAGCTGCAGCTGCGGCTGGTGGGAATACCGCAGTTGATATAGCAGTTATAGTTAAACTAACACGTGTTGCCCTATTGGTACCAGTAGCCCTTATTATTGGATATATAGCCCAAAGACAAGACAAAGAAAGCAATGAGAAGAAAATATCCTTATCTATTATTCCTTGGTTCATTTTAGGGTTCATTGCAATGAGTGGATTTAATACTTTAGGTATTGTTTCTGAAACAGTGGCTAACGCTATTGTAAATATTGCATATCTATTAATTGCAATGGCTATGGCTGGGCTTGGGTTAAGTGTCGAAATCAAGACCTTTAGAAAACTTGGGATGAAAGCATTTGCTGCAGGATTTATTGGCTCGGTGCTCTTATCAATTTTGGGCTATTTTTTAGTCATAATATTTCATCTTAATTAGGGGCATCTTTCAGTCCCATTCTGGCAGAATAGAATTAGGGATTGAACGTAAAATAGGTTATGATTGCAGGCAAGAAGACTAATGTGATTTACATGTAGTCAATAACTAGCAGAAGCAGGATAAGAGTGAATGAGAGATAATAAAGAACAACGTTACCGCTTTAGCGAAGCGCCAATTTGGGATCTGCAGCGGACTTATTATGAAGAAGAAGGAATGAAGGCTTGGAATAATGGCCAAGTTCCTCAATATATAACGAGTAATCCGATGATCGCGACTTCCTATGCAGAAATGATATTTGGATTTCTTCAAGATCGGGCTAGTCAGGAATATCGATCAGAGCCTGTTTGGATTGTGGAGCTTGGAGCAGGAGCGGGACGTCTGGCTTACCACGTGTTACTTGAGTTGTGTCGGTTGAGAGATTATGTGGGGATAGCACTACCTCCGTTCCGTTACATTATGACCGATTTGGCAATGAACAATGTGTTAGCTTGGAAGGAGCATCCCGCTTTACAGTCTTTTATTGCCGAAGGATTACTTGATTTTGCGCGATTTGATGCTCTTCATGATACAGCTCTGGACCTGGTTATAGCTGACACAACCATTAGTGAAGGGGATTTAAAACAGCCCTTAATCATTGTTGCGAATTACTTCTTTGATAGTATTCCACAAGAGTTGATTTATGTCGGGAATGGTCAAATTTACGAAGTGGATGTTATTGTCGATAGTCCTGAGCAAATGGATTCACTTCAACCGTCAGAAGCATTAAATCAAATATCTTTACATTATGAGCATCGACGGGCACCTGAGTATGAACAAGAGAACTATCCTTATCGTGATGTCATTGCCATGTATCAGGAAGAATTAGAAGACTCGCATATTTTATTTCCTGTCGCGGGATTGATTTGTTTGGAACGTTTGAATCGGTTGTCTCAGACGGGATTTCTATTAATAACAGCTGATAAAGGGGATCACTTGCTTGATAATTGGAGATTCTCAGAACCGCCAGAGTTGGTTCTACACGGAAGTTTTTCTTTAACAGCAAACTACCATGCCATTCAGTATTATTATGAACAAAGAGGAGCTACGGCTTTATTTCCCCCGCATCACTATAAGAACATAAATGTGGGTTGTGTTCTCAATTTGGATATGCCGAAGGATTATGCGAATACAAGATTAGCTTATCGTCGATTTATTGAACGCTTTGGGCCGGACGATTTTTTTAGTATGAAGGAATGGGTAGATCGCAATATAGATAGCATGCAACTACAGCAAATATTAAGTTTTTGGCGTTTAGGTGGATATGATGCGGAATTTTTGATTCAGAGTAAGAAGCAGATCTATAGTCTGCTGCCAGATGCAAACGATGAAGAAATGTTGGATATATTAAGAGGCATTCAGATCATGTGGTCATCGTATTACGTCATGGAGCAGCGCTATGACTTAGCACTTGATGCTGGATTGATCCTGTTTGAGATGGAAAAGTACGAAGATTCTAAGCGGTTTTTAGAAATATCGATGCATTCGGACCAGGATCAGATCGCATCAACCGTATTTTATTGTCTGGCCATTTGTTGTATCGAGTTACAATTAGACGAAGAGGCATTGCAGTACACGCGAAAGTTATTAGAACTTGAGCCTGACCATGAAGAGGCACTGGCGTTGATAAGCCAATTTGAATAAATTGTGGATCAAAAAAGCGAACACTCTTAGGAAAGAGCGTTCGCTTTTTAGGTTTATTATTTTAGCTGAGCAGCTCGATCATGGCTTCTTCTTCCCTTGCTCTTGCAATATCCAGTGGGGTTTGTCCGAAACGTAATCTATTTAGTCGCTTTTCGTCCTACGAATACCCAGTACAGAGCTAAACTCAAAAGGGTAATGAGTGCGAGAATGAATAGGGTATTACTAAACATGGAAGCATCCGAATTGCTCGTAATCCCTAGGAAGCTTGTTCGCATTGCGGAATGGTCCATCATGGCTGCTGTATAGGCAATTCCGATTGACATCGCGACATTAAGTGTTAAATTATAAAATCCGACTGCTGTTCCTGTTTTTTCTTTATCAATCGTCCGAATGCAAGAATCAATTAATGGTGCATACATGAATGCAAATGAGCTAGAGAATAACACCATGGATATCACGAATACAACAACAGAACTTTGTACAAAGAATGCGCCTAATAGTAAGCTGACTATAATACTGGACATAGCAATTGTAATACATTGCTTGCTTCCCAGAGACTTCGCAATTTTTCCAGAAAGAGCCCCGACGATCGTAGCTCCTACAAAGCCTGGAATCATTAATAGTGAAATAGTATCGAGCTTCATACCATATATCTTTTCAAGTAAGAAAGGAAATAAGAAAATATACGCTAACTGCACAGAGTAAATGACAAAAGCAACTCCAAGCAATGAGATAAACTGTTTATTTTTAAAGAATGATATTCCAATAAACGCTTTTGAGTTCTTAGTAATATAAATAAGGAACAATGTAATTGCAACAATAAACAAGAGTAGGTAAATCCAATTGAAATCGGTAATATAGAGTAGTAGGGCTGCTGAAATGGTTCCCACTAGAAATAATCCCAATACATCTAAATTACTGTTTTTCGTTTTTTCCTTAGGAAGATATTTCATAATAAAAGGAAGAGTGAAAAGGGTTACCAAAGAAATTAAAAACAGAGTTGTCCAATGGAAATACGTAGAAACGTAAGCTCCAGTTAATGTACCTATAAGCTGCGAAAGAGCGAAACTGCTTGTACTTAATCCTAAAAATTTCTTTTGTTCATTTGCTGGTAAATGTTTGGTTACAAATATCACATACAATGTTTCGGCAGATGCTAAACCTGCAGTTTGGATAATGCGTGAGATAACAACGAGTAAAAACGACTGTTGAAAAATGTAACCCATGACTGAACCGACACATATCAAAATGATACCTACGATAAAAAGTTTTCTGATACTAATGGAATCCGCCAAAGCTGCGTAAACCACCGCACCAATTCCAATTACAAGGCCAGCTAGGGTGGCTTGCAGGCTAACTGTTGTCGCTGATATGTTAAAATCCTTTGCCATATCAACAGAAATAATCTTAAACGAATTGTCAATGATCAAACATAATAGAAATAATAGCAGGGTAATAGGCACTGCTTTCTTAATATTAAATTCCTGAGTTTTCTTCATGCTCATATCTGTAGTTGTGGTAGACATAGCGATATTCCTCTCCTTTGTTGTTTCCTTCTATGATGTTTAAAAAGGTAGCGCTTGCATGAATACCACAAAACATTTTTGGTTACGATTTCATGATCATGCATGATGATTTTCGAAATATACAACATTGTTTAGTTGTCTAAAAACTTGTATACGTTATAACAATGAGAATAGTAACACAGCTATATCTCGCAGACAACCCAGACGCCGCTTCCAAATTAATGAATTGTTCATTCGGTTACTTAGATGTTTTAATCTTAATTTGACTAAATTCTATAGGTATATAGTATTTATTATAAGCAACAGGGTATTTATCGCTGATATATACACTTTCTAGAATCAAATCACATTCCTCTCCGTGAAAAATTTGGTATTTTAATGACGGAGTATTGACGGAATTCGAACGTTTAATTTCAATGTTAGAGGAATTAGCGAGTTCATATACTTTGTCTTCCAACATTTCTAATACTTGCTTATTGTTTTGTAAGTCAAGATTTAATTCGGAAACGGCTTCGATTGGCATCATCGTAAAAGCAAAAGCTACGATCTTATTGTTACTTTTATACCAGCGTTCCAATGCAACAACTGCAGTCGTTTGTTGATTTAATACTTGCATGGCATAGTCCGTTAATAGGTCAACTCGAAAATTAAGTTCGATATCATCTATTTTTCCCGTATAGCATTTATATAAAGGATTCCCCAACTTCTCCAAACCATCCATATGATTATTTTGATGAAATTTTGTAATGAAATTTCCTTTTCCATGGATATTTTTAACCAATCCATCTTCCTGCAAAAGTGCCAGAGCATGTCTCAATGTCATTCTGCTCACACCAAATTTTTTGGCCAATTCGGGTTCTGTTGGAAGCTGGCTGTCTTGAGGAAATGTTCCATCCATGATTAATTTATACAATTGGTCATACACAATGACGAATAGCGGTTTTTTTTGTTTATTGAGTTCATGAAGTTTATTGATCATTTTCTTATGCCCCTCGTTCTTCTTTCATGAATCTATTGTAACGTACTTTTCTACTGAAATTAATACGCTTTCAAAAATCTAAATCTTTAAAGACCCTCCCCGAAAAATCATTGAGAAATAGACCAATCAGTTCATGCAGAGTAACTTCACTGCGAATTAGGAATCGAGCATTTATACCGGCCTGACCGATCCCTTTAGAGATGTAGAACTTGCCATGGGTCCCTGAATGCATTTTCCAAAATCATCGATGCCAACAATTTGAAAGTTATCAACAAGTGTGGACCGATTGATAAGGACTTTTATACCCGCGCTTTCGAGAATGCGGATAAGCTGATTAAAAGCAGTGAAGTTTAGGCGATGATCATGATTCCCCAATACGGCAAAAACAGGAAAACCGGGGTTAACAATCGCTTGAGCATACCGCTGCACCTTGGATAAATGTCGGGATTTTTGAGTAAAATCTCCAGTGAGAAAAATATAATCTGGCACTTCTTTTTGAATCAAACGGGTCAATCTTTCCGGACTGATACGGAGTTTCTCCACATGTAGGTCGCTAATTTGAAGAACTCGGATTCCAATCCCACAAGAGTAGCGGACACGTTCCACCTTAAGCCATTGGGTCGGAAAGATCAAAAGGAAATAGATGACGGCAGCGATAAACAGGATAATAAAAAAGTTCATTGAGTAACTCCTTTATGCAACAATATGTCATCATTGAAAATTACGTCTTTTTAATAGCCTATAACTATCATATAATAGAAATATCTGAATCTATAAATAATATTTTAAATACTAGCGTATAAGGACGGTAAAAATGAGCGACAGACAAACCGAAACAGACGTTATCTTAATTGGTGCCGGAATCATGAGTGCGACTTTGGGGGCAATGCTGAAAGAATTAGTACCGGACTGGAAAATTACAGTGTTTGAGAAGCTAGCAAGTGCAGGAGAGGAAAGCTCTAACGAATGGAATAATGCGGGGACGGGGCATGCTGCACTGTGCGAGCTTAACTACACATCCGAAAATCCGGATGGATCCATAGATATTAGCAAAGCAATAAAAGTGAATGAACAGTTTCAAGATTCAATGCAGTTTTGGTCTTATCTTGTAAACAACAATCTGATTTGTAATCCGCAAGATTTTATTATGCCATTATCACATATGAGTTTAGTACAAGGGGAAGAAAATGTAGCGTTTTTGAAAAAACGTTATGAAGTGATGTCAAACAATCCTCTGTTTCAAGGGATGGAATTTTCCGATGATCCGAAAAAACTGATGGAATGGATTCCGCTTATTATGGAAGACCGTACACCTAATGAACCTTTAGCAGCAACAAAAATTGACTCTGGCACGGATGTTAACTTTGGTGCTTTAACGCGCATGTTGTTCGACCACTTAAAGAATAAAAACGTCGATATCCATTACAAACATAGTGTTGATGATATTAAACGTGCTAGCGATGGCTCGTGGAAATTGAAAGTACGGAATGATACTGGTAAAGTAGAACGCCATACTGCAAAATTTGTCTTTATCGGCGGAGGGGGAGGAAGTCTTCCTTTACTTCAAAAATCTGGTATTTCTGAAGGGAAATATATTGGCGGATTCCCGATAAGTGGACTATTTATGGTGTGTAATAATCCGGAAGTTGTAGCGCAGCATCATGCCAAAGTATACGGCAAAGCTAAGGTTGGTGCACCTCCAATGTCTGTTCCGCATCTTGATACAAGATTTATCGATAATAAAAAATCGTTGCTCTTTGGACCGTTTGCCGGCTTCTCACCAAAGTTCTTAAAAACCGGTTCAATGTTTGATTTGTTAGGTTCTGTAAAAGCGAATAATATTACAACGATGTTGGCGGCAGGTGCCAAAAACCTTTCATTGACAAAATACCTAATCCAGCAAGTTATGTTATCGAAAGAAAAACGGATGGAAGAGTTACGAGAGTTTATTCCGAACGCCAAAAGCGAGGATTGGGATTTGTTGGTAGCTGGCCAACGTGTGCAAGTTATTAAAGATACTGTTAGTGGTAAAGGAACGCTTCAATTTGGTACGGAAGTTGTGAATAGCGCTGATGGATCGATAGCCGCATTGCTCGGCGCTTCTCCGGGTGCTTCTACCGCCGTTTCCGTCATGCTTGAGGTAATAAATAAATGCTTCCCGCAATATATAAAAGAGTGGGAACCGAAAATAAAAGAAATGATTCCTTCTTATGGCGTGTCACTATTGACAAACCCAGAGCTTATCCATGAAATTCATACTTCTACAGCGCAGACGCTTGGTCTAAACCGTGAATTGCAACCCGTCATGTAGATAGTATAAAAATAAAAATGAGTTAAGCGGCGTTCGTCCTGAATTCCATGGGACTGAGGCCGTTTAGCTTTGTTACGAGATGAAAGGAAATAAAAATGAAAGAAATATTGTTCAAGTACATGACTAGATTTACATCCCTTAACGAAGAAGAACAACAGGCGATCGCCCAAGATATCCTTATCGAGGAATATAAAAAAGGAACAGTTCTCCTTAGACAAGGAGATGTTCCCACTAAATGTTATTTCGTGTTAAAGGGATGCGTAAGGCAGTATTCGATTAATGAAGCGGGAAAAGAGGTCACATCCAATTTTTACACAGAAGAGCAAGCAATCTCGATTTTCAATTCTCATAAACAAGATAAGTCATCCGAGTACACCTTTACGTGTCTTGAAGACTCAGTGTTGGTCGTTGGCGACCTAGCTATTGAAAAGGACATGTATAACAAATTCGGTCAATTGGAATCCATGACACGCAAGATGATCGAGGAAAATTTTGGTCAAGTACAAGATGAATACGCTGCTTTTATCGCTTCTACACCTGAAGAACGCCTCAAGTCACTATTACTGAAACGACCTCATTTAATCGATCGCGTACCCCAACATCAATTGGCAAGTTATCTCGGAATTACCCCAGAGTCATTAAGCAGAATCAAGAAACGAGTCCATAAAGACAATAATTAAGCAGATGTCAGGCCATTATAGAGACTTTCCCGCCTTTGAACAGCATCCATACCCCAAAGCCTAATTCTCCTACAATCATTGGCACAGTAAACACAAATTTAAGTATTGTAATGATCCCATCGTATTGTGGAATAAACGTGTTACATAGGTGAATGAGAATATAGCCTACAGCAGCAATCAACAATAAGATACTAATGATTTTAGGTATGCCGTCTGATTTGAAAGCCACACAGCCCACAATCAGCAAATGCCCGCCAAAAATAATTAAACCAATAGACCAAATAGATTCGAATGCTTCAAAAAATAGCATCATAAGTGATTGAGTTTGTTCGATTTTAAATGAGGATAAATTGTTTGTATGTCTCGAGAGAAGCAGCACAAATATCAAGTTCAGTATGGCTATTCCCAATATAGCCGCATAGGTAATACGGAACCACGCACTGAGCAATGAAAGGCTTTTATTAATTGGCTTCAGGAAAATATAGAAAGCCCAAGCGACCACGATGTCACAAATCAGGATGATGACAAAGCCAAAGATTTCAGCTTTGAAAAGCATACTTGATGACATGATGTTATGAAATGTGGTGCTGGCATCTCCTTGTACCACAAGGCTTGCATGGGCAAAGCCATATGAAAAAAATGAAGCAAGTGTCATGATGATAAGCGATATGCCCGCAGTCAGAGCAGTTTTTCGCTGATCCGTTAGTTGTATTCTTGTGGCAACCATCAAATAACCCCCTAGTGTTCTGTATTAATTTCATTGTAATAGGAGGGTTATGACGGTTCATTGACTTAAATCAAGAGAAGGGTGCGGGTCCAGGAAGAGTTTCGCCCCAGAAAAAAAGAAGGGCTATCGTTTCGATAGCTCCTTCTCTTCTAGTTACTCATAGTCGGCCAGGCCCAGATAATGAAGAGCAAGAATGTTCATAAAGCCACACTCGAAGTTGGCTCCAAACATTTCATCCTTCTGCGGGTCCCTGTGCTTCAGCAGCTCCTGCGCGTACAGAACATTGGCTTCGTGCATGCTTTGCAGGCGCGTCTTGCCCTGGTCAAGCCCTTCGAAATAGTGGTAGACGAAATAGTGAGGGTTGTTTTCTTTCAATTCCTCATACTTAATATCGCGGTACTTATATGTGTCCGCTTTCTCGTCCCAGTATTCGCTGTAATTCTTCGATCCGTTGTTGGCCACAAATGAAACTGCCGAGATGGGGTTGATCATCTTCCCTTTTGACAGCGCTTCGTGGACGAAATTATCAGCATTTAGTCTCTCGACAGCCATGCAGGACCAGAAGAACGCAGTGTAGTAGTTGGAGTTAAGAACTTCGTTGATGTTTTCCATCGTCATGAAAGGAAGGTTCTTCTGTTCGAATTGTTCTTTAGCGCCTTTAGGTGTGACGGTCTGTAAGATGCCCAGTGGGCCTCCGTGTCCGCTTACCAAGAGGTCCATGACTCCGACCTTGTTCTCCTTCTTGAGATTGTCGATGTTCATATCCCCTGCTGTCGGGTTGGAGACGACTGCTCCCAGCTTATTGGTATAAAGACGGTACTCGCTGTTCTTGAAAAGGCCGAACCTCTCCCCGAGCTGTTTGATGAAATAAGTAATGTCGTCTTCTTGGCTGTTCTCCCAATCCCTGAAGAAAGTCGGGCTGGCGAACGCGACGGTCGGGACAGATTTGTCGTCTGTCTGCTCTCGGTAATTGTAGTAGCGGTCGATATACCCGGCGATCTCGCCCTTGGTCAATAACAGTCGGGACACGGGCCACTCCGGAAGCAGGCTGACGGGCGTCTTCTCGTCGAAAATTTTGTAGATACTCAGATCTGTAGTGAAATACATGCTATTATTCTCAAACGTGGAGTAGATGAAGTCGGTCACGAATTTCTCGTTCTTGTTTTCTTCAATATGAGAATACTTCCCCTGTGGATCGACGAAATTGATCTTATGCGTGTAGCTAAAGGACGGCACGTCCTGTGCGATGCCGAAAATCTGGACACCAGCCACTGTCCCTCCTTGCTTGGCATGGTCGGCCTTCAAGGCGTCGTACAGCTGAGGGGCCGTCTGGTACTTCGAGGAGTCGAACAGGATGTTGCGAGTATCCTCGAACTTATTGACATATAGATTAATTGCGGCCAAGTCCTCGGTAGTCACCCGTTGGCTGTTATAGACGAAATAGTAGTTTCTTTCTGGCGCTGCCGCTCCCGTGCTGATGATCACCTGTTGACGATTCTCATCCCACTTGACATCGGCTCCGAAGCTCTCGGCGATGAAACGGGCAGGGACGAAGGTTCTACCGTCGATGCTTGTTGCAGCGGCGCTTAGTTTAACAGGCTTGCCGTTGACCTCCGCATTCTCGTCGTTTACGCGAAGAACGACCTTCGTCTGATCTTTGGTACCGGTGATCGTTTGGGTGGATCCGTCCCATCCGACAGTCGCTCCGAGGCTTTCGAAGATGGCACGGAGAGGTACCATGACACGACCATCGACACTCTGAGGAGCTACGTCGAAATAGACGGGGCGACTGTCGATCGTCACGGAAATTTCCGAGCTTGCTTTGGCTACGTTCGTGAAGCTGGCAAATGGAAGAACCACCATTGCAATTAGTACGAGGATTATAGATTTCCATTTAAAAGTTCTCATTTATCATTACCTCCTGAGTTATCCCATAAGTGCCTATTTTCACATTTTTCCGCGGGTACTAAGAATCCAGATGATCACCACGGCAGTTATGAAATGCATGAAAACTGTCGGAAAATGTTGGATATTCTTATTATCTATAATTGTTTATTTTTGGTCAAGTAACATCCTTAAACTTACTTCTCCCACTCGTCTGAATCAGCCGAGTAAACGTCTCTTGCAGACGTCTGAAGTTGATGTTACCTGTGTTAAAGTAAGATTGTTCAAAATTTCACAAAGTGGGAGATGCAATTTTCATGAAGAAATGTAGAATGATCTTGAGCTTGTTTTTATGTTTTTCTTTATTACTTTCTGTTGTAGGTTGTACGGGTAACACAGATAGTTCAAAGAATTCATCATCTGAAAAAGCTAGCTATAAAACTGGGACTTATACAGGGGTCGGCAAAGGCAACAATGGACCCGTAAAGGTTGAAGTTGTATTTGCGGAAGATGGCATTACATCCGTTAAAGTGAAGGAACATAGTGAAACACCTGGAATTTTTGAAAAAGCAGCAGAACGTATTCCGACGGATATTGTAGCTCATCAATCGTTAGCTGTGGATGCGGTAACGGGTGCGACAGTTGTAAGTAAAGCCATTATTGAAGCAGTTGCAGATGCTGTACAACAAGCGGGCGGAAATGCTGAAGCACTCAAAGCGGTTGCCGTTACCAAGCAAGAAGGTAAGGCAGAAGGAATAACAGTTGATGTTGTTGTTGTTGGAGCAGGAGCTTCTGGTACTGCAGCTGCATTAGAAGCTGTCGAGCAAGGGGCGAACACGCTGCTGATCGAGAAAACGGCAGTAGCTAGTGGTGCGGGAACGCTGGCAGGCGGGATGTTTGCGTTAGATAGCCAGCAGCAAAAAGTTCAGAACAAAGTAGTCGATAAAGAATGGTTATTTAAAAAGTACATGGAAATGAGCAACTATCATGCGAATGCAAGATTGGTTCGTGCCATCATGGATAACGCAGGAGCGACTGTCGATTGGATGAACGAAAATGGAGCAAAATTAGTGCTTACGGATCCCGGACAAAGTGGTCAAAAAGCGTTAGTAGGTACTCCAGCAACTATTCATGGATATGTGGAAGGCGGTTCCGTTGCCTTAGAAAAGCTTCGGAATCAGATTGAAAGCAAGGGCGGCAAAATCATGTTCGAGACGCCTGCAGTACAATTGATAAAGGATGACAAAGGAAGCGTTACTGGCGTTATTGCCAAAAAAGCTGATGGTGGAGAATTAAAAATACATGCTAAATCCGTAATCCTCGCAACTGGAGGATACGGCGGTAATGCTGAAATGATGAAAGAACATTTCGGGGAAAAAGCAGGAACAGGATTGATATCTTCTGCTACAGGAGATGGATTAAAAATGGCTTGGGATGCTGGAGCAGCTGAGCTTGGTACAGATTTGGCACAGTGGTACCATTACATGCCAAATCCAGCTTTGACAGAAAAAATGAAAGATCCTTATGTACTTTGGGATTTGACTGCTTTGCCACTTTTATGGGTGAACAAAAGTGGAGAACGTTATATCAACGAAGACATTGCGTTTGACTTTGCATACGGCTCATCGGTCATTTATGAACAACCAGATGCTGTGCACTGGGCTATTTTCGACAAGCAACTTATTGAGACTGTAAAGACCAAAGGTCTTATTGAATATGCTGACTTATATAGTTCGTTTAAAGGTAAAAACCAAGGCTTCATGGAGTTTAATGAACCATTTGATACGGATACCAACTATCAGTCCACAGTTACTCCTTTTGATTATACGCCGGTGATTGAAGAGGCGATTGAATCCGGGGTTATTGTAAAAGGAGATACGCTGGCAGAGCTGGCAAGTAAAATGGGTGTAGATGAAAAGACATTTACTGCTAATGTTGATCGTTATAATGGATTTTCCAAAAAGGGCGTTGATGAGGATTTCTTTAAAGATGCGGAATATCTTCATCCCGTAGAGAAGGGCCCATTCTATGCACTCAGTACTAAAGCGCGTTGTCTAGGAACACTGGGTGGAGTGAAGATCAATGAGCACATTCAGGCTGTTAATGACCAGAATAAACCTATTCCTGGACTATGGGTGGCTGGAAATGACGCAGGCGGGATGTATGGCAATAGTTATATTACAATAGAGGGCGGTACGCTCGGCTTCGCTTATACATCTGGAAAAATGGCTGGAAAAAATGCAGCTGCATACGTAAAAAAACAATAACTATTCAAGCAAGAAGAAACGGCTCGCCGTCTTTAAAAGACGGAGCGTTTCTTAAGGTGATACTTAGAATTTATTAGACGAATGTTATAAATTCTATATCACTAAAAAGGAAAAGTCATCTTATTGTCAATGATAAGATGACTTTTCTTTCTATATTAGAAGGTATAAACTTTGGAAGATATCTGATTCCGTTGATGCTAAAGGGGGAATAGGGGATGCAGAGTATCTTGGCATTGTTGCAATTCTATAATACTTATGATCACGATGATATATACTTTAGCGTTGCTGAGAATTTCATCTATCAATTTGATCAGATCGGTAACATGAGTCTCGTTGAAATAGCTGAAAAAACCTATTGTTCTCCTTCTACTATTACAAGGTTTTGCCGCCATTTGTATTATTCCAGTTATCCTGAATTACGATTAGAATTATCGAGATTAAGACAGCAGTATGTTCTTAATGTGCTTTCTACCAAGCAAAAAATCTCCACGATGGAGAATAAAGCTGTAGGTGGAAAAAATATTCTTACACAATCTATTGATAATTCACTAGAACAATTTGATTCATTACTTATTAATTTGTTCGTAACAACGCTGATGTCAAAGACTAAGATTGGCTTCTATGGATATAGTGTTCCTCAAGCAGTATGGCTGCTGCAAATTGATTTACTCATGGATGGCAAAAAGTCAACTGCATTCTTAGACCCTAGGTATCAAATAGAAGATGTTCAATCTTTGGATGGGGATAGCTTCGCCATATTTTTTCACTATACAAATGACGAAATATTTTCCATAGAACAAATGATGCAAGAAGCCTCACAAAGGGGAGCTAAGGTGGCACTCATTACGAATACATCGAAGCTATTCCTAAATCAGAATGTTGATTTTATATTTGAGTTCTCTTATCATTCACTAGCTCTAAGTTTTATAATTGTAAATGCACTGATTACTCACATGTCGCTAGAATACCAGCAAAAAAATGTTCGTTTAGCAATAGATGCAACAGGCTTGAACTAGATAGCTAAAAAACATTGTACTCCCTTGAACTCTAACAAAATCCATTAACTGTTTTGCATATCCTTTTCCCCCGTTATTAGTTGGCTATCGAGAAGAGGTCGAAGCGTATATCGATCTACGCTTGCGTTATGATCTAGAGTCCCGCGTCCTTTATGAACGGGGACTCTATTTATTTTTGTATTTTTTTATGATAAATACCATATTTTTATAGATAGACTTTAATTTTACATTTGATAGAATGTATCTTTGGAAGAAAGACATCTGAGAGGGGAAATTGATGATGAAGAAATGGATAGCAGGCGCAGTTGCTGCAGCTGCAATTGTGACAAGTATACCAGCGGCGGCAATTGCGGCAGAAGACACAGAGGCTAAGCTGGTAGGATACTATGCGGAGGATAGCCTGAACCACTGGGCAACAGCGGATTTGCATGATTTCATGCAAGGCGATATATTGGCTGGTTATGATGACAACGGAGTCGTATCCGTGAAGCCGAACGGTGATATCACGAGAGCGGAGTTCGTGTCGATCGTACTACGTGCGGCGGACGTGAAGACCGAAGTAAGTGACGAGAAGTTTACCGATGTTAAGAAAGGCGACTGGTTCTACGATTCTGTAATGACGGCAAGCGCGCAAGGGCTTATTTTTGGTGTAGGCGATGACCGATTTGCTCCAAACGAGAACATTACTCGCGCTGAGATTTCAGCCATCTTGAATCGTTTCTTTAGCAAGACGATCGACTTCACGGGTGAAGCCAAAGAGTTCAAGGACATCAAAGGCCACTGGGCACAACCTGATATTGAGAATATTAGCAAAGCGGGCATCGTTGCAGGTTACGAGGACGGCTTTAAACCGAACAACAATGCAACGCGAGCAGAAGCAAGCAGCATGATTCACCGTGCGCTACATAAAGAAGTCAAGGCGGCTCCATCAGAAAAGGCTCTAACTGAGGTTACACAAAATTTCTATAAGTCAATGAGTGAACTACTGCCAAACCTAAAGCTCGATGAGATGACTGCACTGATCGATTCGAAATTAATAGGCTTTGCTCATGAAATGGAAATATACTCAAACGATCTTATGGAGCAATTCGTGAATGAATTGACAGCGGCTGATGGAAAGCTTGAAATGAATATTTCTGGTGATGCAGCTTACAAAGTTGTGTTCGCATCTGATCGATATGCAGCCGTTGAGGTTAGCGGTCAGATCATAGAAACGAAAGTATTGACAGGTGATAGATGGACTGCGAATTCCGCACCCATGAACGAAACGTACTTGTTGCGTAACATTAACGGTGAATGGAAAATTTATGGTGGAAGCAACATGTACGAGCTGTTTATTAAGCTCATGTCTGCTCCAGTAGAAGAATAGTTTATAATAAGCCTAGGAGACACTATACTTATCGTATAGTGTCTCTTGGCATTTAAGACAGTTTATTGATGGATATAAAGGAGGTAAATATATTGAAGCAGTGGTCAAGAGAAATTGAGATAAATAGTTCAATAGAACATGTATGGGCGTATCTAGATGGTTCTTTAGAACAGATGCAGAAGATTATGCCTCAAGTGTTGGAGAATAAGCCAGTCAAGATTACGGAAGAAGTTGTCGGCAGTATATACCGTCAAAAGTATAAAGAAGGCAAGCGCATCGAGGAATATGATGTTCATACGCTAGAATATTCAAATAATGTGGACGATAAGAAAGTGAAAATTGGATTCACGTTGGCAAACATCTTTGAGATCACAGCTCTATATGAATTGCATCGAGTAAATGATCAGCAAACAAAGCTTAGATACACAGCAACCAATAAAGCATTGAAGTGGTATGTAAAGCTGTTTATGATATTTGCAAATGATAAGGTTGTTGTTAAATTTTTGGAGAATGTAAAAAGAGTCGCTGAGTCAGAAACAAATAACAATCATAACTAAACGAGCCTTTAGAATCGCTTCTAAGGCTCGTTTTTTTGTAGAGGAAATCAGATCAACCATACACGCTTAATCTTTACCATGCATTGCTACCTAGCTTGTTGATGATCCCACTGATAAATGGAATTGCTGATGAGATCAAGGCCGCGGGCGGAGAGTTTATCGATAAGGAAGTTGTTGTTGACCGCAATTTGATAACATGAAGCAATTGAAATAACTTATTCTATTTTAGAGAGAAGCTAGGGTCAATATGATTAGGATTCCTACATATGTCCATTTGAAGACAATTGATTATTCAAAATCAGTATGAGAAGGTGCAATCATAATGATTAAATAGACCGTCTATTAGACGGTCTGTTTTTGTACAAGACTCGTGATTTGACGCTAGCGAGAGGATTTAAAAGAATTACGTCAAAATTAATATTTATTGTAATAATTTGGGCGAATTAGCCGATAAAAGGAGTAGAGGTAAGGTACGATCGGTGGTTATTTTATAACCGATTATGGCTGTATGTCTGGATTATTATATTAATTTGTTTTAAAGATAGGGGAAAAGTGATGAACAAAAGAGCAGCGTTATTGGTTATCGTCATGTTATTTTCAATTATTGCACCAAGTACAGCTACAGCAGCAGGTGGCACAGTTACAAAGTCCTATACAGCCACCCAGGATACGATGGATCTCCGAGGTCATCAGAATTCTGACGGTATATATAATAATGTGGATAATGGTTTATTGTATATTGGCATGGGGAATAAAGATGGATCTGTTAATGTGCGGAATAAAATGGGCGTAGTATTTGATCTAGGAGTACCGGAAGGAAATATTGTCTCCGCAGAGTTGGTATTGACTATGGCTACTGTCATCAGAAATCCAGGTCATACTTTATATATGGAAGTTAGGGGATCTGCTGCGAATGAATTAGACCATGATCGCAATGGTACTTTTCCTTCTGTAGATACGAATAGCCCTTATGCAGACAAATTCACCGCGATGGGTACTTATCTTGAGAATCAATCGATTACACTCAATGTGAAGAGTGCTGTAGATGCGTTCACGGATACTTCGGATCGTAAAATAACCTTTACACTCAATGGGAATGAGGCCGATGCGGATAGCGGGAGGTTCGAAATTCACTCCCTAGAAACCTCGGGAAAAGCTGAATTCAAGCCGAAGCTGGTCGTTACTTATGAGACAGGACCTGTAAATACTCCTCCGACGGGTTCTTTCGCGATTAATGAAGGAGCAGTAACAGGCTACAGCACGGTCAACCTATCCGTAACAGGATCAGATCCTGATGCAGGTGATAGTGTTACCCATATGAGATTTGCGAATAGTGCTGCGGATTTGTCAGCGGCATCTTGGTTGCCATTTAGCAATACAGCAACATTCAATCTCACTGGAGGAGATGGAGCGAAGACGATCTATATGCAGTTGAGGGATTCCAATAATGCGATCTCGGCCAATTCTTCTCAGACCATTCTATTAGATCAGACGGCACCTACCGTGACGGGAGTGACGAACGATGGAATATACAAAACGAGTGTAACTGTCACCTTTAACGAAGGAACAGCGACCTTAAACGGAGCTGCTTTTGTTAGTGGTGCACAGGTTGCACTAGATGGTGTGTATACCTTAGTCGTAACGGATGCGGCAGGTAATGTAAAAACGGTTAGTTTCCAGATTGATAAGGTAGCACCTACAGTGACAGGGGTGGCGAACAATGGGAATTACAAAGAAGCTGTTACGGTTACCTTCGACGAAGGAACAGCAACGTTGAATAGTGCGCCTTATTCCAGCGGTACGAAGGTTGTACTAGATGGTAGTTATACTCTAGTAGTAACGGACGCAGCAGGCAACGAAACAACGGTAAGCTTCAAGATTGATACAGAAGCTCCAACTGTTACGGGTGTAACCGCTGGGGAGATATACAAAGCGAAAGTTACGCCTAGCTTTAACGAAGGAACGGCAACGTTGAACGGAGCTGCTTTTACCAGTGGTACGGAGGTTGTACTAGATGGTAGTTATACTCTAGTAGTAACGGATGCTGCAGGCAATGTAGCAACGGTTAGTTTTGTGATTGATAAAACAGCGCCTGTAGTAACAGGAGTAAGTAATGGTGGATTTTATAAATCTGGGACAACAGTCGGCTTTAACGAAGGAACAGCAACGCTGAATGGAGCGGCATTTATTAAGGATACAGAGATTGATCAAGATGGAGCCTACGCGCTTGTTGTCACAGATGCGGCAGGCAATGTAACAACGATAAACTTTACTATCGATTCATTAGCTCCAGTTGTGACAGGAGTAACGGATGGTGGAGTTTACAAAGAGAAGAAGAAGGTTGAATTCAACGAAGGAACAGCGACATTGAATGGAGCTGCTTTTACTAGCGGTACAGAGATTGAGCAGGATGACGTATACACGCTTGTTGTAACAGATCAGGCAGGCAATGTCACAACGGTAGGTTTCGAGATTGATAAGATAGCGCCTACTATTACGGGAGTAATAGATGGTGAGATGTATAACACAAAAGTAACGCCTAGCTTTAACGAAGGAACGGCGACGCTGAATGGAGCTCCTTATACTACTGGCACAGCGATTGAACACGATGGCAGTTATACCCTTCGCGTAACTGACGAAGCCGGTAATGTAACCACCATTGAATTCGAGATTAAGATCAAAGGTAGCAACAATGCTTCGTTAAGCTCATTGGCATTAGGAGGAATTAAGTTAGACCAAGCGGTAACTAGTAGCGTATATACTTATACAGCAACTGTACCTAATAGTACTACTGTCACCCAAGCAACGTATACAACAGCAGATAGTAATGCGACTGTTGAATTACAGTTGAATGGGAGGTCTGTGATTAACCCTATATATCTTCGTGAGGGTACTAACAACATTAGTGTGATTGTGACCGCACAGGATGGCACAAAGCAAACCTATACGATCTATGTTACACGTCTTACCGATGGCGGTACATCAGGAGGCTCCTCGGGAGGCTCATCAAGCGGAACAACAATACCAGGTGCCAATGTGCCTACGAAACCAGAATCCAAACCTGTACCAGAAACATCAAAACCAAAGACAACTATTTTCAATAAAAGTGTATCCTATTTAGAGTTGCTTTCATTTTTGGAAGATAGAATAGCACAATCGAAGTCGAATCCAGCTACTCCTGAGCTGACTGATACTTCAAATCACTGGAGTAAGGATACCATTAGTTTACTTGCACAACTTGGATTCATTTCAGGCTACGAAGACGCAAGCTTCAAGCCAGATGCTAGCATCACTCGTGCCGAATTTGCTAAAATTATTACAAATATATTTAAATTTAATCCTAACTCTAAACCATCTTCTACTATTTCAGATATAGATAACCATTGGGCTAGGGAACCAATCTACACCCTTGTTTCACTGGGAATTATAGCTGGCTACACGGATAATACCTTCCAACCTGACAAGCCGATCACACGTGCTGAAATCATTGCGATCATCAGTAGAATCGTAGATTTAAATGCAGTGAGCAAGGGTACTCTTAATCTCACTTTTACTGATATTGAGGGATCTTGGAATGCAGATCAAATTCTAGCAGCTGTGGAAGCGGGGATCGTTCAAGGCCGTAATTCCACGACCTTTGTCCCTAACGATAAAGCAACAAGAGCAGAAGCATGTGCAATTATTTTAAGAACTCTTGAATTGGATCCAGTTATCCAAGCACTATTCGATCAGCTTAAGTAATCTAATTTTCCAGAATACTACTGTCGAGGATACGCCCCCTCTAGTGACAGGGAGTGATGCCCTTACTTCGTTAAAGGTAATCTTAGGGATTCTAGAAGCAGCAGAAACCAATCAAGTAATTACAATCTAGTACGCCAGAAGACACAAAACCGCTAAAACACCAGATTGCCGAGTGTTTAGCGGTTTTATGTTTGCTAATATGAATAGCGCTTCACTAGTGATTCAGACTACGAACTCTCGTCTTCTTGAAAGCGACAAAAGTAGCATAGAGAAGTAGGATCGTTCCGGTGAGTATAAACTTTAGCGTGATGTTGAATGGCAACCAGCCTAATATGAAAGAGCTGGCAACAACACCTAGTGAGAAGAAGGCATAAAAGTAGCCATATGCTTTGCCACGCATCTCTATTGGTGTAGCTTTGATGAGCAACGTATTAATAGAGGGGAACAAGAAGGCAAAGCCGACTCCATACAGACCTAATACGAAGTAAAGTGCGAGTGTCGTCGTTGATTGGCTAATAAGCACTTGGCTTAATCCCATTAAAGCTATTCCGATTGCCATCGTTTTGGATGGGGCAACACGATCAAAAATACGACTAGTCGGCAGTGCAAATATCAGAATCGCAACGATCCCGAACGTGCTCATTAATGTACCACTAATCCTAGAATCAAATCCAAGCGCTTGAACATGTAGTGGTAGTAAATAAGCAATCACACCTTGTGAGAACATTAATACAAAGGCGCCCAAATAGGCCTGTATGACATCTGCATTAAAGATGGAACCTGAAGCGGCAACGCCAGCATCGTTATGCTCTTTCTTCGCTGGCTTGTACTTACTGAGAAAAATAGCAGATAGGATAGCAAGTATGAACCCTAATATAGCAACGTAAGTAAAGACGGAGGGTACAGAGGTTTTGCTTGCCATAATGCCACTAAAAGCAGGGCCGATAACGGCGGCAAGTCCTACAAATGTACCGACGAAGGCTACTTTTTGTCCTTGCTTGTTGCTCAGCGTCGTATTTGCTGAGAATGTAAACGCAGCTGGAACAATTAATCCGGCGACAAAACCATGGATAATTCGAACGACTATTAAAAAGATGGGTTCTTCTACGAAATGATAGAGTAGTAGAGCGCCGCTTGATAAAAGCAATCCGACCATTAACATTTTGAATGGCCCGACCTTATCCGTCAGAATACCAGAAATAATATTGCCTAGCGTATTGGATAACGAATAGAGTCCTATAACAAAGCCTGCTACAAACGCGCTTGCACCGACGGATGTCGCGAATGTACTCATGACCGGCAGCTGTGCGAATAAATCAAAGAAAGAGAAGAACACGATACTGTACACGAGCAGGGCGTAGTTGAAGGGCTTAATAGGATATTTGACCTGTGCCTTCTTTAGTTTGCGGTCTAGCACAAAGTTGCCCAGCGGTATAAAAGCTACGCTTAGTGCTGCTACAGACCACAGTAGGCTCCACTTCACTCGTAGTGCAGCGTAAAGTATGGCAAGTACATATAGGATGAAAATCCCACCGTGAATACTTCCCACAATTGTTACGAGTTCGCCTATCCCCCATATATATTTTAAAGGCATTGCGATACAAAGTAAGACTAATAATGAAATACCATCTAAGATACCTGTGATACGTAAAATGCGGATTGGATGTGACTTCACTTGTTATGCTCCTAATCATTAAGATGAACGCACTTTCTCTACTGTAACATTTTATTGAGCAAGATTCATAGATGGAATGGGCTGAGGGAGTGGCAATTGCAGGAACATTGCAATCCACTGATAACTCTCCAGGTCAACACCTGGATATGGGGTAGCAAGGAGACATCCAGCAGGCATAAAAACTAAAGTTTTCATTATTTTCTTGTAAAAATGTACAAGTGAGAATAATCTATTCATTAGAGAAGAATACAGACCTACAGGAAAATAGGAAGGGGATTAACACAATGTTAATTGACTCGCACCTGCACTACTGGAAACTTAAACGAGGGGATTATGGTTGGTTGACTCCATCCGTTGGACCTAAACTATATCAGGATTACATGCCGGAACTATTAAAATCTGAATTGCAACGTAACGGTATGACAGGGACTGTTGTTGTCCAAGCTGCTCCGACGATGGAAGAGACCGAATTTCTTCTTGATTTGTGTGAAAAAGAGGAGACGTTGATTGGAGTTGTCGGTTGGCTCGAAATCAACGCAGCAGACTTTGAGAAGCATTATGTTCGTTTTCGCAGCAATCCTCGTTTTGTGGGAATTCGTCCACACTTTCCTGATACGCCAGACGGGGATTGGGGGCGTCATACGCAGCTTATTAAGAATTTATCAATACTAGCTGAGGACAGCTTTCCTGTCGATTTGCTGGTTCGTCCGCCTGGGCTTGACGGGATGGCAAGGCTATTGGCACACGTGCCTAACCTAGCAGCAGTTGTCAATCACCTTGGCAAGCCCGACTTGTCAGGGAATAACTTTGACCTCTGGTCCAAGGGAATGCGTGCCATTGCGGGGTTTGAACTTACTTCCTGTAAAGTGTCCGGTCTTGCAACAGAAGGTGCAATCGGACAAGAAGATCGTCCGCAAATGATCAAGCCTTTTATTCAGCATGTAATCAATGAGTTCGGTTCGTCACGACTGATGTTCGGCAGTGACTGGCCAATCTGTTTACAAGCGGGTAGTTTCTCAGAAATGAAGGCTATGATCGAAGCAGCGCTGTCCTCTAGCTTGTCTTCTGACCAAATTGCAAACGTTTTCGGCTGGAATGCAGTACGGATTTATGCTTTGAAATAGGAGGGCAACATGTACATTCTACGTAAGTATAAATCAAGAAAATATTTGTTTCAGCTTCTCCTCTCCATTTCTGTTCTTATGGTCATTTTTTTGACGGTAAGTTCGACGCTGCTATATTACAATTCTGAAAAAAAAATGCTTCAAATGCAGCAACAAGCCGATTTGAAAGTGTTGTCTCAAATTAAATATAACATCGACAATTTGAATGAAACGGTCAAAAATATTGCGGTTTCGACGTATTTGGACCCGGATGTTGTCTATTTATCGAATGCATCTTCGATAGCTAAAGGTGAACTTGCCATGAAGTTGAATAGACTGGAAAAAATGGTCTCAACCTCTATGTTTTTGCAGAGTATTACGATTTATAACGCGAATATGGGCTGCTACTATTCCACGATTAGCAGCTTGGATTGCAAGGATGACGGTATGAATGGGGCGCTTAATGACTATATAAATAAGCAAAAAGAAATACCGCTTCTAACCTTTATTCCAATTTCAAGCGAAGAAATGGCTGCACCGGTTTTTTCTATGTTTATTTATGAACAAATGACAGGCAGTAAGCTGATTGTTACGCTAAAACCGTCTTGGTTATTTGATAATATTAATCATATGAATAAGGTATCAAGCGAGCAGCAGGGGACGATTTTGGTGACGGATAAATGGGGAGCACCACTTTTTACGAAGCCAATGGGGGATTCCCTACCTTCAGAAGATTTGCAAGAGGTTATTCGAAATAAAGTTAGCGCTGGTGTAAAGCAGGATTATATTGTACATGGGAGCGGAAGCAATAAATTCATTCTCAGCTTTACATCACTAAGTCAGAGTGATTGGATCATCGCAAGCGTACAGCCTTATGATGTTGTTCTGGGAAAGCTGCACGAAATGAAAACCGTTTCATTATTCATTATCGGCGGATTTTTGATTCTATCCATTATGGTTTCTTTGGTTATCGCTTATCGACTCTATCGGCCCATTGAAAATATGCTGCAGCAGATGTTTGGAAAGCGCTTAAATACAAGTGAAGTACGCACGGATCTGGATGAATTGAAATTCATATCAAATGAATATCAAGACGCTATGCACAAACTTGTTCAGCTGGAAAAAGAAGAACATACACAAAGGGATAATCATAAAACTTATGCGCTCCGAAAACTTATCTCGGATTCCAGTCTTATAACGGAGCAAGAGCTCCAGCAAGTAGAGTGGGACATCGATCTCAGCCAAAAGCTGCGTCTTTGTGTACTTTTAATCGATGATTTGGAAGAGTTTGAAAAAATGTCAAGCGATTCTGATAAGCGATTATATAAATTTGCGATTGCGAATATTGCTAAAGAAATTTTAACGAAAAGTTTGCGTTGTGAAATCGTACCGATTCGAAATGATCATTTTGTGTTACTGCTCGAGGAAGGTTTGGATGATTCTCGTAATGGTTTAGAAAGCCTGCACTCTATTCTGAAGGAGCTACAACAAACTATTCTCACCTACTACCGAATCTCGCTTTCGATTGCGATCGGTGATGAGGTGAAAGAATACCAGCAAGTGTCTCAGCAGTACGGTCAAGTGATGGAAACAGCAGCCTATCGGATGATTTTTGGAAAATGCAGTGTTATCACGCCAGTGCTTGTTAAGCGTAACAAAGAAAATAACGGGCCATTTCAATTCCCTGCTGATGTGGAGAAAAAAATTACGGAATCCGTTAAGTCTGGTCAAAGCAAGGAGTTTCAGCAGCAATTAGAGATGCTGTTCCAACAATTAGAAGGCTTGAACTACAACAATATGATGTATTCCGTATTTCATCTATTAGCTATTATGAGTCATGCAGTGGGGGAAATGAACAGTCGTTCTGTTAGACAAATCAGTCTGGATTTTAAATACCAGTATCAGCAGGTTCTCAAACAAGAAACATTACAGGCCATCTTCCATATTTTCTTAGATCTATTCGAGGAAACTGAGCAGCAACGATCGCAGGATTACAAAGAGCAATCGAATCAGATCTTGATCGATACGATCAAAGAAATGATTGAGGAGCAATATGAGGATGTGAATTTGAGCCTTCAAAGTATTGCTAGCGCAATGAAGCTGTCTTCTGCACATGTGAGTAAACAATTTAGGCAGCATGAGTCGATTGCCATTAGTGAGTACATCAATGATGTACGTTTACGTAATGCGATCACTTTGCTTGAGAATAAAGATTATAGTATTACACGCATCATGGAGATGGTTGGCTATAATAACGAGAGTTATTTCTTCAAGCTTTTTAAGAAGAAGTTTGGAACGACGCCGAAGGAATACCGATTTAAAAAAGTAATTGATGAATAGGCAAAATGAGTAGATACTGTCCCGAGTCATTTCAGTATGAAGTTGCATACTGAATCGTCACTTGTGGGGCAGTATTTTGTATTTCCTCCCAATATACAGTGTTTTCACATATTTGCAGAGCAAAAGTAGAGTGTTTTTGATTTATTACAGTAGTCAATCTCCTCGATTTCACCTGATAATAAGGGCACAGAAAGCGTATGCAGCAATAGAGAAGGAGGAGTGAGAATGCTCAAAAAGGAATGGCGACATTTTAAGCGTAATCGAAGTTTATTTGCGATGTCCTTACCAGCGATTGTGTATAAATTGATTTTTAATTATTTACCAATGATTGGTTTAATCCTTGCTTTTAAACAATATCGATACGATCTTGGATTTTTCGGAAGCGAGTGGGTGGGCCTTAAAAATTTCGAGTTTTTCTTTAGCTCTGACAAGGCATTCACCGTTACACGCAACACGATTCTATACAATATTTCCTTTATTGTATTGACCATGATTATTGCGATTGCACTTGCAATCATGCTAAATGAAATTTCGAGAAAATGGATTAAAGCACACCAAACAATTTTATTTCTACCTTACTTTCTATCATGGGTTGTTGTCAGCTACATCGTACTCGCATTTCTCGATCATCAGAACGGATTTATAAATGTAATCCTGGAAGCGTTTGGACAAGATCCGATTAAATGGTACGAAAAATCCCAATACTGGCCGATCGTCATTGTCATTACGCAACTATGGAAAGCAATTGGATTTTCAACACTGATTTATTACGCAGGGCTTCTCTCCATTGACACCAGTTATTATGAAGCTGCCAAGATTGATGGCGCTAGTAGGTGGCAAATGATTCGACGTATTACGGTCCCATTACTGACACCACTGATCGTGATCTTATTTATTGTCGATATAGGGAAAATATTCCGGGCAGACTTTGGCTTGTTCTATTTTATTCCGAACGATTCGAGTTTCCTGTACAGCACGACAGATGTTATTGATACCTATGTATATCGATCCTTGCAGAATGTAGGCGATATCGGGATGTCAACAGCAATTGGACTGTATCAGTCTATCGTTGGCTTCATTCTCGTCTTGCTGGCGAATTGGATTGTCAAAAAAATAAACGCGGATAACGCGCTCTGGTAAGGAGCGGATATGGATGGCTACTTCGCAAATCCCAATTAACCCAAAGAATGTACAAAAATATGTAACGAGCAAGGAGTCCAAATGGGTTCCTAGAGTGATTAATCTTTTCTTCTGTATGCTGTCACTCGCCTTTATCGTACCCTTATTATTAGTTATTTCGATCTCATTAACGGATGAGAAGTCTCTTTTGACTAATGGCTATCATCTGATTCCTGAAAAATTTGATTTTACAGCATATAAACTGATTTTAGAATCTCCTGGTGTTTTGCTGAATGCCTATGGCGTTACGATTTTGGTTACCGTAATTGGGACCATAGTAGGTTTGCTTTTAACCAGCTTGACTGCCTATACGATTTCGAGAAAAGATTATCGATATCGTAAAATAATGACTTTTTATGTGTTCTTTACAACGTTGTTTAGTGGTGGACTTGTCCCCTCCTATATTATGATCACACAGTACTTACATCTGAAGGATACGCTCGGGGCATTAATTATCCCTTATTTGCTAAGTCCATTTTTCATCCTTGTGATGAAAGGCTTTATGGATAAAATACCGAATGAAGTCATCGAGTCTGCGAAAATCGACGGTGCAAGTGAATGGCGCATTTTCTTCAAGATGGTGCTTCCACTCTCACTGCCAGCACTCGTAACGATCGGGCTGTTCATCGCTTTCCAATATTGGAATGATTGGTGGCTGGGCCTCTTGTACATCGACAGTCAAAAGCTGATTCCGCTGCAATTGATGCTGTATCGGGTGATGAACACGATCGAATATTTATCGAACAACATATCATCCGTTAACGTGAGCATCGATATGTCGAATTTCCCAAGTTTATCAACAAGAATGGCGATGGCAGTACTTGCTGCTGGTCCGATGATGGTGATTTTCCCTATGTTCCAAAGATATTTCATTAGTGGGCTTACTGTAGGCTCGATTAAAGGTTAGGTTAAGGGATGTTATCAATCTGCAGCCGGGAAATGGGTGAAAAGAAGCTGCATTCGCCCATTAACAACTAAGAAGTTGATATAAAAGCAAGCTAAATTATTTTAGGGGGTAATCGAAATGAAGAAGCAAAAGTTCAAAGTTATTGCTTGCGCGATGAGTTTGGCAATGATTTTAACGGCATGCGGCGGTGCAAAGGATGCACAACCAAATACAGATGGCCAAAAGAAAGATGAAAAGCCTTTAGTTGAATTGACTTGGAATTTTCCGCTAAGTGCAATTCCGCAAGATTTAAAAACGGTTGAAGAAGCAGTTAACAAAATTACCAAAGAAAAGATCAATGCAACAGTGAAATTCCAAGTGCAAACATTTGCAGACTACAAGCAAAAAATGAACACAGTGGTTGCTTCCGGCGAACCTTACGACATTGCTTGGGTGTCCAATTGGAACTGGGATTACTTGCAAAACCAATCCAAAGGCGCATTTTTAGAGCTAGATGATCTGCTAAGCAAGCAAGCACCTACCCTGCTCAAATCGATGCCGGATTTCGTTTGGGATGCGACTAAGATTCAAGGTAAAATTTATGCAGTTCCAAACTATCAAACCGTAACGAAAAAAGAAGGCTTTGTGATTCAAAAACGTTTTGTAGACAAATATAAATTAGATGTTAACTCCATCAAGAAATTTGAAGATATCGAGCCGTTCCTGAAGCAAATTAAAGAAGGCGAATCGAAGGATGTCATTCCATTCTTGAACGATAAAACCGGTAGATTCACGGTTATGTATGAAACGCTTGGACTGGAATTCCTTTCAAATGTAGTGGGTGTAGATCTTCAAAAACCGGATAAAGCGCTCAACCTGTTTGAGACTCCGCAATATAAGCACTATCTAGATGTGATGAAAGACTGGTATACCAAAGGTTATATCAATGAAAATGCAGCAACTTTAAAAAACAAGAACGATATTATTAAAACAGGTAAAGCTGCCGTTCAGTTCCATAATGTACTTAAACCAGGTGGTGAAGCGGAAGCGAAAACAGCAAATGGTGGAAATGACGTAATCTACGTTCCGCTGACAAATGCTTACGCTTCAACTGGAACGGTCATCACCACATTGCAGGCAATTAATAAAAATTCCAAAAACTCTGAGCGCGCGATGATGTTTATCAATCTCTTGAATACAGATAAAGAGCTCTATAACACAATCAGCTTTGGGGTAGAAGGCAAGCACTACACGAAAGTATCCGATAACGTAGTGAAAGTAAATAAAGAAGCTGGATATGCACCAAATGCAGGTTGGGTATTTGGGAACACATTCAATGGCTATTTAGTTGAAGGCATGAATCCTAGTGTAATGGAGCAAACGAAGAAAGACAATGAAACTGCAAAGCAATCTCCACTAATGGGCTTCAAATTTGACAACACGCCTGTATTGGCGGAAATTGCAAATCTAACGACGGTTATTGATCAATATCAACCAGCACTCGATACAGGTACTGTCGATCCGAATACGATGCTCAAAGAATTCCAAGACAAGCTGAAGCAAGCTGGCAGTGAGAAGGTTATAGCTGAAGTTCAGAAGCAAATTGATGCTTGGAAAAAAACGAAGTAATCAATATTTAAAGGGAGTATGTGCGTACGGCGACAATGACTTATAAAGTCGCTGTGCGCCCTTTCCTATCTATTTCTCCAAACTGGAGGCTGATTTCGTTGTTGAATCAACTGACATTAAAGCAGCTTAAAAATACATTAGAAGAAACGCAAACTCAATCGTACACACTTTTTAAGGAAGCAAGTTCCTCCAATCATTGGCAACGAATCAAAGGAGAATCCAGCTATAAAGGCTTTTGGGACAATCTTGAGAAGCAGGCTATGCAACTTATTGACAAGCCAGCAGCCCCACCTCAATTCTCGGATTTCATTTTATTCGGGACTACCGGTGATCGAAGTATTTATCAGAACAAGCGAGAGCAGCTATACGCCGGGCTTCATACGTTCAGCATGCTTGCCATGACGGATAATCGCTCCGAGTGGATGATCGGACTGGAGAATGCCATTTGGAACGTATGCAATGAATTTACTTGGGTATTGCCTGCGCATGTAGGGCTCTATCATAACGATTACCCGAATAACATTTGGGATCAGCCGAGTATGCCACGCGAAACAGTCGATTTGGCGGCTGCGGGAATTGGATTTACGCTTGCCGAAATCGTTCATTTGATGGGGGATCATTTGCATCCATGGGTAGTTGAACGTGTAAAGGCGGAAATAAATCGTCGAATTTTTCAAGTTTATTTTCATGATCCGGTTCCGCAGAATTGGGAATTGAAGACGAATAATTGGCCGGCTGTATGCTCCGCTTCAATCGGCGCTGCAGCAATCTATTTGGTGCAGGACAGCGAGGAGCTGGCTGGCATGCTCTGGCGAGTTATTAACGTGCTGCGTGGCTACATGTCGGGTTTCGATGAGCAAGGAGCAACATCGGAAGGACCGGCTTACTGGCAGTATGGATTTTCCCATTTCGTTTATTTTGCTGAATTGTTGAAGGAACGTACAAATGGTCAAATTTCGCTATTATCCGATGAGAAAATAGAGCAAATCTCTCTGTTTCCGCAATTTTGCATGCTGGCTGGAGGTAAAGTCGTTAATTTCTCAGATTCGCTGGAGGAAGTGAAGTTCAATTCAGGACTCATTCATCGATTGCAAAGTTATGCGCCATCACTTCAGATGCCACCTGAAATCAGTCAATTGCTGCCGGACCCGAACATTTGGTTGGACGCATCCAGACTGATGCTTTGGTCAGATGCACAGGTTACGCCTAAGACAAGTTCCGTGGCTGATCCAGGACGAGCCCAGGAACGGATTTTCACAGGCAATCAGTGGGCAATATCGAAGGTTACAGATGCGAAAGGACGAATGATCGCTTTTGCAGCCAAAGGCGGTTTTAACGAAGAACCTCACAATCATAATGATTTAGGTCACTTTATTTTGCATGTCGATGGGGAAAATTTACTTGCTGATATGGGTATAGGCGTTTATAGCAAGCAGTATTTCCAACCTCAATATCGCTATGAGCTGATTAATGCAGGTTCACATGGCCATTCTGTGCCAATCGTTGACGGATGCAGACAAGGGTTTGGCAAACAGTATCGAGCAGAAATTGTACAGTATCATCAGACAGAAGAAGAAATGGCCATTGAGCTGGATTTGACGAAAGCTTATGTATGCAACTCGTTGAAACGTCTCACGCGACATTTTGTATGGAGACGACCTGAGCATGAAGTGCCGCAGCTCGTCATTTTGGATAAAGTTTCATTTTCTAAACAGCCTACATCCTTTCAGGAGGTATTCATCAGCAGCGTAATGCCGAATGAAGCGGTCCCGGGATGTGTGCAAATGAGTACTGTATCACTCTTCTATGATGAGAAGAATTGGAAAGTTGAAGTAGAACCTGTATCGATAGTTTCCCATTTGGGAGCAGACAAGCAGTTCTATCGTGTAGTGCTTCATTGTCTGTACCCGAAACCAGAAATGGAAATGTCATTCCAGTTCACGATTACGGAAAATTAGCAATCACTATTCAATAAAGACATAAAGGAGTGGGAGTAGCTGTGGAATATGCCATTTTAGGGAAAACAGGCTTTAAAGTATCTAAGATCGGTCTTGGCGGCGCACCGCTTGGCGGTGATTTCGGTGAAACGTCGGATGCGGAAGTGTCACGTGTTATTGATAGTGCATTGGATTTGGGCATCAACTTTATCGATACAGCCCCTCTATATGGCCGGGGGGAAAGCGAACGAAGAATCGGTCAAGCATTGAAAGGCAAACGAAGCGATGTAATCATCGCCTCAAAGGCAGTAATGCGGGGGGACCCGTATACGTATGACAACACGATAAAGTCTGTCGAGGAGAGCTTGAGCAGACTGCAAACCGATTATATTGATTTGATTCAATTGCATGAACTAGAACAAACGACTTATGAGCAGGCGGTAAATGAAACGCTACCTGCTTTCCGCAAGCTGAAGGAGCAAGGGAAAGTAAGAGCGATAGGTGTGAATGCGGGCAGACTTGAACTGTTGATGCCCTTCCTCAAAGAGGATTTGGTCGATACGATTCAAACATATGCTAAATATACATTGGTAGATTATACAGCCAAAGATGAGTTGCTGCCTCTGGCAAAGGAGAGAAACATCGGTGTTATTCATGGAAGCCCGCTTGCTATGGGGATATTAGCGGATCGCCCGGCGCCTTTTTTGCTGAAAAATACGGTATTGCTTGAAGAAGCAGATCGAAGAATGGCACAGCTGCAGTTTTTGCGCAAAAACGATCCGAAAGGGTTGGTCGAACCAGCACTTCGGTTCAGCTTAACTTGTCCCGAAATCGCCATTACGCTGGTGGGGACGACCTCGATTCGTTCCTTGCAGTTAAATGCTGGTTATTGCGATGGTAGTGGATTATCTGATGAGGAGCTGGCAAAGGTATTTGCTTTGTTTCCAGGTCAGCGGTTGTTTTAAATCTGACAATAAGGAGATTTCATGATGAATCATTCTGAAATTCGGCCATTGATTCCACAAATTTCAGCAAACCGTAAAGTAGTTCCACCACAGTGGGCATTAACGCAGCGTCTATTATTTGATCAATTAAATAAGTCGGCTGCTGAGTTTGTTGAGCGCTATACACGAGCTGACGGTACGCTGATCTGGCGTCAGGATTGGCCAGGTATGGATGGATCGGATGATCCCTATGAAGGCTTTATGAATTTGGCACTGTTATATATGCTGGGCGGTAGCAGCGAGCTGCATGAGCTGTCTCGAAAAATATGGGATGGCATCACATGGCAGTGGACGGAATATGGTCAAATTCACCGGGAGTTCGACGCTTATTACGACTGGATGCATCATGGAGAAGGTTACCTGTATGTTTATTTCCTTGGACTTGCAGGGCCTACAACTTTAAAGGATCGCCAGCGTGCAGCAAGATTTGCCGGGATGTATATGGGCGAAGACGAAGAAGCAGCTAATTACGATGCCGAGCATAAACTGATCCGTTCACCGATTACAGGCAGCCGAGGTCCGCAATTTGAATTGACGGCAGAGGATTGGAGTACACACCGAGGTATTCTCGATGATTATTTGGCACCTTATGAGGATATACCGGGAGTTGATTTTGCAAGCGGTGAGTGTGCTTGGTCAAACGATGAAGTGTATGCCCAGATTATCGCGATGATGAATGAGCGCATGACACGAGGTGATGTGCCGCTTAATCTGAATGCAACAGGACTTGTGACAAATGCTTATCTACATTTTGGCGAAGAAAAATACTACAAATGGGTGTTAGACTATTTAGCCGTTTGGGAAGAGAGAACGAAGCAAAACGGTGGAATAATTCCGGATAATGTTGGCTTATCAGGTGAAATCGGTCAGTATAACGACGGTAAATGGTGGGGCGGTTATTACGGCTGGCGCTGGCCGCATGGATTCATGACGATCATTGAGCCACTGACGAATGCATGTATGAACGCGGTTCTTCTATCAGGAGATATGAGTAAGCTCGACTTGGCGCGTAAACAATTGGATGCGAACTGGGCGCTGCGCAAGGAACAAGACGGAAAGTGGCTAGTTCCGTATAAACGTTTTGATGCAGGATGGGCAGATTACCGTGAAGCTGCACCGAAATATCCGGTCTACTTATGGACGATGTCGATGGCAGATGAAGATTTGGAACGAATTGAACGAATCCCGAAGGATCACGATTGGAATGAGGTCATCGTTCCCTATTTATCTGGTACTGACAAAAAGACAGGACGAAACACTAAGCACTACATTGGCAATACACAGCCGTGGTTCCAATTTATTCGAGGACTCAATCCCGATTATCCGCAGCAAATCCTAGACGCAAATTGTAAACTAGTTGATCAGCAGCTGTTGAAGATGCGCTCTGAATCGGGAGATCCTCATACTTGGACGGATCAATACAGTGAGGATGATTTCTCCAGTATCCATATTTGGCAGGAAATGTGTCCGGTATATATGGAAAGCCTTGTTCAATTAACTTTAGGCGGTCCGATGCATATTTCTCATGGCGGATTGCAGCATGCACGAGTTCGTTATTTTGATGCGATTGCCCAAAGACCTGGGCTGCCAGAATCCATTGCGGCGCTTGTTAAGGAGCTGACAGCTACCTCGGTAACGTTGGAACTGGTAAATATCAGTTTATTTGACAGTCGTTCTGTCATTATTCAAGCCGGTTCATTTGGCGAACACGAATTTAAAGAAGCCAGCCTGTTAAATGAGGAGGGTGCTGTTATTCAAACATTCCCTGTAAACAGTAAGTGGTTATGCGTGGATCTCCCTGCAGGGAAAAGCGCTGAACTTCGAATAGCGATGGATCGATATGTAAACTCACCTTCTTATGAGATGCCATGGCCAGATAAAGAAAAGAACGAATTGCTTTATGGTAGAGCGCTTTAGAAATGTGTGGGGCAAGGAACTGCAACTTGAAGGGAGAGCAAGTGATGGATACACATACGTCTTACTTAAATCATCTAGCAACGGCTGATCCGTTAACTGAGCAGATCGAAATGTTCAAGTCAAGGCAGCCTCACGTGTTAGTCAAGACAACGGACATAAGAAAAGAGCATTATTTGGATTTTGCCGAAGGCCGGTTACGTGCTTTTGTGCCTTTCTTGAATGAACAAGGTGGCGTTGTTGATCCGGTGGATGGCAAAGAGCATGAATATGCGACGGCTTCATTCGTTAAGGCTGGCGCTGTGCTTCTTCAAGCGGGAAGATGTGCGGATCTTCAAGAGGCGATTTTGAAAGCGATGGACTGGGCTAGCTTCTGTTTGGGCGAAAATCAGGTTCCGGATGACCATGCAGATTTTACATCACACATGCTGGTTAAGGCATATGAGCTGTTATCCGGTATAGCCGATCCTTCGCGAGTTGAAAGCTGGCGCAACCATTTGCAGCGTGTCGAGCCTGAGCAAACCTATTCGCAAACGCAGCGAAACTTTCCAGACCTTCGGCAAGTCCGCAACTGGGCCACTTATGCGATGCACGGTGAGATGATGCGAGTTCGCGCTGGACTAACGGATTCCACTGCCTTTATCGATAAATATTTGCCTTATCAGCTGCCACGTTTTACACCGGAGGGGCTGTACCGGGATCCTAATTTACCAGCTGCATATGATTTGGCTGCAAGAGATCAGTTAAGCGGCGTGCTCGAGGCAGGCTACCAAGGACCTGGGGCTGATCTGCTGCAGAATCTTCTCCATCGCGGGGCACGTACGATGCTGTTTATGCAATCCGTAACTGGTGCAACGAGCTGTGGCGGTAGAAGCAGTCAGTTGGTGTGGAACGAGTTGACCTTTATTCATATCTGCGAAAGAGAAGCTGCTTACTCTAAGCGTAATGGAGATTTAGTCTGGGCAAGTACATTTAAACGTGCAGCTCATCTAGCCTTACAATCGATTCTTGGATGGGTTAACGATCCAACCCAATTCCGATTATTTAAAAATCGATTTCCGACTGGAGATCGTGTGGGCTATGAGTTTTACGCCTACCATTCGACTTATAGCTTGTATGCGGCACAAATCGCGGTATCGTGTTATTTGGACGCGGATGATTCTATCGAGGAAGTCGCAGCACCCTGTGATGTTGGAGGTTATGTACTCAATTTGACTTCCTTTAATCGCATTTATGCCACAACGGGCATGAAGCAGGGCAGCTACCATATGATCATTGATACGGCAGCGCAGATGGGCCAAGACGCTACGGGTTTTGTGCGGCTGCATCGGGCAGGTGTCCCGGAAGAAACCGCATTGTCTACAGGGATTGCAGGGCTCGATGGGGAGATACCTTGGATATTTTATCGTTCTAAGCAGACGATTCCGGCTCCGCTCTTTCCAGCTGCGATTGGTCCTATGTGGCGAGATGAGCACGGAGCTTGGCATCGATTAGCTAATTACGGTCGCAGAAAGCATGAGGTGTTCCATGCTCTGAATGCTGCTGGTCTACCTTTAGATGCTGAGAAGTTACACTGGAAATCTGACCTTATGGTTGCAAATACAGGCGACGGTGAGGATGAGCTATGCTTTACGATCAAGCATACCGCCAATCCGCAGCCCAAATATTATGAACTTGATCCGAATACTCCTGGCGCAAACGTATTGGAAGTTTATGCTCGTGCCGTAAACGACGTTCTTCCTAGACCAGGTAATGGCAGTGTGGAAAGCATTGAGGAGTGCTATAGACTGGGTCAGGATGGCGTAACGGCCAGTTGGACAATGATTCCCGCCGATTCAGCGGAGCTGACTGCCGTTGGCGTAACGGTTCCGCTACTGGTGACGAACGGGACGGATCACTCGACGATCGTTTGTGTTGGTAACAAGGTAACCGTGAAATATGGTCATGTGACCTATATCGTATGGGCAGACGAAGCAGAGGGTCACGTAGAAATGGAACTGCTGCCCGGCCGAATGCCGAATCGAAATGGTCATTATCAGATTGCACAATGGACACGCAAGGATAAGCATGAAATCAAACTGCATTTTGCTTTAATAACAGACAAAGAAAGCTCTTAAATTTGCTGGATCTAGTTCTGCGGCAAGGGCTTCACGGAGACAAGGAGGAGTTTGAGCATGTCTAACTTACATTTGCAAGATGAAGCTGCAAGTCTTCGTTGGCCCGATGAGACTTGGGAAAAAATTATTGGCAAGGTTGAGACCATGTGTGATTCGATTGGTGCTGATTTTCCCTACGCTTCATACAACGGTAAATATAATCGAGAAGAAGCGGATTGGTGGACGAACGGTTTCTTGCCGGGTCTACTGTGGCTTGTCTATCGCGAAACGAAGAATGATCGCTTGAAAGAAGTCGCAGCACTTATAGAAGCGAAAATGGACCCTGTTCTCCATGACTATTACCCGCTTCATCATGACGTAGGCTTCATGTGGAGCTTGTCATCTGTCGCGCAGTTTAAGGTGCTTGGCAGTGAAGATTCCAAGCGACGGGCCATGACGGCAGCGAGTCATCTAGCGGGTCGCTACAACGCAAAAGGCCAGTTCATTCGTGCCTGGAATCAGCCAGAACGGATCGGTTGGGCGATTATCGATTGCATGATGAATTTGCCGTTGTTGTACTGGGCTAGCGAGGAGTCAGATGACCCTCGGTTTCGTCATATCGCCACGCTGCATGCAGATACAACATTGCATGAGTTTCTTCGTCCCGATGGATCGACACACCATATTGTGTGCTTTGATCCAGAGACCGGTGAGCGTCTGGAAGCGCTTGGTGGACAAGGTTATTCACCGGATTCAGCCTGGTCTCGTGGTACCGCATGGGCCATCTATGGTATGGCGATGAGTGCTCGATATACCGGAGATGCAAGATATATCGATGCTGCCAAGCGCGCAGCTCATTTCTTTCTTGCAAATGTGCCGGAGGATGGATTGCCGCCATGGGATTTCCGAGCACCTTGGGAAGAAGGAATGGCCATGGACTCGTCGGCGTCAGCTTGTGCAGCGAGCGGCATGCTGGAGCTCAGTCTTTTGGTTTCAGACAGTGAAGCGCAATTGTATCGCGGTGCGGCCGAAAAGCTGCTTCGCAAGCTGGACGAAAGATGTGCGACTTGGGATGATCCGAATGAAGAAGCGATTTTACTGTTTGGTACAGCGAATAGCCCCAAAAAAACGCATGTGAACGTCCCGATCATTTACGGTGACTTTTTCTATGCAGAAGCGATTCTAAAACTTCGCGGGATACAGGATACATTCTGGTAAGGAGATGTCCATCTAATGAAACGATTGTTGTATTACTCCCAGCTTCGTTGTGAGTCAGGAAGCGAGTTCCGCCTAGCCGTGGATGCGGACATGGATACGCTTCGCGGAGGATGGACAGAGCAAGGGTTATCGGAGGTCTCAATTTTTGTTTTGGATTTGTTTGTGTTTGTTTACGCGGAAGCGATTAGCAATTCAGAACAAATACAGTGGAACTGGCCACAACACTACAGCCTTATGCTTGAGATATGGCCTCCTGATCCACTAAACAATGATAACCAAGCAGAAGCAATATGCCGGTTGGCGGTACCCTTAATCGATGTTTTTCACGATGGGGTGCCGTCTAACCCGGCTTCTTGGCGTGGCGACCGCCAAATAGATGAGCGGATTGGCTCAATTGCGCGTTTAAAGACAGAAAAAGTATCGAGTTATATTTTTTATCATTATCAGAAGCAGGAAGAATCAACAACCAGCTTTAATCAAACCTATATGATCGGAGCACTCGGTACCTGGTTATTTTCTTATCATGAGTTGCCAGGTTTACTCAGTGAGCAGAAGCCTCAAGGACTTCTAAATACGCAGCAGTCTCCGGTAAATTGGCATGAAGTCATGCTACCGCATTTTGAACCGTGGGAAGATGCTGCCGAAGGGCCGGTTTTATGGAGGCGTATGGAGAGAATAAATGGAAGTTGCATGCAATAGTTTGAACGTACAAAAGAAACCTCTCCTAATGGTTGGTGTTTGTTCGTGATATAGAATTTATAACTTTCATTATATAAATTCTAAGTATCACCTTAAGAAACGCGCCTCCTTTAAGGACGGCGAAGCCGTTTCTTCTTGACACTTACACTTTATCAAGGATTGGTTTCTTTTGTTTTGGATTAAGCTTAAGAAGGACTTCCTAAGAAGTCCTTCTCGTATTTATCAAGCCAATAGTTAACAACACA
The DNA here is from genome assembly GCF_056400365.1 of Paenibacillus sp. P5_B5. NCBI lineage: Bacteria > Bacillati > Bacillota > Bacilli > Caryophanales > Paenibacillaceae > Paenibacillus > Paenibacillus sp. P5_B5. The sequence goes on from NZ_JBFULK010000002.1 coordinate 106,478, forward strand.
TGTGAAGATGTAATCTTGCACCTTGATGATTAATATCCATCAATAGCACTTTTTCTAACTGCTCCTTTGCTTGCGCCAATTTACCTAAACCTAACAGCCCTAGTCCCATCATAAAGTAGCAATGAATCTGATTCCGTTTATTCATATCATCTTCAAATACGAGGAATTCCGGCAGAGATACCGCAAAATAATCGATTTTCACATCTTCGAACAGGAGCTTCTCAGCATAATCGATCAACTTGTTAAAGCGACGTTTGGCTTCCTTGTCCTGATTCAATTTGAGCCATGACATCCCTTGATAGAAGATCATTTCGGGCGGCTGATCGTTATAGTACATCGCACTCGTTGGTTCGTCTAGACCTAAGGATGCTATCTTAAAGCACTCCTGTGCCTCCTCTAATCGGTTCAAACCCTCTAAAGCACAGCCTAAGTAGTAGAAAATATGATTTTCTTGCGCGCCAGATAGCTTTCCTTCCCCTAGATTCTCGGGATAAACCAAGGTTTTATTCAAGAGCTCGATGGCTTGCTCATATGCGTGATTCTTTAATGCTTGTTTAGCTAACTCTACATGGGCGAATACATATTGCCCCGTCACTTTGCCTTCTCCTCCCTCCCATGGGTGGAATTTCCGGGAGTTCAGAGCTTGCACTGCCTGCTCAAAATTGCCTAATGAATTTAGCAATGTGACATACTCCATGTACAAGTCATCACGTTTGGATACCAAGGATCTGTTATCCTCTAGAATCTTAAATCGTCTAATCGATTCATATCCCAGCTTTGTATAAAGCTGATCAAGTTCGAATAGGATTCTAGCATCATTCGGCTGACAAGCAAATGCTTTCTCTAGTGATACTCGTGCTGCCTCAGCATCATTCTTCTTATTGTAATATGCCAGCGCGAGATTACGATGAACTGTAGCTAAATCATCTTGAATGGAGCGGGATTGTTCCCAGTGGCAGATAGCTTCCTCATGTCTTTTCTTATCATACATCCAGTTACCTAAATAATAGTGCGCTTTATAGTCTTCTGGATGCGCAGTAACTGCATGTTCGAGAACGATTAATTCAAATAATCGATTAGGGAAGCAATAATCAGCTGATGCGACTTTTCCGGCCTGATTATATTGAATCGCCAGCTCATGATGACCTGCTTTGTGATGAACATATCCTAAGGTGTACAGCAATATCGGATACACATCTGTAGTTGCATCAGTAACAATTCGATTCAGAACCTCTATCGCCTCATCCCTAAGACCGCATTCAGCATAATCCGTAGCAAGATTCAAGTAATTATGCACATCACCACGCATGAAATTAGTCAAAGTCGCAAGCGCTTCTGTTCCACGATCTGCATCTCCTTGTGCTAAAGAGATTAAATAACTTTCGTTATAAGCACCAAAATCAGCAATATCAAGCTTTAATGTTTCTTGAACCCAAGATTGTGCTTCATCCAAACGGCCTAATTTGCGAAGGAGAACTGCTTTTAGGTGGCGAGCTTTGTAGTTATGACTGTTGCGAATGAGAGACCGATCAATCAAATCAAGGGCATCTACCAAGTTTCCTTGCTCACAGGCGATTTGCGATAGTGAGAAATATCCACTGTCTTGCCAAGCAGCAGACCATACACTCTTATAAAATGCAGCATAAGCCTCTTCTAGACGATTTTGAAGCTTCAAAGATAAGCCTAGCTGATAGTAAGCTTCACTGTCATAAGGATTGGGGTTGCGCGAGATCAAAGACTTCACAGCAGTTCGGAAATACGCTTCGGCTCTGCTAAATAAACCACGGCGCAGTAATAGTGTTCCATAGGCTACGTTAATTCGTATATCAGCTGGATCACGCTTCAATCCTTCTAAATAGTAGTTATCCGGTTCGAATGTAGCATGACGGTATTGCTCGAGGTGTAACCCCGCCAAGTACAGTTGTTCATTTGTTTTAAGTTCCTGCGGCTCCGGCAATGGCTTGGCTGCATCAGGCAACTCCTCAATCGATGGTTTAGATGGACTATAGGATACTAGCAATCTGCCATCAGCAGAACGAATGGATATCTTTAAATCATGTGGCTGATCTTCTTCATCCAGTTGAATAAGGGTTTGGAATGTATCTACTGGAGACAAAGCAATCGTTTCTTGTAAATAAATCCGCTGTTTTCCCTTTAGCTCAATACTCGCATTCGTAAATAAGGCTGTTGCATAGGCCATAACTACTGCTTCATTCTTTAGCTCGTCTATCTCTAAGCTGACAGCTGCATCAATGGTGGCATTTTTCACTACCCCTATGTTCTTATAAGGCATAAAATACTGCTTAAATTTCTTTTCCTCATAAGGTTGAAGCCAGGAAAAGTCAGGTTGATTATCCGTGTAAACGCCAGTCATCAATTCAATGTAAGGGCCATCCTCGTCAGTTAGATTCCGATCCCATGCTTGACCGAAATCCCCGTTGCCCCAAGTCCACTGCTTTTTGCCCGGTGATATATGATGGTTAGCCACATGCAATATCCCTGCTTGAACGGAATGATCGTAACCGCCTACAAAGTCGTAATCCGATTTATAAGCCATGTAGGACGTCGGAACTGGGATGTTTTTATACCTAGAAATATCAACGCCAGCAGAATAATCCATTTTGTAATAAGTGCCTGTAGCAATCGGGAATTTGGAAACATCACGCTTCCCATGATCAAAAACAGCGGTTACATCTGGTGGAAACACAGACTGTGTATAATCATTAACTGCTACTGCCGGATTAGCCCACCATAAGAACGTCTGTGGTTCTGGTGTGCGATTATAAAGTTGACCTGACACTTCCAAATATGCCTTGCCGGGATATAAAGTAAAACCAGCCGTCACTTTGGTGCCATACATGCGATCAATCTCGCTGACCCATACGGTTGCACTTCCATCTGAATTTTGCTTGCACCTATATTCAACCGGACCATATGTATTTGGACGATGGTGCTGTGGCCAGTTGAATTCAATTCCACCTGAGATCCAGGGCCCAGTAAGACCTACGAGCGCGGGTTTAATTACTTTATTATAGTAAACAAAATCATAGTTATTGGTTTTATCCAGTGCTCGATAGATTCTTCCACCAAGCTCTGGCATGATCTCAATTCGAACATATTCATTCTCAAGAATGACGATTTGATAGCTTTGGGTTATTTTATCATCGCCTATTTTATCAATCACTGGGTAAGGATACACCCGACCTGAACTGCCTTGATAGACGCGTTTTTCCAGAAACATTGGATTTTTCTCGGGCTCTCCCACACTATAGGTAGGGATCTCAACTTGTTCTTCCCATACTTGAACAGTTTGTAGTTTCATATTACATTCCTCCTTTACTGATACTGTACCGTTACTTTCATGACATGCCAATTGACAAAATGCTGAAGTTAATGGACTATATTCTTAATTGTTATTTTAATTTTATATTAATAAATGGTAGAGTTTTAATTGTGTATAGATTATATTCTTTTATGTTATGGGAGATGCATATGGAAAATCAACTGAAAAAAGACGGCTTTTATGAACAAAAGCTATATGTTATACCTGAATACAGAATGAAAGAGCTTGCACAGGATGAACTGACAAAATATTTATTTATTAGCGATATCGGCATTTTCCCCAAAGCACAATTTCATTTCAGGGAACGGCTTGATGGCAGCGAAGCTCATATTTTTATTTATTGCACAGAAGGTGAAGGCTGGGCCCAGCTTTGTGACCAGGAGCGTATCCCTATAACCCCTCATCAATTAATTGTCATACCAGCAGGAACTCCTCACCGATATGGTGCTAGCGCCCATGCTCCATGGAGTATTTATTGGTTTCATTTGCATGGTGAGCATGTAGTTCCCTTGATTCAGATGTATAGACTCGATGAAGGTCCTATTCATATATCGAGCAACACCAAGTTCATGGATGATTTCAAGCTATGCTATGACCTTATTTCAAATAAAACCTATTCAAAGCCCATTCAAGTTCATGTTTCTCATATCATTCAACATCTCATTAGCCGTATAGGTATGTATCATGCGGGTGCTTCCCAAGACCCAAAAAAGGAGCGCTATATGGAAAGCGCTATACAATACATGAATGATTGCATAAGCGATTCCCTTAAGCTCTCCGATCTAGCTAAGCATACTGGATTATCTAGACAACATTTAATCTATCTGTTTAACAAAGAAACTGGACATCCCCCAGTTGACTTCTTTCTGAGGCTAAAAATGCAGAAGGCAGGACAAATGCTCATCCTAACAGATCTCACGATTAAGGAAATCAGCCTGACGCTCGGGATTCTTGATCCCTATTATTTCTCAAGATTGTTCAAAAAAATGATGGGAGCATCTCCAGCAGAATATCGAAAGCTGCCTAAGGGATAGAGGCCAGATCTCGACTTAAAGACTTATGTCATTTAGATTCTACATTCTTCTGACTGTCCAAATAGTTCTGGAGATCGTCCTGAACGCTTATATCGGCAAGGACGACCTTCGAACGATGGGCGGAACGAATTATGATATGTCCAGCGACAGGGCCAGTTAGGAAGACGAATACGATTCCGAGTAATAAGCGGATACTGGATACTCCGTGCGTATAGATAAAATAAAAGAACGCGCCTAATAAAATACATAGGATACCTAGCGTTGCGCTTTTCGTTGAAGCGTGCGCCCGATTATACACATCCGGAAGGCGGATAATACCTAGCGAGCTAATTAGACTCAGTACAGTGCCGGTAATGACTAAGATCCCGACCACAATTTCAATCATCGCTTTTGCGTGCATCAACAACCCCTCCTTCCATGTACTTGCTTAAAGCAATCGTGCTTAGAAAAGCCAATATACCAATCAGCAGTATCGTTTCAAGATAGGCATGAGAATCCAGCATAATGGAGTGTACTGCAACAATTCCAATAACGATGTATCCGATTGAATCGAGTGCCAGTATGCGGTCGTGTATAGAAGGTCCCCTGATCACGCGGTACAGAGCGATCACAACTGAGATCGACAGCAGGAACATGGCCAGGAGCATAATTTTATCGAACATTATCGCATCACCTCCATAATTGCCTTTTCAAACTTATGCTGTGTTTGGGTAATCCCATTGCGAAATGCCGTTACATCCATAGCATGGATGAAGATGACACCTGCCTCTGGATCAATTTCCATCACCACGGAGCCTGGGGTCAGGTTCAATAAAGTAGAAAGCAGCGTAATTTCCAAGTCGGTTTTCAGTGCGGTTTCGGAACGAAAAATTCCCGGCTGAATGTTGAGCTTTGGCCGGGTAACTTGCATAATGACCACGACGCTAGATTTAAGAAGCTCAAAGGTGAAGAGCAGGAATAATTTAATAATGAAATTAATTTTCCTGCCGTAGAATTGTTCAGGGAAGAACCGACGCATCAAGAATATAACGAAGAATCCGATTGCGTAACCTATTCCAAAGACGACGATATTCCATGATTCGTTGAGAAGCATCCACACGAAGGCAATCAACAAATTTAATAAGATTTGAGTTGTTATTTCCGTCACATCCTTTACTTCTTAGGTTGAATCATTAACCGATTCTTTTGAAGACGGCGTCGATGTAGATGGATGGGTTGATCATAACCTCAGCAGCTTGCTTAACATAGGTGAGCACCCACTCCGCTCCGAGTCCCATTGCAATAATTAATGTAACCAGAATAGAGCCTGGCAATAAGGCACTGGTGCCGGTCGCTTTCTGATCCCCTTCGCTTAGGAGTGTCTCCCCCCAGAAGCTGTGAATAAAGATTTTCATAACGGAGTAGAGCACCAAGAGGCTCGTTATAATCCCAATCACCGACATGATCAAATGGCCTTCATCAATGCCCTCCTTGAGGATGATCACTTTGCCTACGAAACCACTGAGCGGTGGGACTCCGGCAAGAGCGAGCGCAGCTATGAAAAACAACCATCCAAGCGATGGGCGAAATAGTAGCAAGCCGCTAAAGTTCTTAAGCTTGTCCGATCCAAAGATCGAAATAATCGCTCCGCCTAGAATGAAAATAAGCGCTTTTGCCAGCATATCGTGAATCAAGTAAAACAGGGCGCCTGTCAATGAATCGAAGGTCGCCATTCCAACGCCGAACAAGATAAATCCAACGGCAATGATTACGTTGTAAGCCAGAATTTTTTTGATTCCCCAATAAGAGATAGCACCTAGCGCGCCTAGTATCATTGTGATGGTCGCCATATAGAGGATGACGGTGTGCGTAATTTCTGGATGATGATAGAAAATCAATGTAAATGTTCGAATAATCGCATAAATTCCGACCTTGGTTAGTAGAGCTGCAAACAAGGCTGCGATCGCAGGAGGGGGCGCACTGTAGGAGCTAGGCAGCCAGAAGAACAGGAATAACCCTGATTTAAGACCGAATACAGTCAGGAATAAGAAGCTAACTGTCGTAAGCAGGCTGTCTTGGCCGATTATTGCGATTCGTTCAGAAAGATGAGCCATATTGAGGGTTCCGGTAATCGAATACAAGTAGGCAATCGCGATAACGAACAATGTGGATGAAAGGATGTTGATGATGACATACTTAATCGATTCACGGAGCTGAAGCTTTTTTCCGCCGAGAGCGAGCAATACATAGGAGGAGATCAGCATGACTTCAAAAAAGACGAATAGGTTAAAAATGTCGCCTGTCAGGAAGGAACCGTTCACACCGCAAAGCAGCAACAGAATGTAGGGATAAACGAAGTGAACCTTATGTTCGTTGTTCGTGGAACCGAAAGCGAACAGGGTACACATTAGGCAGACGAACGTTGCAACCAGCACGAGCAAGGCCGAAAGCATATCCCCGACTAACGTGATGCCATAAGGAGCCTGCCAGCCGCCGACATCGAGAACAAGGATGCCTTGGCGTGAAATTTGATGAATGATAGAGGCGGAAATTCCAATGGTCAGCAGCATGCTTATGACGGATAGCCACTGCTGCAGACGTACGCGGCGACGATAGAAGATCATGACCATTCCCGTTAGAAGGGGAATGATGATCGGCAGAATTAGAACATTATTCATGCGGGTTACCTCTTGATCGTTTCATATAGTCGGTACCTACCTCTACATAAGTGCGATAACCAAGCACAAGAAGAAATGCGGTTAATGCGAAACTGATGACGATTGAGGTCAGAATCAGTGCCTGTGGCACGGGATCGGTATAGCTGGCGGCATTTTCTCCGAGAAGGGGAGCAGCTCCTTTTTTCAATCCATTAATGGCAATTAACATCAGATGAGTAGCGTGAGAGAATAGGGTTATCCCTAGAATGATCCGCAGCAGGCTTTTGCTCAGGATGAGATAGGTTCCGACTGTATACAGGATGCCAGCGATAACTGTTATGAATGTCTCCATTATTGTTGGTCCTCACTTATACTCGTAATGATCGTCATTGTCGTTCCGATAACAGCCATGTATACGCCTAAATCAAAAATGACGGCTGATGCAAGCTCCGTTTTGCCGAGCAGAGGTAGATTTACATAGGTGAATGTCTGTGTCAGGAAAGGAACATCGAATAAGAAGGATGCTGTTCCCGTAAGTATAGAGACGATAACGCCGACAGCGGCCAATTGATTGAAATCGACAGGAATGATATCACGCACCGATTGCAGATCGAATGTAATGTACAGAAGGACGAGGGCAGAAGATATAATCAGCCCGCCAATAAACCCGCCTCCTGGATTGTGATGCCCTGCGAACAGAATATAGATGGAGAAGGTCATGATAATGAATACTAAAATTTTGATAGCAGTCTGCAAAAAGACATCGGTGAATTTCATTGATCTTTCCTCTCTGCATGGCGAAGCTTAATTAACGTATAAATGCCTACGCCTGCGGCGAAGAGAACGACAATTTCCAGCATCGTATCGAAGGCTCGGAAGTCAACCAAAATAGCATTCACCATATTTTTTGCTCCAGCAAGGGTATAAGAATCCTTATAGTATTCCGCAATTGAATCGAATAAATGATGCTCTTGCGTCGATAGACCGATTAAAGTCAGGGTCAATCCGACTCCAATGGCAATGATGGCATGACTAATGCGAAATTTCATGGATGTCACATACTTGCTAACCTTAGGTAAGAAGTAGAAGCAAAGTAGGAAAAGCGCAGTGGAAATCGTTTCAACTACAAGCTGCGTTAGTGCTAAATCTGGTGCACGGAAGATAACGAAAAACAATGAAATGATATAGCCAATTACGCTAACGGCAATAATCGATATCAATCTAGATTTCGTGAATACCATGTATATGGCTGCCGCGACCATGGTGAAGCCTAACATATACTCATATAACTCGGTGGGAGCATTGTTCGAAAGATCAAGGATGAAAGGACCCTGAAGAAATAGCGAGCCTCCGACGATGACAATCAAAAATACGAAGAGATAGGACAAGTAATGGGTTATCGAGCCGGTCATATAGAATCTTATTATCATCCCTGAAATGCGTTCCATTGCTAGTAGTCCATTATCATAGGCTTGATTCAAACTGAATCTAAGCGGAACGCTTTCGTAAATATTGCGAAACTCGGTTAAATATTTATAAAGCACCGATCCTAGAATGACAATTCCTATGGTCATAAAGAGCTCTGTACTGAAGCCGTGCCATGCGGAAATATGAACATGCCACTCTGCGCCGCTTGCGAATGCCTGCGGTAGAATCGCTTTGACAGCTGGTTCCAATAGGGAAGATGCGATTATATTTGGGAAGAAGAACAAGAAGATGACAAGAGCAGCTAAGATCATCGGTGAGATAAGCATGCCCATTGGTGCCTCATGTGGCCTGCGCTCCATTGGCTTAGGTTGATAAGGGCCTATGAATACCTTGAAAATCAGAATCATGCAGTATATAAAGGTAAATAAGCTTGCGATCCAAGCGATAATCGGTATAAAGACGAAGTAGCTATCCATCGTACGCGAAGTCGTAAGCACACCACTAAAGAACATTTCCTTGCTTAAGAAGCCGCTGAATGGAGGAAGACCTGCCATGGAAAATGCACCGATCATGGTTAAGGTGAATGAAACGGGCATGACATGGATCAAACCAGCCAAGCGGCGTATATCCCGCGTACCCGTCTCATGATCGAGAATGCCAATCATCATAAAGAGACAACCTTTGAAGATCGAGTGGTTAATTAAATGAAAGATCGCTGCTAGCGTAGCACCTGCAAATAGTAAAGAACTGCCGCTATACTGAGTATTGATTGCCATAGAACCAATACCTAATAAGGTCATAATTAAACCAATTTGGCTAATAGTCGAGAATGCGAGCAGAGCTTTAAGGTCGCTCTGATGGATCGCCTTCAAGGAACCAATTAACAAAGTAATAAGTCCGATGATCGTGATCGTCCAGAACCATTCCTGATGACCACCGAATATTGGGGTTAAACGAGCAACGAGATATACGCCTGCTTTGACCATTGTAGCGGAGTGCAAATAAGCACTGATAGGCGTAGGGGCTTCCATTGCGTCCGGCAACCAGATATGAAAAGGGAATTGTGCAGACTTCGTAAAAGCGCCGAGAAGGATGAAGAACATCGCTGGAATAAAAAGCGAGTGCTGCGAAACTTGGTCGCCCAGTAGGATTAACTCCCGGATGCTGAATGTCCCTGATGCGACATACAGGATGATGAAGCCGAGCAGCATTGAGAATCCGCCGCCCATCGTAATGAACATTGATTTCTGAGCTCCGTAGCGGGATCTTTTGCGATGATACCAGAATGCGATTAGTAAGAAGGACGATACGCTAGTGAGCTCCCAGAATGCATATAGCACAAGGAGGTTGTCTGAAAGAACAGATCCAAGCATCGCACACATGAAGAGCATTAAGTAAGCATAGAAGAGGTGTAGCTTCTCCCGATCTTTTGACATATAGAAGATGGAGTAGAACACGACCAAGGCACCTATGCCTGAAATAAGCAAAACAAACAGCAACGAGAGGCTGTCCAAATAGATTGTGAAATGGATATTCAGTGATGGAATCCAGGGTGCGGAATGAAAGACGGGCTCTAACGGTTGTTGAATAGAATAATAGCTTCCAAAAAAGAGGAGCAGCAGGACGGGAATAACCAAGACGAACCAACCCGTATGTATGCGATGTACATATTTGTACAGGAGCGGGATGAGCGGGACGGAGAAAATGGGTATCAGTATAGCGATATGCAGTAAGGTCAACGAGTCCATTCCTTTTTCTTAAGTTTAGTTGAATCAATTTCATAATACCTGTAAATATTTATGTAATTTGACAACATCTAGCTTTGTATGTACTCTAAGGCTATCATTCAGCAGAGGTGAAGCGGAAACAATGAAGACAAAAAGCATGGATGAATGCATACTCGTCTGTGTATATTATGGACCCAACGGTGAACGGCTTATTCGCAGAGGCGGAAAAATGGCTAAAATGCTTAATTGTCCTCTGTATGTATTAACAGTCGATCGGCAACCGAAGGACGAGTGGGATATCGAAAAAAATCACCTTATTTCAGCATGGAAAAAAATCGCCGAAGAACTCGGGGCTGAGCAGTTCATTATGAAATACAATGAGAAGCGTCCTATTGTAAAAGTCATAAGCGATGTAACGAAGCAAAAAAATGTGACGCAAATCGTTTTGGGACAGACAGCTCAGAGTCGCTTGGAAATGATAACGAAGGGTTCCATAGTTAATGTGCTTCTGAGTGAAATTCCATTCGTCGATTTACACATTGTTTCAGTATCTCGTGAATTGGAAGTTCAAGAGGGCTTTTATGAAAAGGGGATCCGTGCATACTTACTGGAGGTAGAGGGAGGCTTCAGGCTTTGCTTCAATCACACGCACTTAGATAAGTACGAGGGAATTTTCTATAAAGAAGTAGGCACAGACTTCAACAATGGTGTCTTCAAGTTCATGAAGGGCAATGAAATGATCGAAGTTCGTGTTATTGATGATCATGTTAAAGATATTAATGAACGGATCAACTAACTCAGGGTTCATCTGCCGAATACGCTATACCTTAAACACAAACGGCCGAGATGCCGTTTTTTTGTTGTAATTCTTTAACATAGGCTTCACTTTGTGTTATTGTTTTGTACGTATTCTGGCATCTATGAGGAGGAGCAATGGATAAAATTCAATACTTATCACAATTCAATCTACTTCATTCGCTATCCATGGAAGATTTAATAGAAATGGATCAACTAACTTCAATAACAACTTTTCCGAAAAATATGTTTATTCAAACACCGGATACTTTTACAGAGGGGCTTTACTTTGTGAAAAAAGGGAAGGTGCGCTTGTATAAGCTAAATGCCGAAGGTAAGCAATTTACTTCCGATATAATCAATGAAGGAAATGTATTTGGTGAAATGGATATTATTTCGTTTGGAACAAGGGAACATTTTATAGAAACGATAGACGAAAGTCATATTTGTCTAATTGATAGTAAAAGATTTGAAGAATTCATTTGTCATCGCCCTCGATTTATGATGTCACTATTGAAAGTATTGAGCAACCGCATTAATAGTATGAGTCTTTTAACGCAAAATCTGGCTATTGGAAATCTGCATGATAAAATTTTGTGTGTTCTTATGAAGTTATCTGATCAGCTTGGGGTTAAGAGCGATGATAATTATTACAAAATTGGTGTTCCTCTTTCCCATCAAGAAATCGCTAATTTGATTGGAGCAAGCAGAGAAGCTGTTACTGTAGCATTGCAGGAACTTGTTAAAGAAGAAATGATTAAGACAGGATTTAGAACAATACATATACATCGAGAAAAGATCTTGGAAAAGAATATAACTTAGATTCCTGGAGAAGCGAAGCGTTTGCCTACAAGTTTTCCAAAGGAAAACTACTTCGTAAGCGTATGCTTTGCCACCGGATTTCTACCGTTATAAGCGGTATGCGATCAAGAAATCTGGGGGTGGGCAGTGATCGTAAGGACAATCCGTCCACGCAGCGTTCATCAATCGACACAATTCCATTTGTTCAAGCACTGATTTTGGTGTTGAGCCTTATTAAATGTTGCCTTTTTGGAAATAAGTTGTGAATGAGATTACATCTTATTTTCTCGATATAACATTATCATATGAATAAAAAGGAGATTGTCAAAATATTCAAATCGTATGCGAAAGGAAGATTTCCATGGATAATGAAAAGGTAATTCTGTTTTCCGATGCAATTTTACAGCGAAAAGGAGCTCGAAAGATAAGCGATATTCCGAATGAAGTTGTAGAACTGCTGCAAAAGGGACAATTACAGACAGTCAATTTGACTGAATGGCTTGCTGTTGATCATGTTGTACTACTACAAAACGTTCTGTATGATTTAGGGTTAGATAAGGAGTCCAAACCTATCATACAAAGGCTGGATGATTTATCCGAAAAGAGAATTATGAAAATAATACCTGCAATCGCGCGTGAGTGGCAAATGCTATTGGATTGCAAATCCGAGGTAGAACGTTCTGGGCTTTGCGCTATGTTATCTCGACATCGTTCAGACAGTGTCCGCTGCTGGGCTGCCTATATGATTGGTCAGAATCAACGATGGAGTTTAAATAAAAAACTAACAGGTATTCGCCCGTTTGCTGCAGATTCTCATTTTGGTGTACGTGAGATTGCTTGGATGGCATTAAGGGAGTCAATCATCAGAGATTTAATAGAATCACTTGATTATTTAGGTGATTGGGTTCGTGATGAAGATGCGAATATTAGGAGATTTGCTATCGAATTAACTCGTCCACAAGGTGTGTGGGCAAAACATATCACTGCATTAAAAGAAAATCCGGCCATTGCGCTTCCGCTTTTAGAATTTGTTATGTCTGATCCGGAAAAATATGTTCAGGATTCAGTAAGCAATTGGTTGAATGATGCTAGCAAAACCAATTCTGATTGGGTACTGCAAATTTGTGATCAGTGGCTGAAGGTTTCGGATACAAAGGAAACAAGGCGGATCGTAAATCGAGCTAAAAGAAGCTTAATAAATAAATGATAGGGCAAAACGGCAGAGATGCCGTTTTTTTGTATTGAGAATTGTTGTCTCTGCCCGTTAGCTGGACTTTTAGAGAAGGTTTCTTAGAATCCATTTGTAGCCGCATAAGCTAATCCATCGACGAGTCGGGAATAGACGAATACTGGTCTAAAGGCTAGTTTCAGATAGACCTTAAGGCGGTTAAGCTGTGGTGATAATGATGATATACTTCAAGTAATTGAGCATACATAACTTATTTCGACATAAAAGGGTGTGTAAAAAATGAAGGTTACTGAAGCAGCTTCTCCTCCAGCGGCAAAAGTGAAATGGGTTCTGTTTAATCCGAAAACATACGCGACGATTATATATTTTATATTGTCGCTTCCGCTAAGTATTGTTTATTTTACGTTAATGGTAACAGGTATTGCGTTGTCTATTGCACTTACGCCTCTGTTTATCGGTATTCCGCTTTTCTTTGCAGTAGATAAGCTATTGCAGGGCATCGTGAAGTTTGAGCAAGGGATAATCAGGCAGATACTTGGTTTACCAATGCAATCAAGTATATTCAACTATGACAAGCAGATGCAAGCAGGGCAAAACTGGTTTATGCGGATGGTTCGTGCCTTTGACGGACAGCTCTTTATTCGTAATGTTATGCTGATTTTACTGAAATTTGTTACCGGTATCGTGTTTTTTACTCTTATGGTCGTATTTGTGGCGTTAGGTTTAGGACTAATTGCTCTTCCTGTCATTCATGTCATCTTGCTGAAGGAGATTCAAGTTGACATTCTGCAAGATAGCTTGTTCCAATATTTCAATATGGATTGGACGATCAATCAACAATATATTTTCTATTCTGTAGTTGGTGTCATCATGTTCTGGCTCTCGCTTCGTATTGTAAACTCTTTAATGGCATTACAGCGGCAGCTCATGTATGTTGACGAGCCTTACCTGGTCGTTCAGCAGCAGGTAGTAGAGCAGCCAATGCCCTTAAACCAGCCTATAAGCGAGTCTTCAAGTCAAAGTCAGCCTGTGAAGCCAATGTATGCTGATTATCAGCTGTAAGGAGTCAAAATCTTAAACAATAGGACACAAATTTAAGGCTGCCATTCGGCAGCCTTTTGTTTATAGAATAATGTTCCACTTAATGGTTAAAATAATGAAAATTGGAATGACCTGGGTGGAATGAAACGATGGATCTTTTAAAGAGATTATTTTCAAACAACCGGCCAGAAAATAAGCCGCTAATAAAAATGGATGTTTATACTTCATTAGAAAAAAATAAGGAGTTCATTGAGAATCAGCTGTTTCATACGAGTGATTTGAAATGGCGAAGCATTAGGTTTAATCAATTAGAGGGTCTTATTGTTTATTTAGAATCCCTATCTGATGTACAGAGAATTCAAAAAGAGATCATCCAACCTATAGAAGAAAAAAAACAAGGAACCCTGGATGAAGTCATTACTTCTGTGGAGATTACCGAAAAATCGGATCTGGGCGAGTTGCCCCGTGCTTTGATTCAGGGGAATTGCGTGTTGTTATTCGAAGGTACAGCAGAGGTTTTTATTGTTGGTGTAGCCGCAGTTTATATTCGGAATATTACGGAGCCTTTAAACGAAGGAGTCATTCGCGGCGCTCATGATGGTTTTATAGAGCACCTCATGACGAATCTTTATCTGGTTCGGAAGCGCGTCGAGAATCCGGATCTTGTCGTTCGTTATTACCAGACCGGAAAGGCAACCAAAACAAAACTAGCTCTGCTCTATATGCAGGATCTGGCGAATCCGGATCTGGTCAAAGAAGTGGATCAAAGAATCGGTTCCATTACGATGGACATCACCATCTCGTCTGGATTCATTGCTGAATTGATTGAAGATAACCCATTTTCTATATTCCCCCAAATCTTATATACGGAAAGACCGGATCGGACGGCAGCTCATCTCATGGAAGGCCGAGTCGCTATTTTAACTGAAGGAGACCCATCTGCGCTAATTCTACCGGTGACTTTCTTTGCCTTTTATCAAAGCCCTGACGATTATAACAGCAGGTGGATTGCTGGTTCATTAATTCGGTTGATTCGGTTGATAAGTTTTATCATCGCTTCCCTATTGCCTGCTTTATATATTGCGATTATTGGCTTTCACCCCGAGATTCTTCCGGAAAATTTGATCCTTTCAGTAAAGAGCAGTATAGATAAGGTTCCCTTTCCGCCTATTATAGAGGCTATTCTGATGCAGATTACCTTGGAAGTCCTGCGTGAAGCGGGGGTGCGTTTACCGAGTCGGGTAGGTCAAACCATCGGTATTGTTGGTGGCTTGGTCATTGGTGAGTCGGTCGTACGAGCAGGATTGGTTTCCTATCCCATGGTTATCGTCGTTGCCTTAACGGCTATTTCTTCTTTTGTCGCACCGTCAAATGAAATAAGTACGGCGACACGTATTCTGGGCTTCCCGCTCATGATCTTGGCTGCGATGTTTGGTTTGATCGGGATTACGTTTGGTATGCTGTTCATCTTAATTCACTTATGTAAATTAGAGAGCTTTGGCACATCCTATTTTGCGCCAATCATGCCTCTTCGAATTAAAGATTTCAAGGATACATTTGTACGTTTTCCGATCTGGAGTCTGAATCAACGCCCCCATGATCCGCATCCCAAAAGGTATGTTCAAGAAAGAAATTCAAGAGAGTGGGAACAGGATGATTCCGGAAAAGAGTAGAATTACGCAAGGTCAGCTCATGTTTTTTATCGTACAGTCCCAAGCGGGGGTTGGAATTTTAACGCTTCCTCATAAAATGCAAGCAATCGCCAAGGGAGGAGGGTGGATTTCTGTCCTAATCGCCGGATTAGCCGTACAAGTCATTCTTCTCATCCTATGGGCTCTTTGCAAACGATTTCCTTCAGATACGATATACGGTTTCTTACCGAAGATTACCGGGAAGCTTCTTGGGAATCTGCTTTGCTTTGCCTATATTGGCTATTTCCTGCTTTCAGCAGGAACGATTCTGTCCAAGTTTGCCGATATTGTGCAAAGGTGGGTGCTGATAGAAACGCCTAGATGGGCATTATTAATTCTCACCCTTCTCACTTGTATGTACTTGGCAAAAGAGAACCTTCGGGTGATTGCCAAACTGTTTGTTATCTCTTCATTAACGATCCTTGTGATGGTGATATTATCTCTTTGCAGTTATGTAAATGCGAACTTCAGTTACATTTTCCCTATAACGGAAGCGGGATGGGGGAAAATCTTCGAAGCTTCGAATCAGGCATTGTTTCCTTTAATTGGGTATGAAGTTTTATTGGTGATTTATCCTTTTGTTGAAGGGGATAGCGGTGGGAAATTAAAGGCAGCTTCTTTAGGCAATCTGTTGATTACCCTTTTTTACACATTTGAGGTATTTACCAGTCTAATCATTTTCAGCCCGGAGGTTATGCCCAGGGTTTCGGAACCTGTCCTCTATATGCTGAAAGGTTTTTCTTTTCAGATCATCCAAAGGATCGACTTGATCTTTTTATCGTTATGGATCTTTGCTGTTACGACTGCTATGGTCTCTTGGATATACATGGCAACAATTGGATTGGGTCGCTTCTTTCACCGGGGCGAACATAAAAAGGCCGTACCCTATGTCATCTTCATACTCTTTATATTGGCAATGATTGCTCAAGACCCATCGATCACTGAATTCTACGATCGAATTCTTTCGATTACTCATTATACATTTGTGGTTGGACTTCCTTTGATTTTGCTCTGTTTATCGTACTTTATTAGGAAAAGGAGGACGAAAATCAGATGAAAAGGATTTACTTGGTATGTGCGGTAATGTTCATCCTCCTATTTATAGCTGGTTGCTGGGATCAGGATCTATTAAAGGATGCTCGTTTGTTATATGGAGTAGGGATTGATCTCGCCCCTAATGGTAAGCTTCGATCCACCTTTGTTATTCAGGACATGCCGCCAGGTGAACAACAGAATCCTAAAAACGATATTATATACACAGTTGGCAATACGCCAATGGAAACCCGCGAAAATGCAGACGACCAGATATCACGGCAGCTTGTTGCTTATAAAAATCGGACTATTCTCATTGGAGAAGAATTGGCAAAACAAGATATTTATCCGATCCTGGAAGTTTTTTACCGTTACCCTAAAAGTGCCTTAAACGCCAGAATCGGAGTGGCCCAAGGGACAGCAGAAGACATACTTTCCCTTAAGAAAGTTGGGAATGTCTTGATCGCAGAAGAAATTGATGAATTAATCAAAAACAAAGAAAGGACTACAACAGTTCCCAAGGTGACACTTGAAAAGATTTACACTGTTATGTTGGACCCTGGAGAAGATTTTGTTCTTCCATACCTAATGGAAAAAGAGGCTCGCGTAAATGTTTCTCGTATTGCCCTGTTTCATGACCATAAATTAACAGGCCTACTTAATCCTGATGAAAGTACGATGTATTTATTATTGAAAGACAGCAAGGGAGAAATAGCGAGACTTACCCGCAAATTAAATAATACCCAAGAAGGCGATCAAAGCAGATATGACTTTTTGACCTTTGATGTAGAAAAATTAAAGCGAAAAATGAAAGTGCAGGTTCAATCGAATGATAATATTACGGTTAAGCTGGAATTAAATTTGAAAGTGAGTGTAGTTGAATATCCGAAAGATCGATTGGATAAGAAAGAAGTGGTCGAAGAAATAAATCAGTATCTTTCTAAAGAGATGACTGATTTAGCCAAAAAAACACTTGGGAAAATGCAAGAAGCCCAATGCGATGGATTAGGTATCGGCAGACAACTCAAGGCGTTCCATCCCGACATTTGGAGGAAAAAGAAGGATAATTGGGGCAGCAACTATCAAAAAGTGCATTTTGCCCCTGTGATACAAGTGGAAATAACGAAAAAAGGGATATTGAACTAGTTTTTAAGGTAAATTTCTAAACAAGAAATAAAGAAAGAGAGACGCTCTCACGTCTCTCTTTCTTCTGTTTCAAGGAATTCTTTAAGTGCCGACAATTTGTTTTCCCAATATTGTTCGAAGAAGGAAAGCCACTGTTGTAATTCGTTTAAAGGATCTGGCTGAAGCTTGTACCGAGTTTCTCGTCCAACCTTTTGACTACTAACAAGTCCTGCCTCTAAAAGAACTTGTAGATGTTTATTGACGGCAGTTCGGCTTATAGAAAAGTGTTCTGTAATTGCAACAATGGACATTTCCTGACCAGCCTCAGCAAGCAATTTTAACAAATTACGTCGTGTAGGGTCGGCGATTGCCTGAAATACATCATGCTGAGGTTCGACAGCACCCAATTTAACCTTCGATAACGGAAGGGAGTTTTTCTTTGACAATTTTCTCCCACCCGCCTTCCATATGTTCACGAATCATTGCGTGCGGCTGTCCAAATTCTGTAACTTTTTCTGCATTCCAACCAGAATGTATTAGCGTAAACTCCGTTTTTCCATTTAAATTTTTCAATTCGAAAGTTAGGTGCCAATCTTTACCCCAGTTAAAACCAACACGGTTTGGTGGATCAAGTTCCGTTATTTTACAAGGCGAATCGCCGAAGTTACCTGCATGAAGTATAAATTCCTTTCCTAAAACAGCTTCAAAAGTACTTGGCATCCACCATGAGGCGATACCTTCTGCTGTTGCGACAGCGTTCCATACTTTCTCTATCGGTGCATTAATCACGATTGTTTTACGAATTTCTGGTAATGTTCCTTGTGTTTGCATTTTAGTACCTCCAATTTATATAACACCATTTGGTGTTACTTTTATTATAACACCAAATGGTTTCACGTCAAGCGACTGTCCCTTTTTGTTGATTAGCATGTCTATTATTTCCCACATCATGCTATTATAGATGGAGTATCTAACCACCTAGACATTTATACCCATCATTCGTGTTAGGAGATTCAGGGGATGAACAAAAAGATTTTGATAGTTGAAGATGATATTCATATTTCCAAAATTATTAAAATGAATCTCAACATCGTAAGCTACGAGACGACCGAGGTCTATGACGGCTTGGCAGCGCTGGAGCTGGTAAAGAAGGAGAAGTTCGACCTTATTTTGCTGGATGTCATGATTCCGAAACTGGACGGTTTTGCGCTGATGGAACGAATCAGACCTTATCGTATTCCAGTTATTTTTTTGACGGCGAAAAACTCGGTTTATGATAAAGTGGACGGGCTGAGGCTGGGGGCTGATGATTACATGGTCAAGCCTTTCGAAGCGATTGAGCTGCTGGCCCGTATAGAAACGGTACTGCGGAGATATGGCAAAGAAGAACAGGTGATGGCATTTCAAACCCTTCTTGTCGATTTGGACAAACGGGAAGTAACCAAACAGGGGGAAGTTGTAGAGCTAACGCCGAAGGAATATGAACTACTTGTCGTTCTACTGAAAAACAAGAACATCGCCTTATCAAGAGAGCAGTTCATCGATAAAGTATGGGGTGGTGACTATTATGGCGAAACAAGAACGGTCGATATGCATATTAAATCACTGCGCAAAAAACTAGAGCTGCAGGATCACATCAAGACCATTTATAAACTCGGCTATCGGCTGGAGGATTGAGGGGATGAAATTTTGGCAAAAGATTTATGTCTTCTCGATTCTGGTCTTCGTCATTATCTTTAATGCAGCCTCTATTATGGTTATCGAGCGCAGCCACAATAGAATGCTTGAACAGGAGATCAATAGCGCGTTAAGCCAGAATATGAGCATTCATTCCAGTGTCAACGCGATTGTGCCGATCCTTCGCATCTACGATTCAATCGATTACGAGAAAACGGTATTAACGAGAATCGCCAATGGATTTGTTGGCACGAATAACGAACAGCGTGTTTATTTGGATATCAGGGATGAGACGAATCGGGCGGTCTTCAGTAATGCCGATTTCCAGATGCCGGCACAGCGTAAGGAACTGGATAAGCTGGGCGCGGATGAAATCAATTATATTTTGCGGGATATCGATGAGCGAACGATCCTGTTCACCTCGAACATTGTGGATATTAATCATACAAGCTATCTATTTACCTATATGGTAGATGTCACCTCTTTGTATCAGGACCGTGTGGATCAATATCAGTTCTTTGTACAAGTGGATGTGGCTGCCTGTTTCCTCTATATGCTGATCATGTTTTTTGTAAGCAGAGGACTGACGAGATCGATTGATCGGCTGGGTCGAACAGCTCAGGTCATTGCACAGGGGAATTTCTCTGAACGAGTCCAGTTAAAATCAAAGGACGAAATCGGCGTGCTGGCCCACAATTTTAACAATATGGCTGCTGTTGTGGAGGACACAATCACTGAACTTGAGCGGAACAATCAAGAAAAACAGCGGTTTATCAATAATTTTACGCATGAATTAAAAACACCGCTGACTTCAATTATCGCCTATGCGAATTTTATGAGGACAACCAAATATGATGAGGAAACGTTTCTAGACGGTCTGAATGTGATTTATTCAGAAGGCAAACGATTAGAGATGTTGTCATTGAAGCTGATGAACCTGATTGTGTTGCAAGAGGATAACTTCGAGATGGAGCTGCACGATTTGGGAGCAGTTATAGCTGAAATCAAGCCTGCGCTGGACATGATGGCCAAAGAAAAGCAGGTGACTATCGTCACGGAGTGCGAACCGGGCGAGCTGAGATTGGAGAAGGATTTGATCAAAGTTCTGATCTTCAATCTGGTGGACAATGCACTCAAAGCTTCGGATGAACAGCAGACCATTACGCTGCGTATCGCATGGCACGGCGGGCATTGCATGCTTGAAGTGATGGATCAGGGCATCGGGATCGCTAAGGAACATCAGGATAAAATTTTTGAACCTTTTTACATGGTGGATAAATCCAGGACAAGAAACGGTAAAGGGGCAGGTCTTGGTCTTGCGATATGTCAAAATGTAGCGAGCGTCCACAATGCCGTCATCCGGGTAACCAGCAATGAAAACCAGGGCACGAAGGTAGAAGTCGTATTCACACTTACCCATCCGAAAGGCGGGATAAAGGAATGAACAAGCTTATTTTGGTTATCATATGCGCGTCGTTCATGATTCTGGGGACGGGTTGCCAAGGTGTTTTCGATACGATACCGAAAGAGACAGTCATGGTAAAACAAATAAGTAGAGTGAACGAGACCAATGAGGCGGAATATGAGGGCGTTCTGTCCCAGGATGCAGTGAAGACACTCAGTCTAAATGCGGTAAATAAGTACTTCGATGAGAATTTGACGATGGACGAGTTTCAATTCGAGTTGGTGGTTATTGATCAGAACAAGTTTAAAGCTTTGCTAAGTGAGGCGGAATATGTTCCGAAAGTGAACCCAGCAAAGGTTCCAGAACTAAAGCTGGACGATCAAATTGAGTTTGCGCCGTATTCTGGCGGCTTGTATTATACGACTCTGACCAAATTGAACGACCCTGATGAAGTCTATGATATCGTGCTGAATGCGAGGGACGGCGATGTCATTAAAGCTGTCAAGGGGGCAGAAACGATACAGAATTTTGCTAGGACTACAGTGGAAGACGATCTATTGGTGAAACAATACATGAACAAAGTTACCCCTCTCGCAACAAAGTTTATTCAGGATAAAGGGAGCTATCCGTTGTCCGATCTATTGCTGAATGAGGACATGACCCGCACGGGCGGTGTTGTGGAATTGTATTACATGAGCAAGGACGGCGATAAGTTAAAATACGCTGTCACAGTCAATTTGAAACGAAATGAAGTTGTCGGGTTCAGTAAGGACGTCATGGCGCTGCTTAGTTACTATTCTAGGCTCTAAGCCTGACCTACCCGCCTAACCGAACCAGTGCTGCAAGACCACACCTGCGGTTTTGTAGCCGCGCAAACAAGGACCGTCAGGGAACAATTCACCCCTGATGGTTCTTTTTTTTTTAATTTTTTACAACTTCAATACAAGTCTATCTAACTTCGCATATATCTCCGCACTATACTGATGGAGTAGCGCTGGGGATGATCGCGGAGAGATAGATTATGGGGAGGAAGAAAAACAATGAGAAAAGCTATGTTAATCCTGTTCACGTTTATCATGGTTATGGTTTCTGCTTGCAGCGCCCCTGCTGGCGGCAATACGGGGGGAGCGCAGACATCAAACGAAGGGCAGGCAAACACCGAGCAGGTGAAGAACGGGACAGGTACTACACCACCTAAGGGAGAAACGTCTGGAACGAAAAACAGCAAGGAGAAGAAAACAATTGTATTTTCGACCTATTTTTCTGACGATTTCTTTTTAGAAGCCAAGAAAAGATATGAAGCCAAGCATCCTAATATTACAATTGATCTTCAATATATCGAAACAAGTAACGAAAACGACAATACTGCTTGGGAAAAATTTAAAAAAACAACAAACGCAGCCATGTTATCCGGTAAAGGGCCTGATCTGATTCAGATGGATCAATTGCCATCAGGGGATTATGTCAAAAAAAATCTGCTGGCCAACATAGGAGATATGATCGATAAGGACCCTACTTTTAAGAAAGAGCAATACTTCAGTAACGTTCTGGACGGGATAAAGGTAAACGGCGGAATTTATGGAATGCCGATGGGCTTCTTTATTTATGGTCTGATGGGGAATGAAACCGCTATTGAGAAAAGCGGGGTAAAGATCGACGATAGCAATTGGAATTGGGAACAGTTTACCGACATAGCCAAGGAAATCGCCAAGAAAGCAGGCGGCAATCATTTCGCATTAGGTGGAGTCCCGCCGGAAAATATGATAAACGACCTGGTTAATGGTCAGTATGCGACGTTCGTAGATCTGGAGAGCAAGAAGGCTAATTTCGATTCTGCTGCCTTTATCGAATTACTCAAGGAAGTAAAGTTCATGTTTGATGAGAAGATGATAAGTGAAGATTATGGAGGGATTTTTTATAATGAAGTTATTAACTCACCCCAAACTTATATTCGTGAGTTAAGGAATAGTGATTTTTTGAAGAAACCTTACAAGTCAAAGTTCTACTCCAGACCGAATGCAAGCGGGCAGGCGGCAGGCGGTTTTTTCAGAACATACAAAACGATTGGCATCAATGCAAGTTCTGCTGTAAAAGACGAAGCGTGGGACTTCGTAAAATTCATGTTGTCTGATGAGATGCAAGATCAAGCAAGCGGTTTCTCGTTAAATAAAGCTTCATACAAGAAGGTTGCTCAAGATGTATTAAAAAAGGGAAAAGTGATGTCTGATCAACCCGAAGGGGCTATGAAAGGCAAAGAGTTCGAAATTACTCAAAAGGATATCGACGATCTGGAGAAGTTGATTACCGGCTTGAAATATCCAGTTGAGTTCAAACCCTCCAAAATCGAAGAGATTCTATTGAAAGAATCCAAAGCCTATTTCACTGGACAGAAAACACCCGAAGCAGTAGCAAAGCTGATTCAGAATAGAGTGACGACTGTTCTGAATGAATAGGGAGTGGTATGAACATGACAAACAAACGTTATTGGGATAAGCTGATCAGGCTGCTGCGAAAGGATTGGGCTGTGGCAGCCCTCTTTCTGGCACCAAGCCTGATTGGCTTTGCCTTGTTTTATCTTATTCCGTTTGCCATGGGATTTCTTTATTCGTTTCAGGATCGTACGGTTGACGGCTCATTTGTCGGCCTGGACAATTACATGGCACTGCAGGCGAGTGATTCCTTTCGCAAAGCGGCATCAAACACCTTTCTGTTTACCAGTGTGAGCGTTCCTCTCATGATAGCTTTGTCTTTGCTGTTTGCGCAGTTGCTGAATCAAAAATTGTTTATCCGGAATTGGCTGCAGACCGCTTTTGTATTGCCGCTTGTGGTACCTGTCGCATCCATTGTGATGCTGTGGCAAATCTTGTTCGATTGGAATGGCACATTAAATGCATGGCTGCAGAACTTAAATTTGGAGCGGATCGATTGGATGAAATCGGATTGGTCGATTGGTGTGTTAATAATCGTATATATATGGAAAAATATCGGATACAACATTATTTTATTTTTGGCTGGTCTACAAAATATTCCGAAGGACTACTATGAGACGGCGGATATCGAAGGGGCGGGCAAATTTCATAAATGGATTCATATTACGCTTGTTTATTTAACCCCGACGATGTTTTTTGTCATTCTGATATCCATTATTAATTCGTTCAAAGTGTTCCGTGAAACGTATCTGATCGCTGGCGGATATCCGCATGATCGTATTTATATGCTGCAGCATTACATGAACAACATGTTTATGGCGGCCGATGTTCAGAAGCTGACAGCGGCTGCAGTCTTAATGGTAGGCTGTATTCTTGTTTTTGTGACGGTCATGCTTACTATCGAACGTCGCTTTCGGAATTTCATGGAATAAGGTAGGGGCGGTGAGAAGATTGACTGTATTCCGCAAGCTAGTGCTGACGCTGATTATGGGGGTGCTAGCCGCGATGATGCTATTCCCCGTAGTAGTCACATTTACCAACTCCTTTATGACGGAAGCTGAGATTAACTATAACTATCATCTCATTGGCCAAATGGTCGATATCGCGGCAGGGGAGAAGGACCGATTTATCAATTTGAAGCTGATTCCCGACTGGGTGTCATTCAGTCAATATACGGAGGTATTGTTTAATAAGCCTGTATTCCTCCAAATGTTCTGGAATTCAGTGTTTATGGTCGTACCAATTATTGTGGGGCAAGTGCTGGTCGCGTCTTTGGCTGCGTATGCGTTTGCCAAGCTTCGATTTTGGGGGCGGGACAAACTGTTTGTCATTTATCTGATGACCATGCTTATGCCGTTTCAAGTTACTTTGGTGCCAAATTATATTATCGCAGATAAGCTGGGGCTTATGAACACAACTTCCGCCATCATATTACCGGGGATATTCAGCGCCTTTGGTGTCTTTATGCTCAGACAGTTCATGTTGCATATTCCGAATTCGTATATCGAAGCGGCTAAAATAGATGGGGCCGGACATTTGAGAATTTTTTATCAAATTCTGGTTCCGCTTGTTAAGCCGGGAATTGCAGCGCTTGTCGTATTGCTGTTTGTTGACAATTGGAATATGGTCGAACAGCCGCTCATATTTCTGGAGGATGCATTCAAGCAGCCATTATCTCTGTATTTGTCGAGCATTAATGAAGGGGCAAGGGGCGTCGCTTTTGCTGCGTCCGTTCTGTATATGACTCCGATGGTGCTGTTGTTTTTATATGCGGAATCCTATTTTGTCGAAGGTATTCAACTATCAGGAATTAAAGGATAGTCAATTACGGGGGGATTTTAATGGAAATTCAACCTGCTGGTCAAGCGTTAATTGGACGCAAACGGAAGATTCGCATCCTTCTCGGCTTGTTTATCGGACTGTTGATCGGATTTACCCTGTTCAGCAATACGCTGATGTCATTAACTTTACCCAAAGTGGCGTTAATAACGACGGGTCGGGGTGAACTTGTTCATACATTTCAAGGCAGCGGGACTGTGAAATGGCGTATGGAATCGGCCTTAACGGGCGCTGCGGGAGGGAAAGTCAAGCAGGTCAATGTCAAGGTAGGGGAGCTTGTCAAGAAAGGACAGGCGCTGGTCGTATACGATACGAAGGCTGCTGAATATCAGATACTGGATGAGAAGGCCGCTCTTGATAAGTTAAACATTTCTATTAAAGAGCTGCAGAATAGTTATAAAGAGATTTATCATAATGGGGATGAGAAGAGCATCGAAAGCGCTAGCAACGCTTTAAAGGTTAGCTCAATCGATAAGGATGTTCTGCAGCGTAGAATTCAAAAACTGCAGGAGGATTTGTCGGCAAATGGCCTACTAGCTGCACCTTTTGACGGAATCGTAACGAAAGTGGGTGCGGTAGAGGGGCTGGGTTCAACTGGAGGAGCACCTGATATCGTCATTGCCAACCAGAGCCTTGGCTTTGATTTCGAGTTCCTTGCCCCTGCCGATGCTATTGGTCTTCTAGAAAAAGGAGCTCAGCTGGATGTTCAATTGAGTGGCAGCAATGCCAGACAAGTCGAGGGCCGTATTGAAGAAATTGAGGATGCAGAGCTCCTCGCTCAAACAGGCGAAGGCGCAAGCCAAACGATATACACTGCAATGAAGCGACTGATCGTTGCTATTCAGGACGATGCTTTGCAGGGAGGGGAGCGGGCCGAGGTCGAGTTGACTAGAACGATGGACGATGTGATTCTAGTACCCAATAAAGCAATTCGCGATGAGGGAAATAAAAAGTACGTATTTGGTATTGAGGAAAGAAACGGGCCTCTTGGCAATGATTTTTACGCTCGCAAACGATACATTACAATCATAGATTCGAATGAAACTCAATCAGCTGTAACCCAGGGTTTATTCGATCAGGAACAAATCATACTCGAGAGCAGCGATCCATTGCAGGAGGGAGACAAGATTCGAGTCCATTAGTGCTGCCAAATAGACAGCTTATCTTTGTTGCAGATATGGCAAACTAACCGTTGGTTCAAGAATCGCAGTGGGTTACCGGCCAGACCCTTCGCGTTAATGGAGGGTTTGTATAAGAAACATCAAATAGGACTCCTGCAAGAAAAACGAGCCTGGAAGCGCTTCTAGGCTCGTTTGCATTATAGTCTCTACATTTACCATGAAGTTGATTGCCTCTAATATTCTCGAGCTCATGTCTTTTATTCTGTCAAATTCTTTGTGAGATAGAGTACAACATCATCATCTATTACGACTGTTTCGCCATATTTAATATATTCGTGTCCATCATGAATTCCCTTACCATCTGGAACATACCTACGTTTTGCATACAAAATTTGAGCATTGCCATAATCAGAAAAAATTCCAACTCCAATGCCCGCAATTTCTGATCGTTCTTTAATAATTTCCTCTGCTCTATCCATCAGTCTTGAACCAATACCTTGACGCTGATATTTGATTAAAACATTAAAATCGTTTATTTCTGGTATTCCCTGATCTTTAAAGGAAGGATAATGAGAATCCCATAATACATTTACGTAACCAGCAAAAGCACCATCAACTTCAGCTATTATCGAAACTCTATTACCATTTTTTTGTTCCTCAAGATAGTTAAGATATAAATCAACTGGTTTTTCCCATCCTTGTTCTTTAAATGCTTTTGAAATTACTACTGGATCACTTTCATTCAATTCTCTAATATGTATATTCATATATTTTCTCGCTTTCAAATATTTTTTTATTCCAATAGGGTAAGAAATAGGAAAATCCCAATATCGGATTGATTTTATGTATGAGCCAACAATGGAACCATGAGTTTGTTACTAACAAATAAATTCTCTTTGGTTTTTAGAAGAAAAAGGGTCGTATCTTCTGTATGTAATGCTTCAATCGTGCTATTTTCAGGAGAAAATATCATAACAAATCAGATTTTCACCATCATGTTCAGCCACTGTTCGTATTAACGATCTGTCTGAAGTATACAGTCCAGGTGATCAGTTCAGCGTTAAAGTGACTGAGGTTGATAAAGAAAACAAGCGTGTCAAGGTAAGTCATAAGGCATTGGAGAAAAATCCATACCCTGATTGCTTAACTCGTTATCAGAAAGGTCAAGAAGCATTAGGAATTGTTACTGGCATTGAAGAATACGGAATCTTTGTTAACTTAGAGCCGGCAGTAGATATCCTTTGTAAGAATCAAAAAATTGGATCAAAGCGGATTACTGTTGGGGATCGAGTAACCGTTGGAATTATTGAGATTAACCAGAAAAAAGAACGCATGTACGGCAAGTTAATTCGGAAAATTTAAGGGGGGAACCATATGTCATCCCCCTTCTCTATTGAAACGTATAAATGGGAAATAGATTACAACGTGATCCCCTCTACTCCACGGATATTAAGAACTGAATTTTCGAAGCAGGAAGTAAGAGCCTTAAATGCAGTTAAGCACTTAGGTATAATAGGTAGCGCACAATTCAGAAATTTATTTTTTCCTAAGAATAAAGCACATATTCATCATATGCTACGGCAACATAAGATCATAGAACACCCGATAAAACGTAGAGATGGAAACAAAATGACCACTCTGCAGGTCTACACACTTGGATATAAAAGCCTGGAATACTTTCATATTTTGGATTACATGAATTACTGGCTCGAGTACAATTCAAGTGAAGTCCTGCAGCGTCTTGCATTCTTCAAGCTATACCAACGTTTCGTAAGTAAAGAGCCGGTAGTTTACCGGGCTCCTCCTCCCTTTACTGGTATGTTTGATATTTCTGGTGACCCGATCGATGTTCTTGTTGTTAAGAACAACACCCAGGAGATTCAAAACGAGTGGAGATTTATAAAACCGAATCCTAATAAAAGAATGATCGTTCTTACTGAAAATCTCAACTGGTTAAAACCAATAAATGAGTTTTTAATTCCATGCAAGGTTAGAGTAGCGCTGGAGAGCGATTTAGATGTGCCTATCGAACAAATGTTTTATCATTGGGATAGTGAGAAAAATATGTGGTCTAAGTAACCCTATATACAAAATAAAAACGGCGATTCTTCCGGAAATAATGGATGAGATCGCCGTTTTTAATTATTATTTACTATTAAAATCTAAGGATATACTTTTGCCCAGATCAGTCCATCAAGCAACCCATTTTGTAATTTTGCTGGAGATTTCCCTTCAACATAATCATTTCCAATCAACTGATCCAAAAAAGGACCCCCATAAGTTTTCAAATACCCAGCACTTTTATTATAGTATGGTGTAAACCACACCTCTCCCCATCCACCTTTAGGTATGTATAAAACATAAGTATCTGAAATACTCGCAGTTTTAGACCAAGTAAAGCCTGCATTAGCTCTTACAATACTTCTCAAAAATTCAGTATCAAGATTTGCTGACCATTGTTCTGTTTCAGATGCTGTCCAATTAACATGGTTTTCACATATTTGTGGTGCGTTTGAAGGGCATGTTTTTGTAGGTACAACTTTATAACTCAATCCTGAATATCGAGTATTAGACAATTCATCATATTCAAGCCTTAATTGATTTCGTGGTGCGATAGTAGATTGAGGATCAATTGTACTATTTAATGCTACCTGATTTGACATTTCTTCTTTTTCGGCTTCCATGGAAGCCGCTCTTAAAGCTTTAAATTCTTCAAAGCTAATTTCTTGCAATCCATTTTCAGTTACTCTAAACATACCAGTTATTGTATCTCCAGTTAGCTCATCATAGTAGAATTCTGGTTGAGGTTGACTATCTTTGCTTTTGGCAAACCCCTGTTGCGGAATAATCAAAACTAACGATAAAGCCAATGCTGCAAAACCAAGTAAAATTTTTTTTCATACTTCAAATTACCTCCCTAAAATGGTATAATGTTACATATCGAATCTATCAGATTTACAATAATTTGTCAAAATATTTTAAAAAATAGTAAATTTTAAAATATTTAGTATAATATTAAATGATTTTTCCATTTATCTAATCTTGAGAGGAGTCATGTAATGTCTAGACGTACAGCAGGTGTGATTTTTATTCTAATTGCTGCATTCTTATATGCAACATACTACTTGTGTGCTGCTATTTATGGATCTAGTTCAATTAACTGGAATGAAGTAATGTTTGGAATTTTATTAGATAGTGTGGGTACAAAGCTTATATCAATTAGTAAAATATCTTTATCTGCTGGGGTGATCTACTTAGTTTGGGCAGAGATAGAAGCATATTGGATAAAAAAATAATCAAAAGATAAAAAAACAACAAAACCACTATTTTACCTAAAACAGTAAAGTAATGGTTTTGTTGTACTAACGTCATCCGTTATTATTTAAGAAACCTAAGAATTTCAATTACTGCCCTCTCACGCCGTTCGCTAATAATTTTTCAAGTCCTGATAACGAAACTGGATGATTCTATTTCGTTACTGCACCGCGGTTTCTTATCAATTCTTTTACTGACTCGTCAAGATCATCCTGACCAATAACTTTTAATAGAGTGAATTTCCATTTGTGGCACATTGTATCTTCATTATTATGGAATTCTTTTTCGTAATAATACGGTCCAACTGTTCCTATGTATACATAGTCATTATTAGTAATAAGGACGATATCTCCCTCCTGCATAGTATGAACGAATGAACTAAATGTGTTCCACATAATATATGTTTTCTCTCATAAATTGAGAGCAGTAGAACATAAGCAACCCGGAGTTATTTTCCATTGGTAGTGCAGAAAAAGGAGTGGAAAGCTCATATGTTATGAGTAACAATTGAATATCTTTTCTCCCCAATAACCATTTTGATACCACGATTTAAAATCAATATCGAATGTTTCTTTTGCAAGTTGGTTAAAGCTTGTTCTAATCTACTCGTTTTCTCTGACGTTTGTAATGTAATCATACTCATAACCTTTGATGATATATTTCATAAAACACCTCGCCTGCTTCTCTTCTACTAGATAATCATATCTTAAATATGACACGATGAGAAACTCTGAAATTAAAGGAGCTGCCCCTCAGTCATTCATGACATTGGGACAGCTCGTTTCATGATTATAAGTTGCGTTGTTTCATGCCAAGAATCTTTTTACTTACAAGAACCAAGGCTACTGCCAATACGAGAAAATACATAGGCATCGTTACTAATGAATCATTGTGAAGGTAACTCATGCCACTCGTAATGAGACTGACAACAATGTAGTAACCTAATCCAAAAATTGCACCTGCTGTACCAAGTACATCACTATAATGGATAAGCGCCAAGCTTAGGCAGTTCGGAATCGCCATACCAATGCCCAGCAGAAGGATAAAGATACAGGCTACCATTAAAGTCAAAAATGTAACGGAAGGACTCATCCCATAAAGAGCGAGACCAGTGAGACATACAGCTCCCACAGTCGTTACGATGGAGCCAATCAAGATGATTTTTTCTGCTGGAAATCTGGTTAGCAGTTTTTTCGATAACATCGCACCGAATATGGATGACATCGCTACAAAAATACCAAAGAAACCATACATACCAGGACTCATGTGAAAAAAATCAATAAAAATAAATGGAGCTTCGGCGTAGTAACTAAACAAGATGCCATTGGTTGTTCCAATCAGAAAACCAAATGCCCATACTCTGCGATCAGAAACCATGCGTTTAGCGACTGAAAGTGTGCTAATGTTTGAGTTTGTGGATACTTTTGTCTCAGGTAGAGAAACAAACGTGTACATATAAATAGCAACACTCATCACAACAAGAGTGAAGAAAACAGCCCTAAAGCCAAGCGATTGATCGACCCATCCACCAATTAATGGTCCCATAGCCGGAGTAAAGGCAAGAGCAGCAGAAATTTGAGCAAACACAACATGACGTTTAGCTCCATCGATACTCTCGCGCAGAATGGTTTGTGTTACCACAGAACCGGCACTAGCGCCAAAAGCCTGAATGAATCGGCTTACCAATAACCACTCAGCCGAAACAGATAGGTAACATCCTAAGCTTCCTACTCCATAAACTACAATTCCCCAAAGCAATGCAGGACGCCGTCCTATGGAATCAGAAAGCCTTCCCCAGCAAAAAACACCAACGGCAAAACCTAGGAAATAAATACTGAGTGTCAGTTGGATCATGTTGCTACTTGCATTTAGATTATTGGCGATATCAGGTAAAGAAGGTGTATATATCGTTTCGCTAATTTGTGGAAAACCCACAAGGATAATTAAAAGCAACAATGATGGTGCTGAGATTTTACTTTTCACAGCTAATGCCCCCCTATAATTCGAAAATCTCAATTAGTTTATCGAGAAATTAGGGAATTGGGGGCTTGCATTTGGTTAATCTAGTAAATGAGAGCATTATTTTTCACCTGTATTTTTATAGGGGGGAGATATATCAAGCATTATAGCAAAATATAATGAGTATTGTAAGATTGGAGGATGATACAATGCTAGTTGCGGTAGTGGGTAGTGTTGCCTTTTTGATACCTGTAGTTTTATATGTCTTGTTAGTATTAGGATTTCCTTATGGTGAATTTGGAATGGGCGGTAAATATAAGGTTATGCCGATACGAATGAGATTTTTTGGATTACAGCGATTACTGGATAATATACAAAAAACCACAGTTTAGACTGTGGTTTTTGTGTTTATTAAGCTTTTTAATTTGTATAGTTATCAAAATATCCTTGAATGAAGATAATCGGTGTACCTTTATCTCCACTACCAGAAGTTAAATCGGATAGAGAACCGATAAGATCAGTTAATTGTCTAGGTGTAGTACCTTGTGCTTCCATCGCTCCCACTAGGTCAGCGTCTTTATTTCGGATATGCTCCGAGATCGCTTGCTTAAGTTCTTCACCTTTTAAATGAGCAAAGTTATTATCAGCTAGATACTTTAACTTAACTTCATTAGGTGTACCATCAAGTCCTGCTGTGTAAGCCGGTGATACAACTGGATCAGCCAGTTCCCATATCTTGCCTACTGGGTCTTTGAATGCTCCATCTCCGTAAATCATAACCTCAACATTTTTGCCCGTTTTTTCTTTGAGCATATGCTGGATTTTATCAACTATTGGTTGGCAATTACGCGGGAAGAGTTTAACACTATCTTCTGTTGATTTATTGGATCCTAGCAGACCATAGGCTTCATTGCATCCACTGCCATCAATAGACTCGGATAAGATGTTATCGAGGCTGTAAATTTTATCTCCACCATTTGCTTTTAAAATTCTCTTCGTTCTGAATCTCGTATGGATGTCACAAGTAAGAACATTTTTGGTGTACTCCAGAATTGTCTTTGGATTATTGGAGAAAATGACTTCGCACTCCGTACCGTATTCTTCAATTAACGATTTATAGTAATCAATATAATCAATGCCAGTAAAGGGATGTTTCTCATATCCAAAATGCTCGCGGAATTGCTGTTCGGTTAAAACATCTGTCCAAGGATTAACTCCTTTTTCATCAAGCATGTCTAAATCCACTAAGTGATTTCCAACTTCATCAGAAGGATAGCTAAGCATTAAAACAATTTTTTTAGCGCCTTTGGCGATACCACGAAGACAGATTGCAAAACGATTACGACTTAAGATCGGGAAGATGACGCCAACGGTTTCTTCTCCATATTTGGAACTTACATCTTTAGCAATATGATCGATAGTAGCATAATTACCTTGGGCACGAGCAACGATTGACTCTGTTACAGTTACGATATCTTTATCATTAATGTTAAAGCCTTCAACTTCTGCAGCTTTTAACACACTATCTACAACGATTTCCTCGATATTATCTCCACGGTTTACTATGGGGCAACGGAGACCTCTAACAACTGTTCCAACTACTCTTTCCAAAATAATCGCTCCTTATAACTATTAAAGTTAATTTAATGATGTGACGTATATATTTGTAATATACATCAATCTAATGGTATAAGTGAAATTAATATATCAAATAATAGATATAAGAGGTGGTTATATAGTGAGTAAATTAGATTTATATAAGGTGTTTTGTAAGGTAGCCAAAAGTAAAAGCTTTTCCGAAGCAGCCAAAGATCTTTACATGACACAACCAGCTGTTAGTCAAGCGATCATGCAGTTAGAAAGAGAGTTAGATACACGTCTTTTCACAAGAACACCTAAAGGGGTATCGTTAACAAACGAAGGTAGTCTTTTATTTGAATATGCTAATTCGGCTATTAATTTAATTCATGTTGGAGAAGAAAAGATTTTGGAATTTAAGAATTTAACGACAGGTGTATTAAAGATAGGTGTAGGTGATACGATTTCTAGGTATTTTTTACTTCCCTATTTAGAAGTTTTTCATAATAGATATCCCAATATTAAGTTTAAGATTGTTAATGGTACAACACTCGAGATCTGTTCCATATTAAAATCGGGGGAGGTTGATATTGGAATTTGTAATTTTCCGCTTGATGATCCTACATTAGAACTACGACCATGTATTGATATTCATGATATTTTTGTTTGTGGGGAGAAATATAAGACTATATTATCTAAACCGTTAAGCCTCGATGAAGTAGTAAAATTGCCGTTAATATTACTTGAACCGAAATCAAATTCCAGAAAGTATATAGAAGATTATATGATAACTAAAGGAATAAAGATTTCGCCAGAATTTGAATTAGGTTCACATGATTTATTATTGGAGTTTGCTAAAATAAATTTAGGGATCGCATGTGTGACGAAAGAATTCTCCCAAGAGTATTTAAATAAAGGATTATTATATGAAGTACAACTAATGGAGGAAATACCAAAGAGAAATATAGGCGTATGTTTTTTGAAAAGCGTGCCACTATCACCAGCATCAACAAAATTTGTTGAGATCATGGAAAGTAAATAGGACAAGAATCTCCAGCCGATATGAATGAAAGCATCGTAATGGAGAGACGCAAGGGATTGTTCTGGATGATGGGTCATCGGAATGAAGAATGGGATGATATTATGATGGATACCTAGCCTGCTTGTTGATTCTGCTTATCTATTCGGAGGACATCGTTAAGTCCAATGACGAGTTAGGTCAAATGGGGGAAATGCCAAAAGACCGTTTTTGCCTGTCAAATGGTTTTAAACGGTCCTTTAGTAGTGTTGGGTTACAAAAGTACTTAAAGCTCGATTAATACTTTTTTATTCGAAGGATCTACTATACGCAGCTTGTCTGTTTCAAAAGTAACCTCATACCACTTTTTCCAATCGTCTATAGAGAAGCATACATCTGTTCCAGGCTCTCCGTAAATTGCAGATACAAGCAAATGAACTCCTGACTCAAGACTTGTCTTCAGAGTTGGAATAGCCGTTCTTGTATGCTGCAGGTTCGTATTGGCTTGAACACGGAGTAGCTCTGCCTGCTGATATCCAACAATGTTGACAATACCACATATACCAAACGTACTTTGTCCAGCTATGGCATTTTCGCCTTCAATTAAAGTCAGCGTTGGATCCAGAGGTAGCGCAAAGCCTCCTTCAGCTGCATCCAAATTTCTGGATGTCTCAATTCGATGAATTCGAAGATGCCAAGGCAGTCCAGCAAGAATAATCGTTGTAACTTCTACATCTGGCCATGGTTTCCATCTTGATGTAATTTTATTTCCGATAATGGAAATCTCTTCATTCTTTCTACGGACACGGTAAAGATTGTCGCCTTCGCTAAGGGCCAGCATGGAATCATAAGCACCCTGCATAAGTCCCCACTCTGCCCGTGGCACACTAAATCCGAAGGAAGCTGAGTAGACAAACTTTTCATATTTGGCTGAAGTATGTGTATGCTCATTCGTTTTCAGATGTCCGGAGTTAAATGCAGCAATATGATCTGATTTCGGTTGCCGGCAAATAACCAGATGAGGAGCCTGCTGAATCGATATGTTTTGCAATTCAGGCAACGGTTGCTCCTCTGCCTGCCAAAAAGGATGATCTTCCGAAAGTGCAAGCGGTAGGAATGCCTTCATCGCCCAGTATACAGAACCCGGCGCATTATAGTTTTCTGCCATGATGAGATTTGGATAGGCATAGCCAATCGTCATGACACCGTCATTTGTAAATATTGGTTGTTTAAACCACCAGCGTAGATGCCGTAAGAACAATCCCTTGAGTACTCCTGGAGAAAAGCTTTCTACATCTGCAAACGCGAGTGCCCCCCAAAATGCCCCCTGCGCAAAACGGTAGGCCAGACTTCGACCATAAGGTATCGCGCGTCCATCTTCAGCAAACCAGTAAATGAATTGTTTGGCGAATTCTCCGGCACGGCTTTTGAAGCGGCTTGCCCGCTCTGGGTCCTCTTCTCCCATTAGTTTGGCGTAGAGCAAACCATAATAGTGTATGGCAAATGGAACATAGTAATCACAATGTCCGTAAGCTCCGTCGGAATACCAACCATCCTTCAGGTAAAATTCTTCAATCCGCTGTAGATTCGATTCCATCTGTACTTTATCATATGGCAATCCAAGCTTGTAGAAACCTACATTCACTAACACATGGAAGAATAGCCAATTGCAGTCCCAAACGGGATGACTATTAATCTGGTTTAGCCAATTATATAAATTTTGCTGTGCTGAGAGACTAAGCTTCTCCCATATTCGATCGGGGATGAAGGCCAAAGCAAATCCGAGAGATGCCATCTCAACGAGACGTTGATCAAAATCAATAACCTCTCCCCAATACTCTTCATGAGAAGGGTCGGTCCCATTAGTCATACCTGCAAGACAAAATTGAAGTAATTCCTCGTTAATGCTTCCGCCTGCTAGAAGAGGAATCAATCCCCACATGACTCGAGAGAAGCCTTCCATCTGTGCAACCTCAGGATCATAACTTGTACCCGTAACACCGAGCGTTAATCGTGCCTTGCCGATTGAATAATACGGGATCAAAGGTTTCACCAATTGATTAAAGGCTAGCTCCAGGTCATCTTTACAACGAAGCGGATTAGAAGCAATTGCCTGCTCGATTATTCCCATGGAATGCTGATTCCCCCTTTGAGCCTTGCAAGACCTTCAATAAAGAAGTAATCACCGTAAATGAGTGGTACATCCATATTTTTGCGGGAAGGATAATGACTGGTTCCATGCAGAATAAGTCCTTCTTCGTCTTCTCTTTGAAATGTGCCATAATTGCGATATAGCGACTCCAGAATTCGCTCTCCTGCTTTCCTATAGCTTTCTGACTCCGTATCGGGAACAAGCTCGGCAATCAGGAGAAGTCCGCAGGCTGCACAAGCACCAGCAGATGAATCACGCAGTACTTTCGTCTCCTCAGGTGCTCGAAAATCCCAAACTGGCACGTAATCCTCAGGTAATTGCGAAAGAAAGAAATGTGCTACCCGTTTGGCACTATCCAAATAATCTTGTCTACCTGTATGCTTACTAGCGAGGGCAAGTCCATAAATTGCCCAAGCCGCACCTCGGGACCATGCAGATTCAGCATCATATCCTTGTCCTCCAATATATTCGGCAACATGTCCAGTCATCGGATCAAACCGCACGATATGCCGGACCGAACCATCAGCACGAATGAAATGTGATAGTACGGTTCCCATATGTGCTTCTGCTACGTGGTAGTACCGTGGATCTTCACTCTCTCTCGCCGCCCAGTAAAGCAGCGGAACGTTCATTGAGCAGTCTATGATCGCAAGACCTTCATTTTTCTCTCCCTCTTGCCAAGGATTCCAGGCGCGGATATAATTCCCTTTCAAATTAAAGCGGCCCATTAAGTAGTTAGCTGCTTTAAGTGCCCGCCTACGTGATTGCTCACTTCCATTAAGCTTGTAATTGGCGATACTCGTAAGCGTCCACATAAATCCGAGATCATGATCAAGACGATCATAGCCGTCAAGGACCGCATCGAGCTGTTGCTCGCACTGTTCAGCAATTACACGAAAATTGTGTTCTCCACTTCCTTCGTACAATAGCCATAGTAATCCTGGCCAAAAGCCAGCTGTCCACCAATGAGGCGGTTCCAGTACATAGGCCCCTCCTTGGCTAGCATGAGGAAAGTTTGCACCAATTCGCGCACTGGTTCGTTTAACTTTCAGTACGGTTTGTTCCCAAGCCTCATTTACCCATGGTGCTGTTTCAATTTTACTCGAATGTGATTGCATAATTTGATTCCCACCAATCTTTAAAATGTAATCCTAAGATGATCTACTGCATGAAAAGCAGACAGATAAGAGGGGGTTAAAATCCAGCTAATCCACGATGACTGATAGGCTTAACCCGATTTTATGCAAGTAGCAGTGCTGAATCAGTCACATCCTATAATTCGGCAAAAAAAGACAAATTCCTACCGCAGCATATCGGGAATAGACGCTACATTTTCGGTATCGAACCAAGTCTTAATATTGTCCAGTGACATGCAATCGTAGCGAGTTTTGATTCATTAATCCATCGAGAATGATAAGGCGAGGATGATTTTCAGGTGCTCGGGCAACTTATTGGAAAAGAATTCGAGGAGCGAATCAGATGGCAAGAAGAAATCGAAAATATGTGGTGCCAGGGGCAGAACAGGCGATGCAAGCTTTTAAAGCAGATGTGATGAAAAACGAAGGCTATGCCGTTAATCCCAATCGACCAGATGACGTGAAATTCGAAGTGGCAAAAGACCTCGGCGTACCGTTGCAACCTGAAGGTAACGGCCAGCTAACCACGGAATCGGTAGGACAGGTCGGTGGTAAAATCGGAGGTTCGATGGTGCGTGAAATGATTCGTCTTGCCCAAGAACGGTTAGCCAATCAAGATCAGTAGATCAGTCTGATAAATGATATTGAAAAGAGCTTGGAATTTTCCAAGCTCTTACTTATGAGTACGACCTGTATGGGCGTGACAACTAAAGAATCTGAATGTACGATTAAAATACTAATTAGTACGGATGAGAAGCTGGTTAGAGGACGTGATTTAGATGAAAAAAGAAAAGCTCGTAAGTATATTCGACAAGCAAGCAATAAAGTACGAGAACAGAAAAGAAGGCCAGTCTCTCCCACAATGGCGTCAAAAATTGCTGCAGGATGCGAAAGGGAATGTGCTTGAACTGGCAGTAGGAGCGGGCGCGAATTTCCCATTTTATCCACCAGAAGTGAAGGTAACTGCTACCGATTTTAGTGGGGAGATGCTGAAGAAAGCCCAAGAAGCGGCAAAAGGAACTCGTCTTCAAGTAGATTTTATTTTGTCCGATATTGATGAGCTTGAGTTTGCTGACCATTCGTTCGATACGATCGTTTCGACCTTGTCTTTTTGTTGCTATGAGAATCCGTTAGAAGTGTTAAATAAACTTCATCGGTGGTGCAGGCCTGATGGACAAATTTTGCTTTTGGAACATGGAATTAGCTCGAATTGGGGGATTCTTGCGGCTCAGAAACTACTGGATTCGCTTATGTATCGATACATCGGTTGTCATCATACAAGAAATTACCCAGATTTGCTTCATGCGTCCAAATTATCGATAAGTAAAATGGAAAGCTATTGGTTTGACATGGTAAAACTCATTTGGGCGAAACCAAAGGGGCTGGAAATAAAAAAACACTAAGAATCAACTTAGTGTTTTTTCGTTATACAAATGAAAGCCTCAATTGCCCTCAAGAATCCACTTGTTTAGCTCTTTGTCAAAGGTTCGAGGTTCTTCAAACATCGGATTATGACCACTATGCTCAAAGATCACTTTCGTCACGTTCTTATACTTGTCATCAACAGAATTCCAAAGTGAAACTGGCGCTACCAAATAATCATATCTGCCGAGACCGATAAATACGGGTTTATTGAAGCCGGCTAGCGATTGTATCAGGTTCAACTCTCCGAATGCCTCTCCCCACAGATGATCGATAATTGGCATATTCGTATATACATCTTTCCACATATAAGCTGCATCAAATGTATAGTCATAGAAGCTTTGAGCTCCCATCCGAATACACATGTGAACGAAGCGCCGTTCAGGATCTTTCTTGATGTCATTTTCTAACAGAGCAATATCCTTCTCGAACTGTTTTTTTCTCTCTGGACTTGCGGTCTCATTAAAGAATGCAAAGCTTTGACACTGTCTTTCCTCGCTATTTGTAGGTGCTGAATTCAATAAGACAACTTTTTGAACATGGTCCGGATATTTGTTAGCATATTCCAAAGCCATGAAAGCATGTCCTGAATGCCCTAATAGAATGAAATTTGTTAAGTTAAGAGCCTGCCTTGCCGTCTCTATATCATTTAATACTTTGTCCAATCTATAATCTTCGGGCTGCAGAGTCCGGGGCGGCTTCACAAATCCTCTATGATCAAGGAAAATAAACTGGAATGTATCATATAAATCTTCTGAGAATAGTTGAGGATAATAAACACTGCTGCCTATCACCAAAATGGGGTTCCCGGTTCCTTTTACACAATAATTCAGTTCAAATCCATCGCTATTTATACTTTGGTATTTATTCATTGTAATCGTCCTCTTTTCTTTGTTTATTCTACACATCACTCCTTTCTTTCACGGATTCCATTACATTCTCCATGGAACGTTCTAACATTCCGATCACCTCAAATATTGTGGCTTGTAATAGATAATATGTTAACATACTGCTCACTGTTAATCGAGAAGGTGTTCGGCGGTAGTCTTGGGCTGAGCTGCTGCGTCGTACTGACAGCGGCTGAGCTGATTTATGGGCGTTTAAGATAAATCGGGGGGAACCGTATCATAAGTGTCGGCGAAAAGTTTTGGACTTGACCGCTCACGGGGCGCAGAAAGCTGGGTTACTTGTGCAAGAAGCTTAAAGTCAAATAGCAACTTTGAGTTTATGATTCAGTTTAGGGACTTTTCCGTCGAAAGGAAAAGCCCCTTTTTGAACTATTTGCGGAAAGGCATATAGACTGTCCATTTTGCCTTTCGATTTCGCATTATGGAAGTTAAGCTGAACCATTAAGAGATCCCCCCAAACCTATTTTGGACCGCGGGGAGGGGTTGCCCTTATCGAGGTTTCAAGACTTTTTCCATTATTATTTCGTGGTTGTAAAATAGGACTCCCCTAGAAGTTCCTTCACTTGATAACTGCTTGGTGAAAGTTGTTTTTCAACAAAAGCTTTAATTTCCGACTTTTCAATATCATACATAACTTCAATTTCTTTAGAAAATAATAGCTTTTCTTTTTCAAGCAAGTTAGAAAGGGATGGTTGTTGTTTTGGTTGTATTTCTTCCGTATTTAGAATTTGCTGTAGACCCTCAACATAGGACTCTAACGGACGACTACCTACGATTTTCAATCCTTTATTTTCCTCATTGATCATAATGATCGTCGGGAAACCTCTAACTCCAAGGCTTTTAGCGAGACTAAAATCTTTATTCAATAATTGTTGGCCGGTTTGTTGTTCGGCATCTTGAACAATAGCTTCTCCATCAAGTCCAAGCTGATTTACGATGTCTATCATGATGGATTCATCAGCGATATTTCGATTAAATGCGAACAGAGCTTCTCGTGATCGTCTTAAGTAATCATAGGCTAATGCATCGTTATAAATTTTTTGAATCACTTTAAATACACGAGAAGGCGGGAAGGAGGATTGGACCGGATTGTCGAGCATCAGTGAACCGTCAATCGGCATGCGCGAATATTCTCCAACCTCTCTCCAGTGGCCGAAGACGTCAGCAGGACCTGAAATTCCGTTAACTGGGTCGACAGGCTCATCACTCCATTTTTCCAGCAATCCACCCATAACCGTATGAAAGTTGAAATAATGCCCATGTTGCTCTTTAAAACGACGAAGAACTGGTTCAAGCGCCCAGCAGTGAGAGCAAACTGGATCCGTTACATAATAAACTTCAATGGATTTTTGGTGTTGATTAAAATCGATAATCTCCACTTCTTCCTCCCCAGCTACTCCACATACACCTGTTTCTAAATCACAAATCATATGATTATCGTTCGCCATTCGTTTATCCTCATTTACCATGATTGTTGGCCTCCTTGAAGTGTCATAAACAAGCGTTATTAGTAACATCTCTTTGTTTTACAATCATATTCTAGCCATAAAAAATCTATCGGAACACCAATAGATCATTCCATTTGTCGTTTATGCAACACATTGATACAATTGTTTAAAAAGTTGGAGGGACATCATATGACTCAATCAAAGACAGATCCCCGAGTTTTACGAACTCGTAAGTTAATCATGGACTCTTTTATTGAACTTTCAGAAAAAAAAGAATTCAAGGACATTACCGTTAAGGATATTACAACAGAGGCTAAGATTAATCGTGCAACGTTCTATTATCACTTTGAAGATATATATGACTTGCTCAACAAGGTATTATCGGAAGTTTTATTGATTAATTTGAATGCCATAGACTTCGAGAAAAGCGAACTAAATGAAGCATCGATTATTGATATCTTCGTGGCCATATCGGATTTTCAAAGAGCGTTATCCAGTCGGTGTCATAGAGGATACGATGAGACCATAGCCCGTATTATTAGGGAACAACTTGAAATCATTTTCTATGGAATGTTGCGAAAGCAACATACAACAGAAGAAGATGAATCTCTAAAAATTACAGCTGTCATTTTAAGTTGGGGCATTTATGGTGCTTCTGTGGAGTGGAGGAGAAATCGTAAGGAATTATCGCCGGAAGAATTTATCAAGTCGGCCATTCCTTTTCTGATGTCTGGGATTGAACACGTGTGGGGCTGCTATAATGTCGAATCTAAGATGGAGAATAAAATTTAATCCAATCGTAAGGATGATCTGCATATGAAAATTTTATTAGTCGAGGATGATAAGACGATCGCATCGGGTCTGGAGTATTCGTTGCAGCAGGATGGTTATCCAACCGTTCTCTGTCATGATGTCGCCTCAGCCCAACAGGTGCTCGCTGAAGACATGGATCAGTTCGCTTTATGCTTGTTCGATTTACAGCTACCGGACGGGAGCGGCTATGAATTGTGCAAGATGGTGAAGGAGCGGCGAGACATTCCGGTCATCTTCTTAACAGTGATCGACGATGAGGTCAATGTCGTGATGGGACTCGACATGGGAGCCGACGATTACATTACCAAACCTTTTCGAGTTCGTGAGCTCCTCTCCCGGATCA
Source organism: Paenibacillus sp. P5_B5 (assembly GCF_056400365.1). Lineage (NCBI taxonomy): Bacteria > Bacillati > Bacillota > Bacilli > Caryophanales > Paenibacillaceae > Paenibacillus > Paenibacillus sp. P5_B5. Next base: position 148,883 of record NZ_JBFULK010000002.1, read on the forward strand.
AGTCCGTGTTACGGAGATACCAGAAGCCGTCCCAAACGAAAACGACCATAGACATCGATAATGTCCGAATCCATACGCTGGAAGGCAAAGTGCATAAAAACGGCGCCGAAATTCCGCTCACCGCCTTAGAGTATCGCTTATTGCTGATCTTCGGCAACCACATTGGACAGGTTCTCTCAAGGAATCAACTTCTAGAGCAAATCTGGGACGTGGCTGGCGACTTCGTGAACGACAATACGTTAACGGTCTATATCAAAAGGCTGAGGGAAAAGCTGGAGGATGATCCAGGGCATCCGACATTGATCAAAACGGTACGCGGTTTAGGCTATAAGGTTGGTGATTAAATGTTGCGTAATCGAGAAATTCAACGATTATTGCTCCTCATGGGCTTGATCAGCTTAGCGGCGCTCGTTGCCGCTGCTTTCATTTCGACTGCCGCCGCGGCGCTCGTATTCATTCTATCCATGCTGCTCATTGGCAGTAGTTTGTTATTCACGAGATGGAGATACCGCGAACTCGAAAAATTGTCCGTCTATTTGCGGAAAATTAGCAACGGCAGGCATTAGAGCCGGTTATGATTCCGATGGATATTAAGGGACAAACGGTTTCCATCGCGGGCAATGACAACGTCTCGTTTGTCGGCGATTTCAATTGGACTTCCGAAGCGGTCATCAATATATTGAAAAACGGCGTGGAGCAAACGCCTGAAGGCGGAGCGATCGGCATCACATTTTCCGAAAACGCGTTATTTACGGAAATCGTCATTGCTGACAATGGAAAAGGCATTCCGAAAGAAGATTTGCCTTATATTTTTAAGCGTTTTTACAAAGGAAAGAACGCCGGCGAAGGGAGCATCGGCATAGGGCTTGCGATGGCTCACAGCATCATTGCCAGCCAGAACGGAGTGATCGATGTGACAAGCGACAGCGAGAAGGGTACGCAGTTTCGGATTAAGTTTTATAAGCAAGTGATTTAGCGGCACTCCGTAAGTGACTGAATTGTCACCTCCATTGTCACTTGAAAGTCATTTTAGACAGATAAAATGATATTCATCAGCTGAACTATGGAGGTATGACAATGCATTTGAAGCAACAGCGTAAGATTATTTTTGCCATGACCATATCCTATACCCTTTTGATTCTTTATTTTATGTTTCTCGCTTTCGGCAGAGTAGGTACTGTAGAGCACATAACCGAATACACCTTTATTTTTTTACCGGACGGTTTTTTTAGGCTGCCAAGCCTATCGGATCTTCTGCATCCTACGCTGATGGATTTTGTCGGTTTTGGGAACATCGCAGCCTTCATCCCTTTTGGCATATTGATTCCGTTGTTATATCGGACCAATTTTATTCGATTCATGATGTTGTTCATCCTGTCCATTCTCATGCTGGAGACCATTCAGGCACTGACTTTGCTCGGCAGCTTCGACATTAACGACGTCATTCGGAACTCATTGGGCGCAGCAGTAGGATTCGGTGCGTACAAACTTGGCTTTCGTACGAAAAATGTCTGGAGAAATATGGCTGCTACGGGCATTTCCATTGTTGTCCTTATGCTCGGGGTCTGGGGGACCTTCGGGATCGTTGACAAAGCGTCCACCAAAGAAATTGGCCCCTTTGTGGCGATAAACGAATTGAAAGATGGCACCGGCAATACATCAACGGGAACCAAACGATACAGTCTCAAAATTGGCGGTCAAAACGTAGAACCCAAATATAATGTGTATAGCGTCGAAGGCAAAAATAAGGAAACGTACACGTATACGTTAGGCAATAAGGAGGAGATGTATCTCTCCTTGAATTATGGAATTCCCGATCAAAAGGATTTCCATGGCAGCATCAGAGTTACCGTCGATGGACATGAGTTCCTGTCCGTATCTGCAGAGAATCAACGCCATGAGCCGGATTTGTCTTTAATTTTTCTCCCACAGGCAAATGAGCTTACGATAACCATTGAGGGAAATGAAACCCTATGGGATGTTGGATTTAGAGAGATGATATATTTCTGGAACTGAGCATCAGGGCAAGGAGGTATGACAATGGAAATTTTAAGAATCGAACATTTATCTAAAATATACGGCACAGGCGAATCGGCGGTGAAGGCGCTTGACGAAGTTTCTTTTTCGGTCCAAAAAGGCGAATTCGTCGCGATTATCGGCCCGTCCGGTTCGGGAAAATCGACGCTTCTCCATATGCTGGGCGGCGTGGATCGGCCGTCTGGCGGTAAAGTTTTTGTTGCGGATACGGACATGTATGCCTTGAACGAAACACAGCTGGCCATCTTTCGACGCAGGCAAATCGGCCTGATCTACCAGTTTTTCAATCTGATTCCCGTCCTGACGGTGGAGGAAAATATTACGCTGCCGCTCTTGCTGGATAACCAAAAGGTAGATCAAAAGCAGTTGGATGGCCTTGTGCATACGTTGAATTTGCAGCATCGATTAAACCACTTGCCGAATCAGTTATCCGGCGGACAGCAGCAACGGGTCTCGATCGGCAGAGCGCTCATCGGCAATCCTGCGATCATGCTGGCAGACGAACCGACCGGGAATCTGGACAGCAAGAATAGCAACGAGAACGTCGACTTATTAAAAATGTTGAATAAAACCTATTTGTCATTGTCGGTTCCGCCATGCTATATTCAGGCGCGAAAGTAAAAAAGGAAAACATTATTGATGCATTAAAGCAAGAGAATATATGAAGGCCATCGGCCCTGACTTGGTTGAAGTCAGGGCCTGCTTCGTTTAGGGGAGTCTCAATGAGCAGCACGACATTTATAGCACGCGTTAAAGTAAAAGAGATTCAGGTTAAAGGGATCATTGGGTAGTTTTCGCTGATAGCCCCGTTAAGCTGAACCCTACCATAAGTAACGGCGAAAAATAGGGAGTGTGTGTGGACACTCCCTTTGAGCTAACATTGTCTGTTATCAAATGTCTACTTCACATTAATCCAATAAGGCGAACGAACAAAATGCTTATTTTCGGAGCGAGGCATTATATCGGAGAGTGTATACAAACCATGTAATGCTTGCTGTTAATAATGCCGACGAAATCAAAGCTGTAAGAACACTATATGTTTGCCAAATAAGTATCGTTGACCAATCTAATGCACAGCACATTATACACAGGGCAATCGTAGCAATCAGCAAAATAGCTGTTACGATTATTCGCTTTTTTGTCATAGGCTGCCGCTCATTCGTTTTCCTTCTGCGTAATCCTAAGAGAAAGAACAGAACGGCCAATAGGCAAAGAATAATTGTGGTAGACGACAAAATGATGTCCAAAAGCTGTGTGCCGCTTATTTCATATGACTGCGTTAGATTGCCGTCTAATATATCTTTAACTTTTAGTACCATGCTTCTATTGGTATTTGCGCCGTTGGTCAGCAAGCAGACGGCTGTTCGTTCATTTGGCAGTATGGCCACTTCGGTTCCGAAATTGGGATTGCCCCCTGGGTGCTCTATAATCGTTTGGTTGGCGTTTACCGACCAGCCCGCCGCATAATACATTTCGTTGACAGCCGGAACAGACATATCACCCTGATGTGATTTTTCGATAACCGTATGGAATATTTCGGGTATGTCCTGCACAATACCCATCTGTATGCCCATCCAACGCGCCATATCTTTTGTACAAGAAATGATGTAGCCTGCGGGTTTATTCCCGGAATAATCCGGCGCGTTATATGGAGTTGTCATAAAAAAGGAAGAACGGTAGCCCTGTGCCAACTGTCCGGTGGCTTGAGCATCTTCTTTATAAACATACGTCTGGTGAAGACCTAACGGCTGAAATACCTGTTCCCTCATAAAGTCTTCATAGCTTTGTCCCGACACAATCTCAATAACCAAACCCAATACGTCATAATTAACGGTTCCATAGTTATACTGTTCACCGGGAGGGAACGCCAACTCAGCATCTACCAGCATTTCTACAGTCTTTTGCAGCAAATCTGGCGTATTGCCTTGTGGAATATTTTGAGTATGCCTACCATTTGTTAGGCCGCTAGTATGGTGAAGAAAGTTATTGAGTGTAAGGCTTTGCATATCAACAGGTTTCCCTTGATACTTTAACGTAAACCAAGGTAAATATTTTTGGACAGTGTCAGTCATTGACAGCAGCCCTTGCTCTTCCAGCAGCAGAATACCCATGCCGGTAAAAGCTTTACTGACCGAGGCCAACTCATATAGTGTATTTTCACTTGCAGACAACCCCTTTTCACGGTCTGCATACCCGGAAGAAAAGTAGAACACTTCATCATCAGCAAGTATTGAGATTGACATTCCCGGCACACCTGATATACGACAGGCATCATCCAGCAACGCTTGTATTGCCGCAGATTGCGTATCTGACAACGCATAACTTTGTGTTGCGAATCCTGAGAATAATATAAGTATCGTTAATACAAAAACAATAGTCTTTTTCATAAACTCTCCATTTTGAAAAAATTATGCGAGGATAATATAAACAACCCGTAGAACGCCTTATCCGCCTAAAGTGTAATAAGGTATACATTATTAAGCTTATCATTGTAAAGTCTTATTGCATGTGAAGAATCATACGATGTAAAAATATTAGATCGCTATCGTAATCCTCTCCTTACTACGAGCTATTTTGCTAGGAACACAAAAATCCCCCTCTGCTTCATCAGCAGAAGGGGCAATGGTTTGGAAGTATTCCTCTATGTTTTTATCAAAGGTTAGCTCAATCTCTTCAATCTCTTTCTGTCCGTTTAGCCTGATCTTTTGGACAACCAGATGTAGCAGGGTTTTCTTTTGCTCAAAATCGGTGGTCTCCAGAAGATGCTGGAACTCAGACATCAGGGCGTGGACTCGTTCGACAGAGATCGTCTGCACATTGTCGTCTCTAAGCTCACATTCCAGCCTGGACTTGTCGGTTGCCAGCTTGTCTAGCTCGCCTTGAAGCTCCTGGTTGGTTGAAAAGCAATCACATCATACTGCCTCCCTCCCGGATACTCGTACGCGTGTACTTACTGCAGCTACTGATATGTTTGCAGAACAAGGATACTCCAATGCTTCACTGGATAAAGTAGCAGCACGAGCAGGCATGAGCAAAGGTGCCGTATACTGGCATTTTTCCAGCAAGCAGGATTTGTTTCTAGCGATTTTGGAACAAAATTTATCTCGAGATCTAAGGGTGCTTGCCGCTCAAATCAAAGATGTTCTGACAGCAGAAGATCCATTGGCTGCTATACACTCGTGGTTAGAGGCGATGCGCGCTTGTACCAAATCAATAATCACCCTAATATCGCTGATGGCAAGTGCATCGGCAATTTTTTCGATATGAGAGAAATTGATGTTTTCTCTTTTGCCATTGGATAGCTCGCTTAGTGCAGCGTGGCGTACGTCGGATAGGCGGGAAAGTTCCCGTAGTGAGATGCCGTGGCGATTAAGCAATTCTGGAATTTTGACGACGACTTTTTTGGCTATAAACAATCACCTCATTTGAGTGACTAATCGCAATCATACTTCTAGGGTCTATTCATTTCCTCGCACAATCTCTCTGATTACATTTTTAGATATTCGCACCTTGTCCTGACTTGCCTCTTACCTGTTGGTTGCAGGCTCTCGCAAACCTACATGAACCTCACTCCAATGTTCCTACATCAGAACCTCCCCAAACCCTGCCTCATCCTTAGTGACTGGTCGTTAGAAATCATGCTCAAAGCTCTATATATCCAAGAGAGAGAATATTTTTCCGCCATATCATTTGCAACTAGAAGATCTATTAGATCTGACACGAAATGAGACAGGTACTGACTTTGACTCCGTTAATCTAATCGAATCGGTAAAGTTCCTTGCGAACTGTCCAAGTGCATCTTGGGTACAGAATATGAGTGCAGCGCATCTTCAGAGACTTATGCGGAGAGTGGACGAGTTATTATGCCGACTTTCCCCCAGAGTTACTAATTCACCTACCGAGCGGTATACTTCCATATTTTAAAAGAAGAGGGATATGGAACCTAAAGATGATGTTTGTAACAGTCACTGGCTTCCAGATATTGATATAATGGCGACAGTTCTATTTTTATCTGAGGGTGGGAGAAATGTGCTTAAGATGACAAACAAAGTAGCATTAAAACTGACTTTGCTGTTGGTAGGATTATCGTGTTTATGGGTATTCTCAGCTTTATTTAAGATGATCTTTATTTGGTTTCTGTTATTTGGAATAATCTCAGTGGTTTATATTATAAAAAATAAGAACACCAAATTAAAGGATGTTATTATCGGTTGTGTACTTGGAATGATAGCTATGCCAGCTAGTATGTTTATGGGCGTGTCGTCAATTATCATATATATTGGTGCCACCAGCATGATGAAAGGTTCTAGTCATAAAATTATTTTAATTAAAAATAGTACGAAGAAAGATGTTGTGATCTCGTGTGTAACTTTGGTGTTGGTCGGCGTGGTATTGGGTGCAATCAATGTCCTACTTGCTGTAGGAAGTACAGCGATTAATCCCTCATTCCAACTGTCATTTATTATAGAAGCCATAAAAGCAGGGGTGACTGAAGAAATTATTTTCAGATTTTTTCTGTTTGCACTTTGTGTTGTAATAGCGGGGAACCACAAGTTTACTAGGCTTCAAAATGTATTATGTTATTTGATTATGGTGCTACCTCATGTATTCATTCACTTTGAATTAAGTACTTTCAATATTGCCAATGTAATTGTGCTAGCACTATTATTTGGATTACCATTTGCATTGCTTCAACGCAAGCGCGATTTGGTATCAGCTATGGGTTCGCATGCTATTGTAGATATAATTAGGTTCTGTGTGTTTAGTGCATAGATGATTCCCTTGATAAACTGATTCTTTGGTTGGTCAGATAATGCGGAGTATTCGAAGCGACTGACGCCTTATATTAAATTTCAAGTCGTGGAGGTTTACGACGAGAAAGCACCGGAGACGATGAGTGAACGAAAGGAAGAACATCATCTTCCTTTCGTTATGAGACCAGCGAATGTTTCTTAAAATTTCGATGCCTCAGATTTACGATTCGATCGTCATATTATGACGATCGATCATCCGTGAGTGGAAACATCCGTACTTGTTTTGATGCTTTCACCTTTTTTCGAATCTTTGGCCAAAAATGCCGCAACGAAATTCAGAATGAAGGTAGCCGCGATTGCACCAATAAAGCCGATTGTATAAGCGCCTGTCGAGTCTTTGATATAGCCCATGATAAAGGGATAGGCGAATCCTCCTACCAAGAAGCCTATCCCCAGAATAAATCCGTTGGCCGTTGCAACATGCCTCGTTCCCGCGGATTCCAATGCTGAGGCCAGCGCGACCGGCATTCCGGTATAAACACCCAAGCCTACTACCGGCATCATCCAAGCGACAAGATCATATTGATTATTGGCTATACCGATGGTTAGAACGGTAAGCGAAAGCGTCATCAACAAGCCGGCAAGTATGATAAACGGTTTTCTTTTCCCCATGCGATCGGATATCAAGCCAAAGAAAATGGAAGGAACGATACCGACCAAGACATACAACGATGTCAAAAATCCGGCAAGTCCCTCAGACCAGCCCGCTTCTTCTATTAGAATGGTGGGCACCCAATAAGCCATTACGGCATATAAACCCCATTCACCGATGAAAAAAGCTGTTGCCATGAGGACATTTCTGTCCCCGATCACTTTGAGATAGCCTCGGAAAGAACTTTTTTCTCCTGATGGTTGTGATGAAATTTCACGATTTTGGACGTGAGGAGGATTCTTTAATAAGAAGAAGGAGATGAAGAGCACAACAATCAAGAAAATACCCCCGATAGCCGAGCCGTTTTTCCATCCTATCGCAGTAAGCACGAAGGAAAATAAGTAAAGCGAGAAAACGGTACCGATCCCGTCGGATGTAAACATGACACCCATGGCAGAACCCATACCATTTGATTTTTCAAACCATTGAGCCGCCATCGAATAAGGCCCTACAAACAACAAGCCGACTCCAAGTCCAATAACGCCTCTGGCAAAAACCAATGATGGAAAACCAGACATATAGGCAAACATAATTTGCCCGATGGCACTAATTAATAAACCCCACAAAATAATATTTCGAGCTCCCCATTTATCTAACAATATCCCAACAAAAGGTAAAATCAGGCCCCCTACTAAAGCGGTAACAGAAGCCAGCAGCCCTGTTTCAGAGTAACTGATGGAGGTATCCTCCATGATTTGAGTAATTTGGGTCGAGTATCCAATGTAAGGAATAAAACAGGCAATTAAAGCTAAATAAGACAGCCAGAGCATCTTCCACTTGCGATCCTTCATATTCTCCATAGAAACACCCTCCTGTATTTTTAGTGATATAGAATTCATTACTTTCGTCTCATAAATTCTAAGTATCACCTGCAGAAACAGATGCCGCCTGATAAGGACGGTGAAAATGTTTCTACTTGTATGGTTGCGAACAGGCTTGTTCGCAACCATATATTCATAACCGGTTATTCAAGATCAAACTGAGAAATCCCAGGTAACCGTGCGAAGATGGGTCATATCTAACATGGTGTATCGACCGCCAATACGTCCCCAGCCTGTACGAGTTCCCGCCGCTCCGCCAAACGGTACATGAGGTTCCCAATACCCTCCATGTTCATTGATAATTATGTTGCCGGTTTTTAAACGGTTCATGTACTGGAAAGCGCGAGCAGAGCTTTTGGTATAGACAGCAGATTGTAATCCTAAATAGGTATCATTGGCGACCCGGATCGCCTCTTCATCATCCTTAACCGTAATAATGGGAACAATCGGTCCGAATGTTTCATGCTTTTGGATTAAAGTATCTAATCCTACCTGGTCGATAACCGTTGGCTGGTAATAAAGATTCGTTGGATAATTTGCTGCTCTCTTGCCTCCCAAAAGAATTTCCGCACCTTTTGCAAGCGCATCTTGCACGTGTGCATCCATCTTGGAAGCTGTTGCTTCATTGTTCATGGGTCCAACTTTCGTTGACTTATTAAACGGATCTCCCATTGGCCATTTTTGGGCCTCCGCCACAACACGTTCTACAAAATCATCATGAACCTTTTCATGAACAATCACTCGCGCAGTAGCACAGCAAACTTGCCCGCCATTAAAGAATCCTCCGTGAACAGCTCCGGCAGCCGCTTTATCAAGATCGGCATCATCACAAACAACTGTCGGACCGTTGCCGCTTGCTTCAATAATGGATGGTTTTAATCCGGCTGCACGGACGATTTTTTCGGCAGTTGTATGCGATCCAATAAATCCTACTGCATCAATGCCTGGATGTTCGACCAGCTGCTGTCCTACTTTCCCATCGCCATAAACCAAATTGAAAATGCCCGGCGGGATGTCAGCTTCATGCATCACTTCCGTGAACAAACTGATGATGGCCGGTGTATACTCGGAAGGCTTAAGCACAATCGTATTGCCGGCTGCGATCGCAGGAGCCACAAACTCTGCCAGCATAAGCGTAGGAAAGTTCCACGGAATAATAATGCCATAAACCCCATTTGCCCGGCGGAATGTGAAAATTCTCTTGTTTTGATCCATAGAAGGGATAATGGCTGTTTCCATCCGTTTGGCATCTTCTGCGGCAATTCTAAATAATTCTGCTGATTCTTCGATATCCGGCAGTGATTCGGCTTCATAGGGTTTGCCTTGTTCCAGCGTAAGTGCACGACACAGCTTTTCTTTGTTCCGGTCGATGGCATCGGCGATTGCATAACAGATTCGGGCACGATCCCAAGCTGTACCCGCTTCCAAAGAGAACTGAGCCTTTCGGGCTGCTGAAACGGCCGCATCAATTTCTTCTGCGGTTGATTCCGGAGCTTGGCAAATGATTTCACCCGTAACGGGAGATACGATGTCCCGTATTTGATTACTTGCCGACTCCGACCATTTCCCATTAATAAAATTGCGTAGCACTACCGTTTTTGTTTGCATTTTGACAACTCCTTTTTCATTTTTTATTTAAAAGAATTACTCGTTGCCCTTTTCAACAATCAGATCATTGTTTCAAGCGATCTTTTTGAGATGTATACGGTTTCAAAATGTGTCCCTCCTATTCAAAATTTTCAGATAATTATTTTTATGATTATTGTACATCACTCATTTCAGGAAAACATTCTCTTTTATGGATAAATTTAGTTACATATTATTATCAAGAATGGATAGTTATTATAAAGGGGAATGAAAATGAATTTAATCGAGGCATTGGAGCTGCCATCGCTGCAGGATGCCCGCGTCGTGGCGGGGGCTGAAGGTCTCCACAGGACCATTCGTTGGGTGTCTATAGTCGATTTGCCAGACCCGTTGTCTTGTGTAAGCTCCGGGGACTTGCTTCTGACGACAGGCTACGGATTGCCCAGAGATGAAAAAGAGCTGTCGGATCTCATCGTCGAGATGTCGAAATGCGGGCTGGCAGGATTAGGACTTGCGGTTCCCCAATATTTCAGCAATATGCCGTTGTCCGTATGCAAAGTGGCAGACGACCTGAAGTTTCCTATCATCGAAATCCCGTGGGAGGTTCAATTTAATACAGTCACGGAAGAGATCCTCATTTCGGTTATGACCTATCAATATAACCTGCAAGAACGAACGGAATATATCCATCAGAAGCTCATTGAAATTACATTAAATGCGAATGACCTTCAAGACATCGCTTCAACATTGGGTAAATTGATTGAAAGAACGGTGATCGTTCAACATCCGGAAGGCCCCATTTTAGCGGCTTATCACTCGAACCCCAACGATCTAGGAGAAAGCCGGGAATTATCGCTTCAAGAGATGTTTTACTTTCGCAAGGAACAACTCGAACATATTCCCTTGCATTCCCTCTCCAAACCGATCCAATTTCCTGCCGTGCCGGATTCGGGTTTGCCCGTGCGGCTTTTATGTCCGATCTCTATCGATAAACAGTTGGCCGGTTTATTGTGGATTGTTGATGATCAGCAATCGCTGCGGGATTTGGATCTGCTGGCCATTCAATCCGCATCTCTAGTCATGGCTCTGCACATCTCACAGCAGCGTGCGCTGACTTCTTTGGAATTTCAGTTAGGATATTCGTTTTTGGATTCTTTGCTCGAAGGCCCTTCCAATCCAACTCCGCAAATTTTGCATCGCGCAGGCATATTGGGCTTTGATACGGAAAGCAAGTATTCCGTTGGTATTGTCATCATGAACATTCCTACTCCTCTTTCCCGTAAAAGTATTTTGAAACGCGAGCAGCTCGCCGAAAAACTCAAACGGAGCATGCAAGACCTGCAAATACCTCCCGTCTCTTCTTTAACGCAAAACCAAATCCTGTTTTTAATACCTGACCGGGTCTCGGCCAAGGACATTTGGAACGCGATCAAAAATCCGGATATCGCGCTGGCCATAAGCCTCCGCCACGAGTTTAAAAACGCCCGTCAAGCGTATAAGGAAGTGAAGTCCCTTCTCCCTTATATCCGTTACGGCCAATTTCACAGTTACGAGGATTTGTTGATCCCTCGCATCCTGATGGGCGATATCGATGCGCATTCAGGGTTTCTTGACCAATTGTTCGATCCCCTGCGGCATCATAAGAACGGCGAGGTTTTTATTCACACTTTATTGACGTATGCCTCTTTGGGATTTCATATCCAAAAGACATCCGATGCTTTGGAAATCCATCCTAAAACTTTAAGATACCGATTGGATAGAGCCATTACGCTGGGTAATTACGACCTGAACAATCCGGACACGCAATTCCATTTTCAACTGGCTATCCGCATCCTTCAAGGTTTTAACGAAATGAATATAGAAAAAAAGCCCTTTCAATCAGCCATACAGTAAGGCGAATTGAAAAGGCGATCTCTTCAGCTTGCGTGTTTATTCCTCACTCCCACCAATGCTTCATTTCAATGATTCCAACGTCCCACAGCTTAGCGTTTCCAGAGACTATAATCGTAACTTCGCTTCCATAATATCTCCTTTGGTTTTCTCAGGTCGCTGCCGCGAAGGATAGGGACTATTCAATTGATTTCATCTGCTTATTTCGGCTATCCGCAATGACAAACGACACGGTTGTTCCTTCACCCGGCTTACTGATAATAGACAAGCCTTGGCCGTACAATTGGATCAATCGTCGATTGGTATTGGAAAGTCCAATTCCGCCCTTGCCCTTCATTGTTGGACTGAGCAGCCTAATTAGCTTTTCTTGTTCCATACCCTTGCCATTATCTTGTACTTCAATAAGCGTGGAACTGTCCTGGCGAGTAATCCGAATATGAACCGTACCACCTTTCCTCTGACTAAGGAGGCCGTGCTTGACAGCATTTTCAATTAGCGGTTGAATCGTAAGCGGAGGGAGAAGCAAGTTGATGCCCGGTTCAACTTCCCATACGACAGATAACCTGTCCTTAAACCGCTCTTTTTCGATATACAAATAGGCTTCGGCAAGCTTCAGTTCATAGGAAAGCTCGACCAGTTCACCCGTATTTAGAACATCAAAGCTAATCCGTAAAAATGATGCAAAAGCTTCACCCAAATCTCGCATTTTCTCCATATCTATCTCACTAAGAGCCATAATGGAATTAAGCGTGTTGAATAGAAAATGAGGATGAATTTGTGCTTGCAGATAGGCGGCTTCCATTCGTAAACGTTCATTTATGGACTGCTTCAGCGTGGTCAACGCCCTGATTCGGTACTTGAGTTCCAGAGCGTCTACAGGCTTGGTAACGTAATCGTTGGCCCCCGACGCGAATCCGGTGTAGATGTCAGCAGGCTGACTACGCGCTGTCAGCAGCAAAACTGGAAGCTCTGATATCGAGTAATGCTCCCTTACTTTCTGCGTCAATTCGTAGCCTGACATGTATGGCATCATGACATCAGCAATTAGCAAATCCCATTGCCTCGTGCTTAGTAATTCCAAAACCTCGCGCGCCGAATTAGCTGTTGTTATGTTATACGGCTCCGTTGAAAGGATTCCAGCGAGCACTTTCAGGTTGACGGGGTCGTCATCAACTGCAAGAATATTTACCTTCCCGTCATTCAAAAGCGGCGGGAGTACCGAGGCTGCCAATTCGGCGATTGCAGTGTCTGGATAAATTAATCCGGCGGGCTCGTCATCAGTTCCTTTCACTATCTGGTCGAGATGAAGAGCGTCTTGCGACAATGGAATATTAGACACATTCGCTAACGGCAGAGTAAAACTGAATACAGACCCTTTGCCCAGTTCGGAGTGAACTGTCAACGCACCACCGTGCAATTCTACCAACTGCTTGCAAATGCTTAGACCAAGTCCGATTCCTCTTCCATCATTTATTCCATATGACCCTTGCTCATATGGAATAAACACTCGAGACTTTGTTTCCTCATCCATTCCGACTCCAGTGTCGGAGACATGGATAACGGCATGTCCGTCCCGAGTCTCGGCCGAAACGAAGATTGTTCCTTCTTCCGTGTATTTGATAGCATTATGCAATAAGTTATACAAAGTTTGCACGAGTCTTTTCTCATCGGCCATTACTAGCGGTACCGATTCCGATAGATCCATATCCAGTTGAATGGGCTTGCCTTCTATCATATATTTGAGCATACCGATTACGCCGGGAATGATCGATTGGATCTTTAAGGGCTCTTGCTGCAGTACAATGCGGTGTTCCTGAAGCCGTGCAACATCGAGAAGATCGCCAAGCATATGCGACATGCGGCGACTTATTGTTATAAGCAGTTCCATGTCCTTAACGCTGCTCTCATTCATCTTCTCTTTCTCTTTGGTTACAACGGTTTCAGCGATATTCATAATACCGTGAAGCGGCGTTCTCAGCTCGTGTGAAGTATTGGCGAGAAACTCGTCCTTCAACTTGTCGGCTTTCTTTAACTGCTCGTTTAGCTCAGCGTTTTCACTAGATTTGCGGAAGTATTTCCTAAACCAATAAGTGGAAAATCCGATAATAGCCGCAATCATATCGATCGGATAATAAACGGTAGTAAGATCTTTAGCAGACTCCGCCATTCTCCATGATAAGTTGGATATTATGCTTGCTGCGGTCAGTAATAAGAAGATGACGTCTTTATCAGCCTGCTTCTTGAAAATCATTGTTCCTACTATATAAATAAACCAAACGAGTGGAATTAAATAAAAGACATCATATATCTTTAAATCGACCATTCCATTGACCCATGAAGTGGGCGCAGCTAACAGGAATCCTGTAAGGGAAACAAATGCTGCTGTTAATACTCGCAGCCATACGTTTCGTGGAGGAGCCGATGAAAATTTTCTAAATAGAAGTAGAATAAGATAGTTTTGCCACAAAAGGGAGATTAGTCTGATTTTTATCGCCCATGTATAATTGATTGGCGGCAGCCACAACGAGAGCAAATTATCATGCCCGACCAGAATCGCTATTCCAACCGTCAGCATCAGCAGAACGAAAAGGAGCAAGCCCCGTTCTCGACGATTAAACAAATAGACAATACAGCCATACACACTGTGAAGTAGCAAAACAATAAAAGTCACCAGTTGAAACCCGATGGAATACCAACGCACGTAGTCGATCGCTGCCTGAGAGCCAAAGCGAATGGAGCGGACGATCCCGCCGTTATACGGCTTGTCAAAGTTAGCAACACGAATAAGCAATTCTATCTCCGTTGTCCCTTCTTCAAAGTAGGAAGCTGTGTAAGAGATATTCTTGGGCGTGTACTCATTCGCATTTTCGGCAATTTTTCCAAATTCGCCTGCAACTTGCCCGTTGATTTCCACCGAAGACGAGGCTTCTATTCCTCGAACCCAAAATGAGATAGGCTGCTTCAACGGATCGATTAGAATGCGCAGCCGATACGTTCCGTACCCATATGAGGAGTCCGAATCCTTATTCAGCACACTTCCCCAATCTCCCGGAACCTGAATATTGCGGAATTGGTTCTCCGAAAGCTGCAGGTCCTGATAAGAAATCAATTTTTCAGGACAGAGTTGCCACTCGCCATCCAAAGGGATTGTGGAGGTGTTATCTAGATCCCAGTCACGTAAGTCGAGTACACCATTCACAGCACGTGGGCGCTCCGATGTATCAAAAATTCCAGACCAAATGCATCGCATGCTAAGGAGAATGCTAAGAAATAATATAATTATGGCAATATGTTTTAGAGTGGTTTTATTCTTTAATCGCATCATCATAGTACAAGGAAATTCGACATAAATAGCATTTATCCTTTATTTAATTGCCTTAGTTGTTTGCATGGAATTTTCGTTTCTTCATCAGGCTCGGTATAATAAGTTTATTTTTCCACAAAACCTTGGAGGTACTCCATGCTAAACAAAAACTGGACTTTAGGGCTATCTGGCATACTCCTTGTTTTCTGCTGTTTTTTATTCCAGTTTGTATCTTCCACATTGAAAATCGATCATTTGGTACAGGAAATGGATCAGAGCGGAGCCTGGAATACACCAATGAAGCATGTTGTGCTGATCGCTCAAGAGCTGGACAATCCGTTCTGGAGGTTGGTAGAAAAAGGAGCTAAAGAAGCCGCGGAGCAGCACGGGATGGAAATCGACTACATGGGTCCACTTCGTATAAATCCTTCCGAACAAACGAGGCTTCTAAAAAAGGCGATTGCTGCGAAGCCGGATGCTATTCTCGTGCAAGGGATCAAGGATCAGCAATACGTCCAACTAATCAACAAGGCTATCGATCAAGGTATTCCCGTGATCACCGTAGATACGGATGAGCCAGAGAGCCGGCGGCTTGCTTACGTAGGAACAAATAATAAGGAAGCAGGCAAACGCATGGGTGAGCTTGTAGTAAAAGATGCTGCCGGGACAGGCTCTATCGGCGTTATCATCGGAAGTGAATTGGCGGACAATCAACAGCTGCGGCTTAAGGGGTTCCGTTCCATTATTAACAATACGGCGGGTTATGAGATCGTTGCCGTCCGCTCATCGAATATTTCACGGATTCAAGCTGCGAAACAGACGGAAGCCATGTTGAATGAGTACGCGAGTATTCAGACATTGGTGGGATTTAGCTCCTTGGATGCTGCAGGAATTGTTGAAGGAATGAAGGCGGCGAATAGAACCGATGTAAGTGTATTCGGATTTGATGATTTAGAGGTTACCAGACAAGGTATTGCGAGTGGAGCTATTACGGCTTCTGTAGTTCAGCAACCCCAAGAGATTGGATCTCAATCTGTTGAATTGTTAGATGCATTTTTCAACGGGCGCTCTTTCCCGGTTCAGAACTTTACAACAACGACTATTCTGGATCAAAATCATTTGAAATCAGCGGTGGGCAGCCCATGAATATACGCAGAATGCTGTTTATTGTGATCCCGTCCCTTTTTATTGTGAGTAACGCAGTTTCGTTCTTCATTTTCCAGAGCGGAATAACGGTACAGCAAAGTTATAATGTGATGCTCAATCGGGTATTATTATACAAGCAAATTGCAGGGCAAACGCAGGACAATCTCCATGCTCTGAATGTTTACATAACGGATCGAAGCGATCCTAGCCGACAGGCATATATGCGTCAGCGAGATGAGCTGAATCTTCTGCGGGAAAGCCTGTCTGCACAAGACACGATTCCATCGACAGAGCTTACAGTCAGTAGCTATCGCCATACGATCGATACTTTTACGGAGCAAGAAGCGAGTGTAATGAATGCTTTAAGTGGTGTAGATTCTTTAGCGTATGCAGCTTTCTATGAAGAGGCTGAGCAGACAGCCGCGTTCATCCAGGAAGAGGGACATCATCTCATTGACTTGGAGCTTAGTTATTATCAACCCTTTTATCAACAAATTCTTACCCAAACGAAAGTGATGAATTATTGGGGAGTCGCGGTCTTTATCCTGAATACGCTGATCAGTGTTCTATTTGCTTATTGGATTTCTCTGGGGATTACCAGACCCATTAAGCAGTTGACAAGAACCGCACAGCAAATATCGAACGGCAATTTACAAGCTCATACTCCACAGATGAACGAACATCATGAGTTTGGGATATTATCCAGAGCATTTGAGCAAATGCAAGATAACCTGAAGGAACTTATTGAGAAAGAGAAAGAAAGCTTGGAGAAGGACAGGCTGGTCAAGGCACTCGAGCTGGAGGTTCTACAGAATCAGATTAATCCGCATTTTCTATTCAACTCCCTGAATGTTCTATCCAAGCTTGCGTTGCTTGAAGGCGCTGAGAAAACAAGCGATCTGACGGTCACCATGTCCAATCTTCTTCGGTATAATCTTCGAAAGTTAGATCGTCCGGTAACGCTTAGGGATGAGGTGGAGCATACCAAAGAATACTTTACAATTCAACAGGCCCGTTTTCGTGATCGGATTCGGTTTGTAACGGATATTGACGAGAGAGGACTGGATGTATGGGTTCCACTGCTAACCCTCCAACCTCTATTGGAAAATATCTTTGTCCATGGCATTGAGGGTATGGAAGAAGGAGCTGAGATTAAGCTTGTTATTACATGCGAGCCTGGGGAGGTCAGGGTTTCAATATCAGATAATGGGATCGGGATGAGCGAGGAGGTCCGCAAGTCGCTGCTTCAAATCGAATCCGAGCCTTCGGTTGCACATAATAAGGGACAGTCTACGGGCTTAGGAACGCGCAATGTGTTCAAACGACTTGAATTATTTTATGACCAAAAAGATCTTATAGACATCTACAGTGAGCCGGGCCTTGGGACGACTGTTCTGATTCGGCTTCCTGCTGCAGAAAAGGAGGGTGGGGATGTATCGCTTATTGATCGCAGATGATGAAGCCCTGGAGCGAGAAGGCATTGAATGGATTGTTAACCGAATGCTGCCGAATACTTTTGAGATTATTCATGCGGAGAATGGTCGCATAGCGATTCAGAAGGCCTATGAATTTCGTCCGCATATCATTATGATGGATATCAAGATGCCGGGCATTCAAGGCCTTGAAGCGTTAAAGGAAATTAAAGCTCACAACCCGCAGGTCAAGATGATTCTGGTTACAGCCTATGAATATTTTGAATATGCCAAAGAGGCACTTTCTATGGGGGTCAAGGAGTATTTGGTCAAACCGGCTAAACGCGATCATATCGCCCTACTCCTGCAGCGGCTGGTAGCTGAGATTGATCAGGATCAAAGAAAGCGCGACAAGGAGTTCGCGATAAGAGATAAGTTCTACCAGCTGCTCCCGCTGGCAGAAACGGAAATGGCATTGGTCTTTATGACCGATCAAGTAAATGAGATGGAAGTGGGACAGCTAGCTGATATTCTCGAGCTCTCCACTTCTAAAGGATGTGCACTTGTGCTCGCCTTGCCGGAAATGGGGCAGCCATCCCAAAAGGAATTGGGCAAGGAAAAGAAAAGGATTTACGAAACGGTAAAAACCGTTGCAAAAGGATTTATCAAGGATAGGACCGGCTGTGTGGTCAGTTCCATGGTTCATTGGCATATGGTCATTTTTCTGCTTGAGAAGGCTGCTATGAAGGATGAGGTATTACGGGAAGAGGCTCTCGGTCTCAGTACGAAGCTGATAGAGAATCTTTGCGAACAGCGCGGTATCGACGTGACTGTAGGCATTGGCTCCGTCCGGATGGATATCGAGGGAATCCGAAGATCGTATTTTGAAGGCGTATTTGCATCTACATATCATAAACAATGGGGCAGCGTGTGTCATTTTGAGGATCTGATCATTCCTTCCCTGGAAGGACCAGGGGGAACTGCCGATTCTGATATTACAAACAATTTAACTAAACATACTTACGTGGAATTAGCAATCCAGCAAATCCGGGAGGAACGGGAACGGCGCACATGGAGTGTAATCGATGATGCGATCACGTTCATTCAAGAAAAATTCTGCGAAGAGCTTTCCCTTGAGGATGTGGCGGATCATGTCCACTTAAATTCGCATTATTTTAGTAAAGTATTCAAGCAACGAATCGGGGAAACCTTTATCGATTATGTGACAAGGCTGCGAATCAACAAGGCCAAAGAATTGATAAGGGACGGTAAGCTCAGCTTAAAGGAAGTCTGTTATTTGGTGGGATATAAGGACCCTAATTATTTTAGCCGAGTTTTTAAGAAGGCAGCGGGGGTATCACCTACAGAATATCGCAATCAACTTTAATGCGAAATAGAAGGTTCATGCAGATATGCATGGACTTTTTTGTTATTTGGGGGTCTATATTATGCTAGTCCGAGGTTCTAACTCCTACCGAGAAAGGCTGGAATCAATATTATGCTGGTAAACATCATATAAGTGAAGGCAATTAGCCCCATATATGAACAAAACACATGCTATAATGAGTCTCTCTAAACCCCGATTTGTCATGTATTACAAGATAAAGAAACCGTATGCAGATGCGGAAGTTAGAAAGGATAATCGTTTGTGAAATTAAATACTAACAATGAAGGTCAACAAGTAAGCATGAAGTTTGTAATCCTAGTTTCTATCGTGGCTGCCCTTGGAGGGTTATTATTTGGATTCGATACCGCTGTTGTATCGGGTGCGATTGGTTTTATGAAAGAACACTTCGCCTTGAGTGAGGTTGAAGTCGGTTGGGCCGTCTCCAGTTTGATCATCGGCTGCATCGCAGGAGCAGCAAGCGCTGGTGTACTTGGCGACAGGTTCGGTCGCAAAAAAGTGCTGATTATGGCTGCGCTCCTCTTTATTGTAGGGTCTTTCGGTTCCGCTATTCCAGCTACGTTCAACGGTTATATTATTGCCCGGATCGTTGGCGGAATCGGGATTGGGATTACCTCTGCACTATGTCCTCTTTACAATGCGGAGATAGCGCCTGCCAAGTATCGCGGCCGACTGGTAGCTCTGAATCAGTTCGCAACGGTAACGGGTATCTTCCTTACCTATTTTGTCAATCTGGCTATTGTAGGGTACGGCGATAACTTGTGGGATATTTCGATGGGTTGGCGGTGGATGTTTGGTTTCGGGGTTGTTCCCGGCGTGCTGTTCCTGGTGTTGTTGTTCTTTGTACCTGAGAGTCCGAGATGGTTGATTAAGCAGGGAAGGGCAGCAGAATCCCTTCCGATTCTACTTAAAATCCATGGCGAGGAACTAGCGAGACAGGAAGTACTGGACATTAAGAAATCGTTCGAACAGGAAAACGGATCGATCCGTCAATTGTTCAGTCCTAACTTACGAATTGCTCTAATCGTAGGCGTCGGATTAGCTATTCTCCAACAAGTTACGGGTATTAACGCCGTTATGTACTATGCACCGGAAATCTTTAAGCAAACAGGTGCAGGCACGAACGCTGCGCTGATCCAGACCATCCTGGTTGGTTTTATTAATTTTGTGTTTACCATTCTTGCCATTTGGCTTATCGACAAGGTGGGACGCAAGGTGCTGCTGCTCGCTGGGTCGGCTTCCATGACACTGAGTCTGGCGGTGATCGGTGCTGCTTTTCAAACGGGGCATACTTCAGGGCCTTTGGTACTCATATTTATTTTGGTGTATGTAGCCTCCTTTGCTATGTCGCTTGGACCCGTCGTGTGGGTGATTATGTCCGAAATATTCCCAAATCGTATTCGAGGCAAAGCAACGGCGCTTGCTGCTATGGTGCTATGGGCAGCGGACTATATCGTGTCCCAGACATTTCCTCCGATGCTTGCTTCTGCAGGACCGGCGATTACCTTCTGGATATTCGGTTTCATGTCCTTGATTACGTTCTTCTTCACCTGGCGTGTTGTACCCGAAACCAAGGGGAAATCGCTGGAGGAAATCGAATCCATGCTGTCTTCGACAAAAGCTTAAATAGAAGAAATGACAAAATGCCGGATCTATGATCCCGGCATTTTTGTCATTATTTATACTTGGCTGGTTCTCCTTTCATGATTGCAATGATTTGAATTTTAGCTAAACACCGCCTAGAATGATACTAAGTAATCACAACTAAGAACGGGACGAAACCAATGAATAAATTCAGAAAAGCTATACTTAACACAAGCCTGAGAAACAAACTGATTATCGCCTTTTCCTGTTTTATCGTCACTTCCTTTTTTATAATTGGAGGGACGTTGTCCTGGTTATATTTTAATTCCAACAAAACAATGATCCTTGACGCTGCTACTGATAATAATAAGCAGATTGTGAACAACATTGATTCTGCCTTAAATCCACTATTAAGAATGTCTATGTATCCATTACAGGATGAAAAAATAATCCACATTCTCAAAAAAGATTACTCCGCCTCCAGTAAACCCGAATATGAGATTTCCCGAGATTTTGATACGGTTAACCAAGTCATTAAAAACAGCTTGCTTCTGAATACAGATTTAATCGATTCAGTCGTAGTTTACCAACTTAACAATCATTTGGTTATCGGCAGAAGCAATACGAGTTATATAAACCAGAGTTATTTGAAGAATGAGTACATGAAGGAATCCTACGTACAGGAAATTATCCAGAAGAAGGGACTGCATGTTTCTGTCGGTGTACATCCTGACAAACTATTGTCTACGAATAACAAACCGGTTGTTTCGATAGGGCGAGCTATTGTGGATCCTCTCACGTATGAGGAACTTGGATTTATCATGCTAAACATCGGGATCGATAAGCTAAAAACCGTATGGAGCAATATTCTCTTTACTGAGAACACACAATTTTATTTAATTGATGAAAAGGAGAATTTGATTTACAGCGAGCAAAGCTCACAGATTGGTCAAGCTGCCGCCAGCATTCTGGCGGAATCGGAAGAATCGTCCCATTATGTTATCACGTCAGCTTCTCAAATTACAGGCTGGAAAGCCGTCACGATTATTCCGAAGAATGAGTTGTTTCAAATACTGGATTTGATGGTAAAAACAATCATTATCTCCTTACTGATCCTGCTTTTTCTTGCGATAATGACCTCGATTTATATTGCAACGAGTGTGACGAAGCCCTTGTCCGTCCTGCAACATAAAATGGAACTGGTATCTCAAGGAAATCTGGATGTTGTCATAGACTATCAGTACGGTGAAGTGGGGAAAATTAGCATTACTATTGATCATATGCTCAAGGATATCCGTAGTCTGATCCAAAGAATTTATGAAGAAGAAACGGAGAAACGGAGATTAGAATTATTGGCGCTGCAATCTCAGATTAAGCCTCATTTTATATATAATACGATCAATGTCATTAAATGGATGGCTAAAATCCAAGGTTCAACAGGAATCGAGGAAGCCTTGACCGATTTTTCCTCTGTCATTAAATTTACAGCAAAAAAAGAAAATGAATATGTGAACTTCCGGGAAGAAGTCGATTTTATTAAAAGCTATACCCGTATTCTGGATTTCCGTTATTTAAATAAATTTGAGGTATCCTATGAAATTGAAGAAAGCATATTGGAATATAAAACGTTGAAATTCCTTATTCAGCCTTTGGTCGAGAACGCTGTTTTCCATGGATTTGACGGTATTGATTATAAAGGAAAACTGCTTATTCAAATCTATAGACAAGCGGATACAGTCGTTGTAGAAGTATCAGATAATGGACGAGGAATGTCGGATCAAGAGCATAATGCGTTAGAATCAACAGCAACTTCAGGTCAGTTTAATGCAATCGGGGTTAAAAATATACAAAAAAGAATCGAGCTCTTCTACGGCGATGGCTATGGATTATGGATCACAAGTCAAGAGAATGTTGGTACAACAGCCAAGATCGTAATTCCCGTAATCATAAATGAACAATCAGGAGATGAACGATGAAAATACTAATCGTAGATGATGAACCGTTGGTGAGAATAGGGATCAAATCGGTTATCCCTTGGGAGATCAATGGAATGGAAATCGTAGGAGAAGCAGCAGATGGAGAAGAAGCGATCAGACTTATGATGGAGCAAAAGCCCGATGTTGTCATACTCGATATCAAGATGCCTAAGAAAGATGGAATTGAAGTTATGACAGAAATGAAATCCAAAGGAATTGAAGCTAAATGTATCATTTTAAGCAGCTTTGATGATTTTGTGTATGTCAAAAAAGCAATGAAACTGGGGGCTGTCGATTATTTCCATAAGCCTAGTATGAATGTTAACGATATTTTGGATGTATTGAGAAAATTGCAGCATGAACTTCAACCTGCTCAGGAGAAACAAATCGACAGAGGTTTTAGCAAAAAAGTTGATCTCCAGAATATGATGCATGGCAAAATTGAAGATGCGAATCGGACCAAGCTGAAGGAAGGCAATTTGCATGTCGCCCTGTTCTCTATCAAAAAATATGCGCATGTACTCAAAAGGTATACCAATGACAATGTAACCTTATTACCGAATACGATCATTAATATCTTATCTGAGCTCTTGGCCAAAGAGAAAGAAGTCGAATTTACGCAAATAGACAAGAACTTATATGCGATTGTTATCAGCAATAGCGGCTGCAAGAGCGAACAGGCCTCGCACGCCTATGTACATGAGATCATCCAGCTTATATCGGTCTCCTTAAAGCGGTTCGTAAACATTGACATTACTTTCGGGGTCAGCCAAGCTTGCAGAACCTTTGCAGAATTAGAAGCTGCTTATACTCAGGCCAAACAAGCGCTTGCCCAAAAATTTTATCATCCCGAAACATCTGTTTTCTATTATCAGCACCACAATAATCTCGACGAACAAGTACTCGAGCGGGCAACGGATATGATTAAAGCAATGAAAAATGGACTAAAGGATGAGAACCGCGAACAATTCACGAACAATCTGAAAGCATGGGAACAATATGTGCAAGAAAAAGAATGTATGAACGAACAAGATGTTCGCAAAGTTTATGATTTTATCCTGTTTATGCTGGATAACGGTGAAGATTATACCGTGTACCGAGTTAAATCAGAAGAAATTGAGGATTTCAATGCCTTGATGAACTTATATCACCCGATTTTTGATGATAAGCTGAATACCGGGGTTTTTGCTAACCATAGTCAATATAGTCCCATAATCCGTAATGTTTTGCAGTATGTAGAGACGAATTATGCGCAAGACATCTCTCTCAAGATACTGGGAGAGCAATTCTATGTAAGCGCTAATTATTTAAGCAGATTGTTTAATCAGGAGGTTGGAAGGGGTCTGTTTGATTGCTTAAACGAAATACGAATTGACAAGGCCAAAGGCCTGTTAAAGGACTATCGGTATAAAATCTATGAAATTGCTGAAATGGTCGGTTTCAACAGCAACGTTCACTTTGCGATCGTATTTAATAAATATGTCGGTATGTCTCCCAAAGAGTTTCGCAAGGCGTATAGTTAATTTTGATTAATAAAAGTAAATAATATTAAACACTGTCATGGTAGCACTAGGATGTAAACACTATAAAGTAAAAGAATAATAAACGAATCATGATCCTAATAATTTTATTACCCTATTGGAACCGTTACCATATAAACAGGAACACAAAAGGTCAACTAGGGGGAACGAAAAAGATGAAAAAGAAATTTTCTATGCTTCTGATTGTTATGCTCGTCATGTCAATCGCTTTAATCGGCTGCGGTAAGAAAGAAACCGAATCTGCTGATTCCACTGATAAAACAGGCAAAGCGACCACCGTTACACTCGGCTTCTGGGGAACGGCTCAGGATTTGAAAATTTATCAACAAGCAGCAAAAGACATCAAGGATGTGTATCCAAATATAAATCTTGAAATCAAGCAGTACCCAAGCAGTGAGCAGTTCTGGAGTACGCTTCCGGGTGAGATCGCAGCTGGCGTGGCGCCAGATTTAATCAAAACTACTAACGAAGGCGCACCAGAATATATTAATAAAGGCTTATTTGCTCCGATGGATGATTTGATTGAGCCTGCTGGCGTTGATTTGTCACTATATAATGGGCTTGACATCTATAAAGTAGACGGAAAGCAATACGGTCTGCCAATCAGTACAACACCGGCGATGTTCCTGATCAATGAGGGCAAGTGGAAAGAAGCGGGGCTTGGCGAGTATCCAAAAACATGGGAAGACGTTCAAGTTGCTGCGAAGAAATTGACATCAAAAGATCAACACGGCATTGTAATTAACCTTGATGCGTTTCATATTACCAACTATGTGAAGAGTTATGGCGGCGGTTGGGGTTATGGTAAAACGATCAACTCCCCAGAAAACGTCCAGGCACTAGAAAAGATTTTAGAAATGTATAAAGATGGTTCAGCTGTCACTCCGAAGTCGCTTGGATTTGGCTGGGACGGTGAAGTATTTGCCAACAAACAAGCTGCAATGAGTACAGGCGGTTTTTGGTACAAAGGTTATTTGAAAGATGCAAATCCGGATCTGAAATATGTAGCTGTCCCTGTTCCTGAAGGAAACGGTCATCATGGCAGCACAATGTCCTCTGAGGCTTATGTCATCCTAAAAGATGCGAAGAACAAAACAGAGACGATGCAAGCGATTTATTACTTGGCAGGGGAAAAAGTATTATCCGAATTTATGAAGGTAGGTTTCAACCCAGCTCTAAAATCGTTGACTCCTAAATACTTTGATGAGAACCCAGAGTTTAAAGCTGTTGAGCCTGCACTTGAGTACAGTACAGCTTTTGAATATCCGATTGAAACCAAGAAATTCACGGATGAGTTGGTGAAGCAGCTAGAAGATTCGGTTCTTGGCGGAAATAACAAATCGGCTCAGGAAATTCTTGACGGTCTTCAAGAGCAGTTCAAATAGTCTTTTTTGAGACAAGCTGTTTTCGCTTTGGATAAAGCGGAAACAGCTTTAAAAAACCCTATAATTATTATGTTTTGGGTACTTGAGGAGGGGTAACATGTCTAATTCCTTAAATGACAGCGCGTCTTTACAAGCAGATCGTCATAAGAAACAATCTTGGTTCCGATCTATTACTGATTCAGATAATAAGTTGGGATGGCTGTTCGTCCTGCCTTTTTTAATTTTGTGGGTATGGTGGTTTTTCATTCCTTTTATTGAGTCCTTTATTAGAAGCTTCCAGGACATGAACTTTGCAGCAATGGATCAGGCAAAATTTATTGGACTGGAAAACTATACACAGATTTTGCAAGATAAAGATTTTTTTCAGGCAGTTCTTCATTCTTTGGAAATTGTACTTATCGCCGTACCTGTTCAGACCATTCTGGGTCTCTTGATGGCTATGCTGGTAAATCAGAATCTCAAAGGAAAGGGCATATTCAGAACCATTTTCTTTATCCCGTATATTACTTCGCAAATTGCCATAACTACAGTATTTATGATGCTGTTTAAAAAAGGAACATTTGTGACGGAGTTTTTCGGTCTTTTTGGTTTCGGGAACGTAACTTGGTATGCTGACACACACTATGCTTTGATGTTTGTCATCATTTTGTTTATTTTCCAACAAGCCGGCTTCACTATGATCGTATACTTATCCGCACTTCAAGAAGTGCCTAAGGATTTATACGAAGCTGGTGATATTGACGGAGCCTCCAAATGGGCTAAATTCCGTTACATTACAGTACCATACTTGAAGCCGATTTCATTTTTCATCATATCTGTCTCAACAATTCTCGGATTTCAAATTTATGACCAAATTGCCGCAATCTCCAGATATGGTGCGCTAGGTTCACCTGCTGGAGCGACAAGCACAGTGGTCACCTACTTCTATCAGCACGGGATTCGTTACATGAACATCGGTTACGGAAGTGCGGCCGTCGTCATCTTCTTTTTCATTATCATGTTCATTACGTTCTTGCAAAAAAAATTCCTAGACGATAAGGAGTGAAAACCGTGAAAGCCAAAAAAAGCTTAACACTGTTCGTTAATTACACCATTATTATCGTGCTGGGTTGCATATTTATTCTTCCTTTTCTATATACCTTGTACACGTCGTTTGTGCCTATGAGTGGCGTAAATAAGTTGATCAGCATTTCCGACTGGACATTTGATAATTACAGAACGTACTTTACAAATGATGCTTATAACGTTCCGAGATGGTTTATAAATACCGTTATTATGACTGGGGCAGTCATTATCGGTAACATGATTATTAACCCATTAACCGGCTTTGCATTAGCAAAGCTAAATTTTAAAGGGAAAAAGCTGGTCTATTGGATCGTCGTCGCATCGATGATGGTTCCTTATCACATGATATTAATACCCGTTTATGTAAATATGGCTAAACTGGGATGGCTTAATACCTTTTGGGCCTTAACCATTCCGTTTCTATACCAGAGCTTGTATATTTTCATGCTTAGACAATTTTTCGTTTCCGTTCCCAATGATTTTATTGAAGCAGCCCGAATAGATGGCTTGTCGAAAATGGGTGCCTTCTGGCGAATTGTTTATCCTTTGGCACGTTCTCCATTAATTACCGTGTCCATTCTAACTTTTGCAGGAACCTGGAACAGCTACCTGATTCCAAGTACACTGGCGAATACACCTAAAATGTATGTCCTTGTTGTTGGTCTAAACAGTGTAAAAGATGCCGTTTTTGAGAATACACCGCTTATTATGGCAGGGGTTGTGTTATCTACTTTACCGATTCTCGTTTTCTTCTTCTTATTCCAGAAGCAATATATTGAAGGAATATCGAGTTCCGGTATTAAAGGATAAGGAGATGATGATATGGAGTGTGTAAATATAAGACAAGATTATCCAAGACCGCAATTTGAAAGATCCTCTTGGATCAATCTGAATGGTGAATGGGATTTTGCATTCGGCGATCAGGTGGCAGCATCTGGAGAACAAATGGGTCATGATTCGTTCACACACAAAATTCATGTGCCGTTTGCTTACCAAGCGGCTCTGAGCGGAATTGGTGAAACGCAATTTCATAACATCGTTTGGTATCGCAGAACGTTCGATTTTACTGAACAGATGGTGAATAAAAGAACCATTTTACATTTTGGTGCGGTCGATTATCGGGCTTGGGTATGGGTTAACGGTAAATGGGCTGGTTATCATGAAGGCGGGCATACGCCATTCAGTCTGGAGATTACTGGGCTGCTGAACCGTGAAAGTAACACGATTGTAGTTAAAGTGGAAGACTTCAATGAAGATATGTCGTTGCCTCGAGGCAAGCAATATTGGAAGCCGCAATCCGAGCATATTTTCTATACCGCAACTACAGGAATTTGGCAATCTGTATGGCTTGAATGCGTATCTTCAACTTATTTAAAGAATGTTAAATATACACCTGATATCGATCAGGATGAAATTCACATAGCATTAGATGTCGATGGGCTGGATGACAGTAAAGAGACGTCTGTTCAAGTTCACATTTCTTTTAACGGACGGAAGGTTTCCCAAGATATTTTCTTTATCAACAGCAGGGAAGAAGCAAGAAGCATTAAGCTGAGAAATATCAACAGTACTGAAGAAGGTATTTTATGGAGTCCAGAAAATCCTAATCTATACGATGTGGAATATGTCGTGTATGTAGATGGACAAGAAGTAGATCGGGTAAGCAGCTATTTTGGCATGCGGAAAATCTCTATTGAGAATGGACAGATTTTGCTGAATAACCGTCCGTATTATATGAAAATGGTGCTCGATCAAGGGTATTTTCCTGGAGGACTTCTTACGGCTCCGTCTGACGATATGCTACGGCGGGATGTTGAGCTTACCAAATCGATGGGCTTTAATGGTGCTCGCAAGCATCAGAAAATTGAGGATCCTCGCTATCTATATTGGTGTGATCGTTTGGGACTGCTTGTTTGGGGGGAAATGGCGAGCTCTTTCCAGTACTCCAATAACTATGTACGTCAAATGACACAAGAATGGCAGGAAGCGATTGAAAGAGATTATAACCATCCATGTATTGTTGCTTGGGTGCCGCTTAATGAAAGTTGGGGTTTTAGAAACATTAACGTCGATGCCAAACAGCAAGCACATTCTTTGACGATGTATCATTTAACCAAATCGCTTGATTCCACCCGTTTAGTAATGTCGAACGATGGCTGGGAGCATACTTGTTCGGATATTTGTACGATTCATGATTATGAGTATGATGAACAGGTATTGAATGACAGGTATGCAAATACGAAAGTAACAGAGCAAGCTCCTGCGACACGAACCGTTTACGCTACGGGCTTCGCTTATCATAATGAACCCATTATCGTTTCTGAGTTTGGTGGTATAGCTTTCAAGACACATGCTCAAGAAGGCTGGGGATACTCAGGGGCAGACAGCGAGGAAGATTTCTTGCGGCGAATAACAGCCGTTATTCGACCGCTCTTGCAATCGCCTGTTGTTCAGGGATATTGTTATACTCAATTTACAGATGTCGAGCAGGAAGTTAACGGCTTGCTTACTTATGATCGCCAGCCTAAAGTCCCGATCGAAGTGATTAAGGCAATCAATGAAGGACGGTTTTCCTGATTTGAGCATGAAGAAAGATAGATGATATGCGACGACCGTTTCTCGGTATTCTACCGGGGAGCGGTCGTTTTATTTAGTGATATAGAATTTATAACATTCGTCTAATAAATTCTAAGTATCACCTTAAGAAACGCTCCGTCTTTTAAAGACGGCGAAACCGTTTCTTCTTGGTCTTTATTCAAATTATTGTTTAACGCATAATATTTATTGACAAACGATAAATAAATCTCTAATATAAGGTATGAAATTACTATCCATGAAAGTTGAGGTTCCCAAAATGAATAGAAATGTGAGTGCCAAAGTAATTAACATCCTCGTAATAGCTGGTATAGCTATCACCCTGTTAGGGCTCTTAGCTACACCACTCGTGCTGACGGCTTTTCTTAAAAGTGCGTTCTTCATATTAGATCAAGGATTGGTAACGGCTATAACAAGTTGTATCTATCTATGCGCAGTTCCGTATCTGATTGCTTTATTTAATTTAAAGAAGATCTGCAGAATTGTTGTGAGAAACAATCCTTTTACATTTGATACAGCCAAGGCTTTAAAAATCATATCGATCTGCGCCTTTAGTGAGATCGTACTGTTTAATGGATGTTCCATTTACTTGGTGTACGCTCATGATGTGTTCTTATATGCGATGACTATTATGCCTATGATAATCGTTACCTTTATCTCTCTGGCTATTGGCTTTTTAGGCTTGACTTTATCGCAATTGTTTGAGCAAGCAACAAGAATTAAAGAGGAAAATGACCAAACTATATAATGAGGGATGATGGATGTGGCAATTATAGTAAATCTGGATGTGATGATGGCCAAAAGAAAGATTAGCTCCACTGAGCTATCGAATAGATTAGGCATAACGATGGCTAACCTGTCCATCTTGAAAACGAATAAAGCCAAAGCGATTCGTTTCTCAACCCTTGAAGCTGTGTGTCAAATCTTGAAATGTCAGCCTGGAGATATTTTAGAATATGTAGAAGATGAAGAAGATGAAGAAGATGAAAAAGATGAAAAAGATGAGGAGAAAGGTTAATAGCTTGAGCATATTGCATAAGTCATTGCGGAATTCTAGATAGTTCACTATAATATATGCACAACTTCATAAACTGGATGAAGGATACGGGAGACAGACGGCAGTCTGGCCGAAGGGGCAAAACTCTCAGGCGTTTGCATCAATTCTAAAAGAGTAGAATGCAAGCAGGACCGTATACGGACAGAACTCTGGAGAGACTCCGCTTGAAGCGGGGCACCGAAGGGGCAAGACGTGTCAAACGCACGTCCAAACTCTCAGGTAAAAGGACAGGGATTGCAGATGTGATGTATCATGATTCGTATTCGTGATATCTATTATTTGTGTTCTGCAAAAACGTCCCCAGAGTCAAATCCATCGATTTGACTCTTTTTTTGTCGCAATACGCACCAAGATGAAGCAGAAATGGGGAATAGGAAATGAATGTGTTGGAACAATGGTTAAAAAGTGTGGATCAATTTGTATGGGGGCCGCCGCTCCTTGTGTTGCTCGTGGGAACGGGAATCTATTTCACGATCCGTCTCGGTTTACTTCAAGTGATACGTTTACCGCTGGCCCTCAAACTCATATTCACCGCCAAGAACGAAGGGAAAGGTGATGTTACCAGCTTCGGCGCACTCGCAACGGCTCTGGCCGCAACAATTGGAACGGGAAACATCGTAGGCGTAGCGACCGCGATTCAAATGGGTGGACCGGGAGCTTTGTTCTGGATGTGGCTGGCTGCTTTCTTTGGCATGGCGACCAAATACGCCGAAGGGGTGCTGGCCGTAAAATACCGGAAGCTGGACGCGAATGGACAAGTAACCGGAGGCCCGATGATATATATTGAACAAGGTTTGGGCAAGAAGTTTAAACCGCTGGCTGTATTTTTTGCTGTAAGCGGGGTGTTGGTCGCATTATTCGGAATCGGCACTTTCCCGCAAGTCAACGCCATTGCATCATCCGCTAAGTCCAGTTTGGGCATTCCGGCTGCGGTAACTGCCATTGTGTTGACCGTGTTGACGGCATTGGTGACCCTAGGAGGGCTTAAAAATATCACAAGGGTGACGACGAAAATAGTTCCTATCATGGCTATCGTCTATGTATTAGCTACTGGTTTCGTTCTAATAGTCTTCGCTGACCAGATTCCGTCTGCATTGGCGCTCGTATTGCAGAGCGCGTTCACCCCGGCTGCGGCGGGCGGCGGTTTTCTCGGCGCTACGGTTATGATGGCCATCCGTAACGGCATTGCAAGAGGCGTCTTTTCCAATGAATCCGGACTAGGCAGCGCGCCCATTGCAGCAGCCGCGGCTAAGGTCAAATGGCCTGCGGAGCAAGGTCTGGTATCCATGACGGGTACGTTTATAGATACGATTGTGGTATGCACATTGACCGGCCTGACTCTGATTGTAACCGGTACGTGGAACGGAACCGCGGTTGGAGCGGAGATGACGCAAGCCGCTTTTGATGCGGCGATGCCTTTTGGATCCCTGATCCTGATGATCTGTCTCTCGTTGTTTGCATTCACTACAATTCTGGGCTGGAATTATTACGGCGAACGCTGCATTGTCTACTTGTTCGGCGTCCGATCCATTCTTCCTTACCGCATCGTGTTTCTCGTCCTGGTAGGGCTCGGCGCATTCATCCAACTGGAAGCGATCTGGCTTCTTGCGGATATCGTGAATGGACTGATGGCACTGCCAAACTTGATTGCCTTACTTGGTTTGTCAGGAGTCGTGGTGGCGGAAACGCGTCTATATTTAGCGCATTTGAAACAAAGTTAGTTGCACATATAAAGGGATATCATGTGACGAGCGAAATATTCGTCAATGATATCCCTTTTTGTGCCTTGTGATATCCAAGATAGCGACAAACCGTTATCAAGTCCAACGCCATTGTTATTAGTGTTGGGTTTTTATCTTATGGTTCTTCTGGACAGTCTATTTAACATGTAGTTAAATATATAGGGTAAGAAAGCTGGCAACAAGAAAGGACATGATGATGAAAAAACGATGTATAGACATTCTTACGATTATGGTCGGAGCGTTGATCTTTGCCTTGGCCATCAATCTGTTTGTTATTCCAAATGAGTTTGGCGAAGGCGGGGTTACAGGGATTACCATCATTTCTTACTACCTTTTTGGATGGTCGCCAGGACTCATAAGCCTGATTTTGAATTCCATTTTATTAATTATCGGTTATAAATTTTTGGACAAGACAACGACGGTGTATACGATTATTGCGGTTGTATTCAATTCGCTTTTTTTATACTTAACAGAGGGCTGGCATATTGCCTCCGATGAACTTATGATCAACGCCGTATTCGGAGGAGTATTTACGGGCGTAGGTATCGGTTTGATTATACGCGTTGGCGGAACGACGGCAGGAACGACCATTTTAGCTCGAATTATGAATAAGTTTTTGGACTGGAATATAAGCTATGCACTCCTGTTTTTTGACTTGATTGTTGCTTTCTCCTCTTATTTCGTCATTGGTGCGCAAAGTCTGATGTTTACAATCGTAATGCTCTACATAGGAACCAAAGTGATGGATTTCATTATTGAGGGAATTAGCTCTAAAAAAGCCGTTACGATCATATCCAAAGAGCAGGATATAATTGCCGAACAAGTCAATGTGGCCATGGATCGCGGTGTTACAGTATTGTATGGACATGGGCATTATACAAAAACGCCTAAAGAAATTCTGTATATTGTGATTAGCAAACAGGAAGTGAGCACGCTTAAGAAAATTGTCAGATCGATCGACAAAGAGGCATTCATCACCATTCATGATGTACGTGATGTATTCGGAGAAGGGTTCGTGGATATTTCTAAGTAAGTACGAGCCAGAAGAACCTCATTAACATGAGCATTAACGGCATGCTCCGTTTTCTGTATGATAAACTATGCTCGCACTTAACGAGAGAGGTTCATAGCTGATACCCTCTATAAAAAACTATGGATGAATGATGATTATCCATGTCCATAATGGCATGGATTTTTTTATTTTTATTTTTATCCTTTTAGTTTATCTCGGCATGACGGGTGCTAGCGGAGGCAAGGTCTTATTCGATAATATTAAAGCAGATGGTCTTATTACAGCTACGTTTTTATACTCACCGACAATGGTTGCTGACGCAGTAAAAATTGCTGCAATTATTGTATTTCCTCTTTTCTATAGAGGAGGGATAACGACATGTCTACGAATCCTTTCATGACGATGTGCAACATTGAGAAATCATTTAATGGTGTGCCTGTATTAAAGAATGTTACTTGTCACAAAACTGAACCCGATCTCGTTACATGTGCAAACGGGATAAGGAGAGGTTCAGATGGAGGAGTTAACTTGTGTAGTAGTTGGTGGAGGATATGCAGGCATTAATGCTGTTAAAGCAATTCGCAAAGCTTTTTCAGGGGAGTCAAGCACACGGCTGCGGCTTATTCTAATCGATAAGAACACTTATCACCTTCGCAAGGTACTGTTGTTTAAGCCAGCGACCAGGGATGAAGATATCACGATTCCTTTCACGAGCTTATTTTCCGAAGGGGTTGAATTCATACAGGCTGCGGTAACGAAGATCGAATCAGTAGAGCGAAAGCTGATCTATCAGGACACGGAAGGCAATGAGTATTCGATGAACTACGATGTTCTCGTCTTGGGAGCGGGGAGTATCGTACGACGGCCTGACCCTGCCCAAGGGGGGGTGGCTCTGGAAAGCTTGGACGCTGCAGTGAAAATCCGAGAAGCATGGCGCACGAATTTAATGAAAGCCGTTATAGAAACGAATGCACAAGAGCGACAGAGATTAATGACGATTGCTGTTGCTGGCGCAGGAATAAGCGGCATCGAGACATCAGCCGAGCTTGCCTATATCGTTCGCGAAGATGCTAGCGAATTTGGACTTGATCCGAATGCTGTGACAATATGTCTATTGAACTCCCATGCCAGGCTTTTTCAAGAGGGTCCTGTTAAGGTGGGGCATAAGCTGGAACGTTCACTTGCTCAATGTGGAGTCACAGTCTTGCATGGAAGAAAGGTATTACAAGAGAAAGATGGAATCTTAATCATGTCGGGTGGTGAAACGATGCCCGTAGGCCTATGTATCTGGACACTGGGGTTATTGCCCAGTCCAATGCTCCAGAGCATCGGGTTGCCGCTCACTCCCGAAGGACAGGTAATTGTAGATGCCAGTTATCGAGTTCAAGGTGCTCAGGGCGTGTACAGTATCGGTGATTGTGCGCGAATCGTAGATCCTGCAACCGGACGAACAGACGGGAAGACGTGTAAGGAAGCAAGTGCCCAAGCAGCAAGACTCGGAAAGATTATTTTGGCTGATTTATCAGGCAGTTCTGCGCCTTCGCACAAGGGTTATATGGATTTCTTCTGTTTTGGTTTAGGCCCAGAGCAAGGAATGGTATGGACTCGTCAGTGGGGATTAGACATCATTTTAACGGGGAAGTTGGGCTGGCGAATACGAAAAATGACATGGGATATAGCGAGTTTGTTAAAATGATTAATAGATAAGCAGCGGAAGAGGAAGTGGAGTAAATACATGCAAGAATTATACGAGCAGTATAAAGGACTGTTGTTTACACTTGCCTATCAACTGACTGGATCAACCTCTGACGCAGAGGATGCGGTGCAGGATGTATTCTTGAAAGTTTACGACATAAACTTGGACCGTTTGGTTGAGCCAAAAGCCTATTTGTGTAAAATGGTAACCAATCGATGTCTCGATTTGCTCAAATCGGCGCGCAAGAAGAGAGAGCAGTATTTTGGAACATGGCTCCCTGAGCCCATCCTGACTCCGAATGATGAGCCATATGAAACCGTTGTTCGTGGAGAACTGTTGTCGTATGCGATGCTCGTCCTGCTTGAAAAGCTGTCTCCTGCAGAGCGGGCTGTGTTCGTCCTTCGTGAGGCATTCTGCTTCGAATATTCCGTTATTGCTGAATTAGTTGATAAAAGCGAAGCCAATTGTCGCAAGCTAAACAGCCGGGCAAGAGGAAAAATGGGGATTTCTCCCGAAGAACCGATACATGCCGAAAAGGTGGGCGAAGGGTGGGTTCGTCGATTTCTGTCAGCTTTGGAACAAGGCAATGTGGATTCCGTCATGTCGCTTCTTGCTGAAGATGTTGTGTTGATCTCTGATGGAGGAGGCAAAGCAATTGCAGCTGTTCGACCGATTGAATCAAGTAATAGCGTCGCTCGATTCCTTCTCGGTCTTATCCAAAAAGCTCAACTCGAAGGAGGCTTTCAGATCGAGATGAAGGATATGAATGGCCAAAAGGGGCTTGTTGTCCATTCAAGTGAGGGCATTGATACTGCAGTACTCATGCATGTTGAGGATAATTTGGTTCGCAATCTTTACTTTGTTCGAAATCCGGATAAATTGAAGCTTCAAAGCTTTTAATATGAGGGCACCTGAGGGCATCTTTTCAGGTGCCCTTTAATTTCATAAACTTTGCGCAAATCCTAATCTCCACAAAAACTAACATTTTTGTGTTGTTTAAAGATCGCCTTCACCCCTTATCCAACTCCAAAGGCAAGAAAGCATATTTCCCATCTCTAACAATCTCACATTTACGAACTAGAATTGGATTCTTGAAAATTGGACCATCTACTACTGTAGTATGAAACTCTCCGCCTTCTCCGCAGGGATCAATACCTCGGGCTTCAAGCTCCTCCACGTATTCATGAGTTAAGGTTCGTCCTAAATCTTCTTCTCTCATTCCTAATGATAAGTTTACAGTTACGATGATCGTGGTAAATCCCAGGTTGATGAATTCTTCAACAACTTCACGATGATCCATTTCCCATAGAGGCATCCCGAGCTTCAACCCAGCATTTTGGGTCACCCGATCATGCCAGCAACCATGTGCAGGTACATCCAGATCTCCAGTTACCAGCACTTCTGCTCCCTGATTTTTAGCTTGTTCTAGAAGACGCATAAAGTTTTCTTCATAATCCGTCCAGCTTGTCGCTGCTGTATATACAGGTAAACCTATCGACTCCGCTTGGGCTTGTATGAGATCTGGAGTCATTCCATGGGATCTGGAACGCTTGCCTTCCTCTTCCAGCATCACGATTAATCCAACTGCTTCTCCAACTTTCATCGCTTTATATAATGCTAAAGTGCTATCCTTACCTCCGCTAAAAGAAGCTATAAATTTATGTCCACGCGCGCCATTCTTCCAATCCATATTTTCGGTCATGAAAAGCTGTCTCCCTCGTGAATTAAATTAGTATTTATTTTATTATTAAAAAGACAGGAGAAATACGCTTTAGTCTGTTTTAGGTTTTGTTATGTTTGGTATTAAGCAGAACTCGCTGTTCTTTACATCATTTTATATGGATATTTCTAGGAAAATAAATGGTTGTTTATGTTGTGACTTTTATCACATCTTGTCGAAGTGGAAGTGAGTATGATGAGATTGATGTTCTATATTTTTCCATTTACTAAATGAAGGAGATTTGGAATGAAAGCAGACATGGATACGATCTACCAATCGGCCTTAAGTCGTGGAATTACCCGTCGTGATTTTCTGAAAATGTGTGCATCTCTAGCAGCTGCTGTTGGACTGGATTATTCGCAAACGGCGACTGTTGTTCAAGCGATGGAAACCAAACCAAGAGTCCCTGTGATCTGGCTTCAGCTTCAAGATTGCACAGGCTGCTCAGAGTCATTTATTCGATCTTCCCATCCCAAAATTGAAAGCGTTCTCTTCGATATGATCTCGCTAGAATATACGGAAGCATTGTCTGCAGCATCAGGTCATCAGATTGAAGAGGCACGAAAACATGTAATCGAGAACTATCCCGGCGAATATATTTTGGCCGTTGAGGGCAGCATCCCGATGCATGACGAATACCTGATGGTAGGCGGAGTCTCCGCTAAGCAAACCTTACTCGAATCAGCCAAACATGCTAAAGCCATCTTGGCTTATGGAAGTTGTTCCTCTTGGGGAGGCATTCCCGCTGCTTATCCGAATCCGACGAATTCTAAGCCGATTACTGACATTATTAAAGATAAACCAATTATCCGTGTGCCGGGATGTCCTCCCATCGCGGAAGTGATGACGGGTGTAATCACGCACTTGATTACTTTTGGTACGGTTCCCGAACTGGATCATCACAGCCGTCCGAAAGCCTTCTATCGTCACCGGATTCATGATAAATGTAATCGCCGTGCATATTTCGATTCGGGGCTTTTTGCTGAGTCATTCGATGATGAAGGGGCAAAGCAGGGCTACTGCTTGTATAAGGTTGGCTGTAAGGGACCTACCACCTATAATTCTTGCGCCGAGATGCGTTGGAATGGCGGCGTGAGCTATCCTATTCAGTCGGGCAACCCTTGTATTGGGTGTTCCGAAGCTAATTTTTGGGATAACGGGCCGTTCTATACAAGGTTGGCGGAAATTCCAGGTACACAAACCACGATTAATCCAGAGCTAGTGGGAATGGCTGTTGTAGGAGCGGCAGCTGCAGGTATTGCCATTCATGCTGGTGTGACTGCAGTTAACAAGCATAAAGCGAAGAGCAAAGAAGGAGACGAATAAATGGCTGAACGTATAGTAATAGACCCGGTAACAAGAATTGAAGGACATCTGCGCATCGAAGCAGACATGGATAACGGAGTTATCAAAAACGCCCACAGCTCAGGTACCGCCATCCGCGGACTGGAGCTTATTGTTCAGGATCGTGACCCGCGGGATGTATGGGCATATGTCCAACGTATATGCGGCGTATGCACTTCCACGCATGCATTGGCGGCCATCCGCTCTGTAGAGGACGCACTCGGAATCAAAGTTCCAAGAAATGCGCACCTCATCCGTGATATTATGAACGCCGCAGTTATGCTGCATGACCATGTTGTGCATTTTTATCATTTGCATGCATTTGACTGGGTTGATGTACTAAATGCACTGGAAGCAGATCCGGCCAAAACAAGCAAGATTGCTCAGTCAATCTCGGATTGGCCTAAATCATCGCCAGGTTATTTTAAAGAAGTACAGATGAAGGTTAAGAAGATTGTGGACAGTGGTCAGCTAGGAATTTTTGCGAACGGATATTGGGGACATAAAATATATAAATTACCGCCAGAAGTGAATTTGCTTGCCGTCACGCATTACTTGGAGGCGCTGGATTGGCAGAAAGATATTGTGAAAATTCAAACCATTTTTGGAGGTAAAAATCCTCATCCGCACTATGTGGTTGGGGGCATGGCCACGCCTTTGGATATTAACAGCGATAACGGTATTCACGCAGAACGATTGTCTCATGTGTCGCAATTGATTGATGAAGCAATGGAATTTATCAACAAAGTCTATATTCCTGATGTCTTGGCGATTGCATCCTATTATAAGGATTGGACCTATGGAGGCGGCTTGAATAATTATTTGAGCTACGGGGACTTCTCGACCGGAGATATTTCAGATGTGGACATGTACCGGATGCCTCGTGGTGTTATTTTGAACGGCGATCTGAATCATATTTTGGATGTCAATCCCAAGGACCCTGAGCAGGTTAAAGAGTTTATCGATCACTCCTGGTATACGTACGATGGACAGGCTGCGGGCGGCAAGCACCCATGGGAGGGTGAAACGAACCTGAATTATACAGGACCTAAAGGCTCATATACAACGCTCGATACGGATCAGAAATACAGCTGGATTAAAGCGCCGAGATGGAAAGAACAGCCGATGGAAACAGGACCTCTAGCACGTATGATCATCGGATATGCAGCTAAGAAGGAAGAGTACGTGACATCGGTCGATAGCGCTCTGAACAAGCTGGGACTTCCGTTCTCGGCACTGCAATCCGCTTTAGGTCGCACACTAGCGCGCGCATTGGAAGCGGGTCTTGTGATTAAATGGATGCGAGATGATATGAATTCGTTGCTTAATAATATTAAGAATGGCGATCAGGTGACCTTCAACAAAACCAAATGGGAGCCCTCCACATGGCCTCAAAAATCGAAGGGCGTAGGCTGGATCGAAGCTCCACGCGGTGCGCTCGGACATTGGATTCGAATCGAAGATGGCAAGACCAAGAATTATCAAGCCGTCGTGCCGACAACCTGGAATGCTTCACCGCGTGATCATAAGAATCAAATCGGACCTTACGAAGCGGCATTAAGGGGAACGCCGATCGCAGATCCTAAGCACCCACTGGAAATTTTGCGGATTGTACATTCGTTTGACCCATGCTTAGCTTGTGCAGTGCATTTGACCGACTTGGAAAACGAACAAATGACTGAAATACGGATTGGTTAGGAGCTAACCTATGTCGATCTCTACTGAAAATAAACCACAAATGAAGGCGCATCCCAAATCCAAAATTGCTACGAAGGTAAGACGCCCGACTCTGGTTTACAATGATCAGAAAGCCTATGTCAAAGTGTATGTATGGGAGTTACCTGTTCGGGTGTTCCATTGGATTAATGCGGCCTTAATTATGCTGCTCATGATAACGGGTATTTATATAGGCAATCCTTTTCTAGGTTCATTGATTCAAGAAGAAGCTTATTATTCCTTCGTTATGGGCTGGGTACGGTACATTCATTTTTTTGCAGCTTTCGCGTTTACAGCCAATTTGCTTGTTCGTTGGTACTGGGTATTTAAAGGTAATCGGTACGCAACTTCCAACCCGGCCCAAGTACAGTTCTGGGTGGAAACCTGGGAAACGATGAAATATTATATGTTCATGAAAAATAATAAGCCGCACTATACGGGACATAATCCACTCGCCCAACTAAGCTATTGGATTTTTATTGGTGTAGGTTCCATACTTGCCATGATTACAGGATATTACTTACTGTTTGAGCCCCAGCCTGAATCGCTGCTTGGAAAATTATTTTCCTGGGTTCCTCTTATTTTTGGTAACAGCTTCACGATCCGCTCTTGGCATCATCTAGTTGCATGGGGGTTTATGGTTTTTATCGTCGTGCACATTTATATGGCTTTCCGGGAAGATTGGCTGGAACGAAACGGGACTATGAGTTCTATTTTTACGGGTTACAAATCAGAAAAGAAGAATACGGTGGAGACAGATGAAAAACATACAGATGGAAAACAATCAGATGAATGACACTAATCTAAGAACGGTTCCTAGGGCAGTTCCAATCACCATTCTAGGTATTGGAAATACGCTTTACAGCGATGAGGGCGTTGGGGTTCATGTGCTATCCCTGCTTGAGGAACGACTGAAATCATATGAGAATGTTGAGATATTCGAAGGGGCGACCGACGGAATGCGACTACTCGGACCCGTGGAAGATACCGACCATTTGTTAATTGTTGATGCGATGAATGGGGGCAAGGCGCCAGGAACGATTTATTCGGTCAAAAATGAAGCGATCCCAGCCTATTACGGGGTCAAAATGTCTGTCCATCAGGTTGGGTTTCAAGAGGTGCTTTTTGCTGCTAGAATCCGTGAGAGACTTCCGCGTCACATGGTTATGATTGGTGTTCAGCCAGCATCGCTGGAATTTGGCGTCGGGTTATCAGGGACAGTGGAGTCCTCGCTTGAGGAGCTCATGGACCAGATCGAGGCTCAAGTACGTGATTGGATGAAGGGCAATGAATAGACGGGATTTCTTCAAGGAAATGGGGGGCTCATTGTCCGAAACCTTCAAAGAGATCATTTCCCCCTTTATTGAACGGGATATCAAGAAGTTGGATCGAATTGCTGAAACGTTCAGCGATTATAAGTTCTATCCAGTAACTTACACAAGAGGGCAGGCTCTCTTTCAGGAGGTTATCGTTCAGTCGGAGCCTGTTATTCTGGTTCAGAACGATGATCAGCTTCTTGCGCTTAGTAAAAAATGTCCGGCATGTAGTCATTTGCTGCATTATCTAGGTTACCAGCCCGTGTTTAAATGTTTTAACTGCGATCAGGAGTACAATCTGGCATCACACCAAGCGTTCACGGTGTTTTCAACGAAGATGAAAGATGGGGTTTTGCATATTGGCATTCCTCGAGCAGGTGAGAAGTATGCATGAACTGGCACTCATGGGCGATATTTTGACGATCGTAGAAAATGACGCGAGGCAAAGAGATTTTCAAGCTATATCGAGTATTTCGTTAGTTGTCGGCAGATTCAGTGGTGCGATGCCGGATGCGCTTTCGATGGCTTTTGATATTTTCAAAGCGCAGCGCAGTACGATGCTGTTAGATGAGGCTACACTTACGATCTTGGAGGAAGAAGCTGTCGCACTCTGCCCTTTTTGCGAGATTACTTATGAACCGACACAACGAATTGCGGTATGTCCGCATTGCTCGATGCCGGGTGGGCAGCTCATTACGGGCCAGACATTCCAAGTACAGTCTTATGACGGGAGTTAATACAGATGCAAATTACATTGAATGAAGAAGTGTTAAAAGATAATAATACGGCGGCAGCGCATAACCGGGCACATTTTCAAAAGAATGGCACGCTCGTTATTAATATGATGAGTTCTCCTGGAGCCGGGAAAACAACGCTGCTGGAAGCTACTGTGAGAGGGCTGTCGGATCGCTACAGAATTGGTGTGATTGAAGGCGATCTAGCAACGGAGATGGATGCAGACCGGATCAGAGCAGTAGGCGCGCAGGCCGTACAAATCAATACGCATGGCGGATGCCATCTGGATGCACGCATGGTCGCTAAGACGCTTCCAGAGTTTCATTTGGATGAGCTAGATATTTTATTTATTGAAAATGTCGGGAATCTCGTATGCCCATCCGGTTACGATCTAGGTCAGCACCATAAGATTGCGGTATTAAGCATCCCGGAAGGTAACGATAAAATTCCGAAGTATCCAAATATGTTCATTCGGACGGAGCTTGTTCTGTTGAACAAAATCGATCTGCTGCCATACTTGGATTTCAGTGTTGAACAAGCAGTTACCGATTTGCAGGCTATCCATCCGGAGTCCGCTCTGCTGCAGCTATCAGCTAGAACGAACGAAGGAGTGGAGCAGTGGTTTAAGTGGATCGACGACGCCTATCAAGCCATGGAGAAACCATATTAATTGTTATCAGAGGCAGAGTCCAAGGCGTTGGATTCCGCCCTTTTCTGTTTCATTTGGCGAAGGAGTACGGCATCAAGGGAACTGTGCAAAACAATCGGGATGGTGTTAGGGTTATTGCCGAGAATGAAGCGGCTTCGAACCTGGAGCAATTTGTACAAGCGATACCTCTGCGTGCGCCTGAACTAGCCAAAATAGTAGAGCTAACGGTAACTTCGCTTCCGTTTACCCGGTATTCGAAGTTTGAAATTATAGAGACGCAGCAAAGCGGAGCTTCAGCCTCGATCGATCTACCGCCGGATTATGCGGTATGTGAGGAATGTCTGAAGGAAATGGCCGACCCACAGAATCGCAGGTATCGGTACCCGTTTATCAATTGTACGCAATGTGGTCCCAGATACAGTATTATCCGTGATCTGCCTTATGACCGAGCACTAACCACGATGAGCACATTTGCAATGTGCGAATGCTGTCAGCACGATTATGACAATGTCCACGATCGCCGCTTTCACGCACAGCCGACTGCTTGCGAGAAGTGCGGGCCTACGCTTAAGTTAACCGATATGAGCGGGCAGGAGCTGGCGAGCCAGGAGGCCGCAGTCGTTCTTACTAAGCAGTTGCTTAAAGATGGAGCTATCGTTGCGGTGAAAGGCATCGGCGGGTAT
Organism: Paenibacillus sp. P5_B5; assembly: GCF_056400365.1. NCBI lineage: Bacteria > Bacillati > Bacillota > Bacilli > Caryophanales > Paenibacillaceae > Paenibacillus > Paenibacillus sp. P5_B5. Next base: position 191,767 of record NZ_JBFULK010000002.1, read on the forward strand.
CATTTGGCGTGCGATGCGCGAAATAGCGAGACTGTTAGCCGACTAAGACAAAGGAAAAGACGTCCGAAGCGCCCGTTCGCTGTTATGGCACGCTCGCTTGATAGTTGCGAGGAGGTCGGTATCCTTTCATCGGAAGAAAAGATGCTGCTGACTGCACCGGAAAGGCCTATCGTGGTGGTGCGTCAACGAGGCGCAAGCGACTTGGCTTCGGGGGTTGCACCAGATACGCGTACGGTTGGAGTGGCTTCGGACATAACACTAGATGTACGTACGAACTTCTTGGCTGCAGATATAGCGCCAGATATGTGCACGATCGGCTTAATGCTCCCCTATACACCGCTGCATCATTTGCTACTAGAGGACGAGGAGCTTGACTTTGTGGTCATGACTAGCGCGAATCCCTCTGGGCATCCCATTCTGTATCGGGATGATGAAGTGTTGACCTATTTGGCATCCGTAGCGGATTATATCTTAACCCATGACAGAGAGATCGTTCATCCCATCGAGGATTCCGTTGTACAGTGGAAGGATGGCGAGCTCGACTTTCTTCGTCGTGGGCGAGGGTATGTGCCTGATCCATATGAAACGCTGCATGATGTGGAAGGGATCGTCGCACTTGGCAGTCAGCAAAAAAATACGGTGACGTTCGGTCGTGGGAAACAGATGTTTGTAGGACCGCCGAATGGTGATTTGACCAATCTGGATATTGAGCGGCATGGACAGGAGGAATACGGACAGTTTGTAAAGCTGCTCGGGGTTTCCCCGCATACCGCTGCTATAGATATGCATCCCGGTTATACGACACGGGAGCTGGTGTCAGATGCAGAGGATATTCAATTCGTTTCGATTCAGCATCATCATGCACATCACGTGTCTTGCATGGAGGATAACGGCTTAACGGAGAATTGCTACGGATTGATTCTCGATGGGACGGGATACGGAACGGACAGAAGTATATGGGGCTTTGAGCTCTTGTACGGGAATGCCGTGGAGGTTGACCGGCTAGGGCATCTGAAGTATACGCCGCTTCCGGGCGGCGAAATATGCGTGAAGCAACCGTGGCGTAGTGCTGTTGCTATGGTGTTGTCACTGCTGCCTCAAAACGGTGATGCTTGGCTTCGGAGGCTGTACCCTGGAAAGGATCATGAAATCGACCTGATTCGGACGATGATAGAGAAGCAAATCAATGCCCCACTGGCAGGCACCTGCGGAAGATTGTTCGACGCGGTCAGTTCGCTGCTCGGACTGTGCCATGTATCCACCTATGACGGGGAGGCGGCGATTGTGTTGTCTGAACTTGCTTCCTTTTATAAGGGGGATGAGGTTCTTGTCTATCCTTATTCCATCAATAAAGTTGGAAGCCTGTTCGAAATCAATTGTTCTCGAATGCTGGAGGAGATTATCCAGAGCATCACCCAGGGGGTTGCCGCTTCAGAAATCGCCTTGCGGTTTCATGAAACGGTTGCGGATGCGGCTGTGAATCTGCTGCTGCATGCCCATGAAGAACAATTAGGTAGTAGTAAAGGGATAGTACCACTAAATAGTAGCAAAGAAGTGGTACTGTCAGGAGGCAGCTTCCACAATCGTTACCTGTCAGCGAAGATTAAAGCGAAGCTAGAACGAGAAGGCTTTGCGGTATTTGTACATAAAAGGGTGCCTTGCAGCGATAGTGGGATATCGCAAGGGCAGCTTATCATTGCCGCACAGCAGAAGAATAGAGATCAAAACTTGGGGAGTGAAGACCAGTGTGTGTAGGCGTGCCCGCGCAAGTCATTGAAATCAACGAATATTCCGCAATTGTGGATGTGATGGGATCGCAAATGAGTATTGGCATTATATTTGTTCCTGAGGTTCAGATCGGGGAATTCGTTATCGTCCACGCCGGACAAGCGATGTCCATCATTGAAGAATCGTTCGCACACGAAAGCTTGGAAGAATGGAGGAAGCTTGTTCATGCTAGAGATGTTGAAGGAGCTTCATAGCCCAAAGTTAAGCCAAGCGATTCTCGGTGAAGTAATCAAACTCTCCGAAGCGTTTCAAACGAAATATGGTCGTAAGCCTGTGTTCATGGAGGTGTGCGGCTCCCATACGATGGCGTTAGCCCGCACGGGATTGAAAAAAAGACTCCAAGAGTACGTCGGGCTCGTCTCTGGACCCGGATGCCCGGTATGTGTGACGGATCAGCAGTCCATTGACAGCATGATTGCGCTTGCCGAAGGTGATAACCGGATTATTTGTACATTTGGCGATATGATGCGGGTTCCTGGCAGCCGCAAGACGTTGATGGATGCGAAGACAGAAGGCAAAGATGTTCGTGTCGTTTATTCTCCGACAGATGCTATTGGTATCGCCTTACAGCATCCGGACCGTGAGGTTATTTTTCTAGGAATTGGCTTCGAGACGACGATTCCTATTTTGGCTATCGTTCTAAAAGAAGCTCAGGACAAGAAACTGACCAATTTCTCGATGTGGGTGACTACGAAGCTGATCGAGCCGATTATGCGCCATTTGCTGGATAGCGGGGAAGTGAAGTTAGACGGCTTCTTGCTCCCTGGGCATGTATCGATGGTGCTTGGTGCTGAAAGTTTTCACTATTTGCCCGAGGAGTATGGCATCTCTGGGGTTATCAGCGGCTTTGAGCCGGTACAGATGGCGAGCAGCATTTATCGTCTACTTGAGCTGACGCTCAAAGAGGAATCCGCTATTATCAATGATCTTACCAGTATTGTGGGCGATAAAGGGAATGCCGTAGCTCAGAGCTATATCGAAACGTACTTTACGAAGTGTGATGAGGAATGGAGAGGGATTGGGAGCATCCCAAACAGTGGTTTAGCTATTAGGGACGAATACCGCCATTTGGATGCCAAAACAAAGTTTGAAATTCCATTCATTGAAGTGCGCAAAACCAAATGTCGCTGCGGTGAAGTGATACGAGGTGTGATTAGCCCACCAGAATGCCGCTTATTTGGGTTAGCTTGTACACCTGTGCAGCCTATCGGCCCCTGCATGGTTTCTACAGAAGGCACATGTGCTGCTTATTACGCTTTTACGATGGAGGACTAACTCATGAAAGGCAGAATTACACTAGCCCATGGAGACGGCGGCGAGCTTGCGCATCGCTTGATCCAGGATATCTTTTTAACTGCTTTTGGGAGTGGCTCCGCACCGCTGATGGATGCTTCCATTCAAAGCATGTCCGCCCCTAAGCTTGCAATGACAACCGATAGTTTTGTGGTGAAGCCTATCTTCTTCCCTGGCGGCAATATCGGTAAGCTATCAGTTGCAGGAACGGTGAACGACTTGATCGTGAGCGGAGCAAGGCCTTTATATTTGACTTGCGGTTTTATTATTGAAGAAGGGTTTTCTCTGAAGGATTTGAAAATCATTGTGCAATCGATGGCTGAGGAAGCGGCAAAGTCGCAAGTTAAGATTATTGCTGGAGATACGAAGGTCGTGGAGCGGGGTGCATGTGATGGTATTTTCATCAATACCACAGGTATTGGCGCTGTCTATGAGGATGGGCAGCCGTCGCCAGATGACATGAAGGAAGGAGACAGCGTGATCGTCACGGGAAGCATAGGCGATCATGGTATCTCTATTCTCACAGCGAGGAATGAGCTGGGCTTGCGGACGGAAGTACTGTCCGACTGTGCTTCTCTGAGTGGCATGCTGGGAGACGCGCTGAGCGGCACGAAGGGTATCCGCATCATGAGGGATCCTACTCGTGGCGGCTTGGCGACTTCGCTGGTGGAGATTTGTGAGGATTTCAAAGTGACAATTGAATTGGACGAAGAGGAAATCCCTGTGCGTCCGGAAGTTCAAGGGGCTTGCGAGCTGCTAGGCTTTGAGCCGATCTATCTAGCTAATGAGGGAAAAGCGATCATTATCGTAGGCAAGGAAGAGGAAGCTCAATTGTTGGAACTGCTCCGTCGTCATCCCGAAGGAGTGAATGCGGCAGTCATTGGGCGTGTGACAGACACACGCAAGGGTCAGCTGCAACTAAGAACCGTATTTGGTTCAGCCCGGAGGCTGAATCGGTTATCGGGCATGCTGTTGCCGAGAATTTGTTAATCATCAATTAAGCCAATGCGGCTCGTTAGAGCGCAGCGTTGGCTTTTTTATTTACAGATATCTCGAAAGGGTTGTTAGCACAATTCAGTTATAATTAGGCTGCCTACTAAATAATACGCAGAATAACTCTTGAAGTGTACATACGTCACATGAAGGTTTGGTTTTTTTGTTTATAATACAAGATATTGACAAATATTATAGGCAGTTCCAATACAATTGTCGTATTTAGTGGAATCATTGCTGGATATCCAATATACTTGTCAGGGAACTTTCAATAACGAATGGAGGACATGAAATAATGTCTAATTTACCAAATTGCCCAAAATGTAATTCAGAATATACTTATGAAGATGGAGCGCTTTTGGTTTGCCCAGAATGTGGCCATGAGTGGGCTCTAGAATCAGATACCGACAATGGTGAAGATAACAAGGTTGTCAAAGATGCCAATGGGAATGTTTTAAACGATGGTGATACTGTAACAGTGATCAAAGATCTCAAAGTAAAAGGAAGCTCATCGACGCTGAAAATAGGTACAAAAGTAAAAAATATACGTTTGGTTGATGGAGATCATGATATTGATTGTAAAATTGATGGTTTTGGCGCTATGAAATTAAAATCGGAATTTGTTAAAAAGGTTTAAATGCGGTTTTAGTTGGGCAAAACCCAATACCTTCTATAATCAACATGTATGGATTAAGCTAGGCATTATGGCTAGCTTTTTTACTTATCCAGAATTAATTATCTGATTATTTAAATTACTAATTTGTTTGATTATAGTAAGATATAGACGACTATATATCGACAATAAGGAATGAAATAGATGAAATTTAAATATGAAACAACAAGGAATCTTGTTTTTTATACAATATTGCTAATCGTGGTTGTTTCGGCGGCAGTGATTTGGAACAGTTCTCATGAGAATATGGCATTTGATAGTGAAGCTGTTTATGAAATGAATGAGGGCTGGCAATACAGGGATAAGGATGGAACCGTAAGGACAGCTAATTTACCTACCGTGTTAGAAGCAGGTACCAATCAAAGTGTATCTATTTCTTATCAATTGCCGGATATAGACGGACTTAGGACATTAAGTATACGTACAAGCCTACAAAGCATTCAGGTTTATGTAGAGCGTGATTTGATTTATTCTTTTGGTATAGATGAAGAGAAAAGAATGTTTGGGCAGAACAGCGGCACGGCATGGAATATCATTGAACTCCCAGAGCATGCAGCGGGAAAACAAATCACCATCCAAATTACATCGCCCTATCAGTATATTGTTGGAATACTTCGCGAGGTATACGGGGGAACGAAATCCTCCATCCTCTTTCATATTATGAAACAACACGGAATTAGCTTACTGGCTGCAGGCATCATTCTTATCATTGGAGTCATACTGTTAGCTCTATATATCATCTTTAGAAAAGTCCTTGTTCGCGAAAAAGGAATCAAGTATTTGGGATGGTTCGCGATATTAATCGCGATCTGGTTGATTGGAGAAAGTAAGACGACGCAATTTTTCATTGGAAATCAGATGCTGGTTCTTTATATGAATTATGTAAGTCTGACGTTGTTTCCGATCCCCATTGTACAATATATTTGTTCGTTTCAAAACTTTAGATATAAGATACTGATGGAATGCTTCAATTGGATATTGTGTACCAATGCTATGGTGGTGATGCTACTACAGTTATTCAATGTGGTGGACTTCTTTTATACTGCTTTTGTGACTCATTTCTTACTTGTGAGTTGGTGTGTTGTGATTATGACGACGCTTATATTAGAACTGTTTAAGTATCATAATCATGAGGTCCGCTATTTCGCTATTTCGTTTGGAGGAATATGTGTTTCCTTCTTTTTGGAACTAATCTATTATTATTACTTAGGAGATGCTGCGATCGGGAAATTCTTCCTAGTGGGCATCCTATTCTTTATGCTGATTTTATCGGTACATGTGCTTAAAAAAGCGATACATATTATAGATCTCAGCAAACATGCAGATCATTATCGACGTTTGGCTAACACGGACTTGATGACGCATTGTAAGAATAGAACGGCTTATACGACCGATCTAAATGGTATTACGGATGGACAGGGAATGACCATTATTCTAGCCGATATAAATAATCTTAAGAAGATCAATGATATTCATGGACATCATTTGGGTGATGAGGCAATTATTAGCGCGGGTAAGTGCCTGCAGAAGGCGTTTCATCAGAACAGCACTTGTTATCGCATCGGTGGGGATGAATTTATTTGTATCCTGCATCATTGGGAGCAGTCAGCCGTGAAAGAAGGAATAGTAAGCTTTATTGAAGCATGTGAAGAAGAGAATGAACGCTTGGCTTTTGAATTCCAGGTAGCTGCTGGATATGCTATGTATGATGGTGACCAAGATGAACAGATTACCGATACGATCAAACGCGCGGATAAAAATATGTATTCTACAAAAGACGAAATGAAGGAATAGCCTGCTATAACTGATTTTAGTGTTGAGCCATAATTAGCTTGAATTAAGGAAGTAACCGAAAATATTTGGGGGATGAAGCATAATGACGAAATCGATCGTAGAAAAGCTGAAATTAGACAAGTACAAACAAGTAGCTATATTGAATGAACCTGAAGGAACAGATTATGTGGCAGAATTGACAGGCTATGATACTACGCTGAGCGATGGTGCGTATGATCTTATATTTGCTTTTGTGTTAGATATGGAATCATTAAAGGAACTGGTTAATCGTGTAATAGAACATCAACATCTGAATAAGAATGGCTATGTCTTTGCGGCGTACCCGAAAAAAGGAAACAAAGTTTACCCAACATTTATTCATCGGGATGACTTGCTAGGGGGTCTAGGCAGCGATGAGGATGGGTATATCGGGACAAGCAATATTAAATTTGCACGTATGGTAGGACTGGATGATGTCTTTACAGTTGTCGGGTTTAAAGAGGACGCTGCGGGTAAGAACAAGACTTCTTCCAAACCAAGTCAATGTGTAGATGATTATATTTCCCTCATTCCAAGTGTCGAGAAGGATTTGGAAGATGCGCCAGAGCTGCTAACCATTTACCAATCACTTACCCCTGGTTATCGCAAGGATTGGGCACGTTATGTCTATAGTGCTAAACAAGAGGAAACAAGAACCAAGCGTCGAGAAGAAATGAAGATGATTCTTCAGGCGGGTTATAAGAGTCGTGAGCTGTATCGCCAAGCTCAGACCTAGGGAGAACATAGGGTTAATGCAGGTTGTGAAGCTAAGTAAAAATGTTGACAACTGGATTATTTTAGCATAAGATAGCTGAAATTAGTTGAGTACATGCATATATTCTATTATTACTTAAAAGGAATACTGGGAGAGACGCTGAGAAACCCTGAACTCTGACAAGTGAAGGGTTTCTCAGTGTCTTTTTTATATGAATGTAGATAAAAATCCATATTAATAGTTTTATAATTTTGAAATATAAATATATTTTCTAATTAAATAAGTAAAGAAATAGTGGGGTAGAGCCGTGTCCAAAACCAAAAAAACAGTGTTCAAAGACAAGCTATTAGCAGCTCAGTGGGGCATAAGGCTTGCGTGGAAAATTGATAAGAAAATGTTTCTGATCTGGATGGTGCTTAGTATCGGTCTTGCTGTGTTACCTGCAGTGGCACTGGCATATAATCGAGACGTTATCGCGAATCTATCTGGATTTATCTCCTCGGGAACAGGTACATTCTCATCGGTGATACCTGATATTGTGGTGCTCGGAATTATTCTCACCGTGTCGGGACTTTCGACAAGACTGAATGACGACCTTTTGTACATGATGATGTATGATTCCTACTATTTGGGTCTGGAAGAGGTGATGATGGACAGCGCACAACGTGTTGATCTCACCGAGCTTGTGAAGAAAGAGGTCAACGATGACTACTACGCAGCTATTTCCCGCTGTGGCTCTCTCACCGACTTAACCAGTTCAGGTTGTGCACTTCTCGCGAGGCTCGCTTCTATCATTTCCCTTATGGTGGTGGCGTTCATCACTTCCAAATTCATATTCCTCATGACAGCGATCTATATTGTTGTGGTCATTTGCCTGAACTCCGCTTTCTCGAATAAGGCACGTGTGGTATGGAAAGAGCTGAGGGAAATGCTTCGCAAAGCGGACTATTTTGAGAAGCTTGCTCAGAACGGTGATACAGCCAAGGAAACGAGAATTTTTAATAGTGCGGAGCGAATTAAACAGGATTGGGAGAATGCTTATAACCAGATCGAGGGGAGTCAGGTGAGACGTGCTTATGGCATTGCTCAGCTAACCTTTTTCAGCAAAATAGGCTTCTATGTATTTATGGTATTGATGATCCTGTATTCCCTGTTTCAAGTATCTAATGGCAAGATGGGCCCTGATGTCCTTCTAATGATTTATATTCTTTGCACCAGTATTGCTGATGCGGTTTCGACTATACCCAAAAGCTATCAACAGCTGGATTATGGTCTCTATGGCCTCGACATTCAGCGACGTTTCTTTGAAAATACTCCGGTGGTAGATCCCGAAGAGGAAGAACATAAGGCAAATACGGCACTTGATGAGGAAATTTGCTTTGAAGTGAACCGTATGTCTTTTGCCTACAACAAAGAAAAGCCTATTCTTAAGGATCTTAGTTTTAAAATTAAGCGTGGAGAAACCGTAGCATTAGTTGGCAGTAACGGCTGCGGCAAAACGACTCTCGTTAAAATTCTGCTAGGCTTATATGTTCCGACTGAGGGAGAAGTGAAATTTGGGGGCAGGCCCTATTCGGATTACAGCAAGGCGTATATGAATGAGAAAATGGGTGCTTTTTTTCAAGATTTTTACTTATTCCATCTGACGCTTGGAGAGAACGTGGGCATCGGGAATGTGAAAGAAATCGAGAACGAAACGATGATTCTAGATGCTATTCATAAGGGTGGAGCAAGTAAAGTGTTCCAGAAGCTGAAGCAAGGGATGAACCACCTTCTCGGTAAGCAAGTTTATAAGGACGGTGCTGTGCTGTCTGGTGGAGAGGGACAACGTGTGGCTGTTTCTCGGGCTCATATGAGCGACAAGGAAGTTATGATATTTGATGAACCAGCTTCAATGCTAGATCCGATCGCAGAGATGGAGCAGTTCTTTCACATCAAGCAAAAATTAGGGGGAAGGACTTCTATTCTAGTTTCCCACCGTATTGGTTTCGCTCGTTTGGCAGACCGTATTCTGGTGATAGATGGCGGTAGAATTGTTGAGGACGGTGCTCATGAAGAGTTAATGAAAAAGGGAGGCGTTTATGCTAACTTTTTTCACGAGCAGGCGCAATGGTACGATCAGGAGATTAGTGACAAGGTAAAGACTAGTGGATAAATCTCAACTTGTTAGACGAGGAGGTGAGGTGAATGGAACAAAAGGAGCTTAATGAAAAGCTTGGTACCCGTGTGGTTCTAAGCGTTGCGTGGAAGGCTTTACAAGTAAGCTATCGTACCAAAAGTAAATTATCTCTATTCGTAAATCTATTAGGTTTTGCTGTAGCCTTTGTGCCTGTGTGGATTTCAATCACGTTAAGACAGTTTACAGACCAAGTGCAATTGATGTCTCAGGGGCAGGAAAAGCTAATGAATGCGCTCCTTATCTTTCTTCTCCTTATCGTGCTTTATGTGATACAGGCAGGTTACACGTTTGCTCATGACTATTATGCAGAGGTGGATCGGCAGCGTACGACTAAGTATATCAAGAAGACCGTTATTGATTGTGCGAGTCGAGTGGAATACAAGTACATCGAGAATGAAGGTGATTTTCGCGAAAAGCTGGAATTTGCTAAGATGTTCGGAGGCGCACAGGTGGCGCAGAGTATGCAGCAGACCATTGTAGTACTCCAGCAACTGATTACTTTTGTCAGTATTATTACAGTGTTACTGGATATTAGTGTGTGGATTGTCGTCATCCTGCTCGTAACTTGCATTCCCGCTGTTGTACTCTCGATTCTGCAAAAAGATGAGGATGACAAAAACAAGACCAAGAACATGAAAGATGGTGCCATGTCCGTACATTTATTTTATATGGCATCGGGTGCGAATGAAAATTGTAAGTCTATGAATGATGTTAGATTTAATGGGATCTATCCGTGGATTAAGGAGCGGTGGCGTACCGTATCTTTACGTTACCTAGAGAAAAAGAACAGCTTAACTCGCAAGCATGTCCTCTATAATTCAATTGCGGATATTCTACGTAACTGCGTGTATATTGGAATCCTACTGCTAGTTGCTAAGGAGATTTATGATAACCCCGCTATAGGGCTAGGAATCTTTATGCTAGTGTCTACTCTCGCTGTACAGCTGCAAACCGCTACGACTAAAGTATTTGTGGGTGCGGCACGATTCTTTGGTAATATTAAATTCATGCATGATTTTTTTCAACTGGAAGCTACGCCAAAAGAAAAATTAGAAGATAACCCGCAGGTACTAGAACGCGCAGATATTGTGTTTGACGATGTGAGCTTCACCTATCCTTATTCGGCCACACAGGCGTTAAAAAACTTGAATATAACCATCAGGCAAGGTGAAAAAATAGCAATTGTTGGCGAAAATGGTTCAGGAAAATCAACTTTTGCTAATCTCCTATGCGGCATGCATCAGCCTACCTCAGGCGAGATTACAGTCAGTGGATTGAATATTAAGGATCATCTGTTGACTGTACGTAATGCCATCTCTGTCGTGTTTCAAAATTTCGGGAGATACGAGACTTCTTTACGTGGTAATATCACCATTGCGGATAAGGACCGCCATGTAACAGACGAGGAACTCATGCTGCTCACTAAAAAGACGGACGCCTATACTTTCATTCAGACACAGCCTAACAGTTTGGATGAATTGGTTGGTAGCTTTAGTGAGAGTGGCAATAATCTATCTGGTGGGCAGTGGCAGAAGGTTGCCATCACTCGCGCGATGTATCGTGACAAGGCGAGAATCATGGTGCTAGACGAACCTACGTCTGCGCTTGATCCTGTTGCTGAGGCGCAGCTATATCGCGATTTTGCCCAGATTACAGGTGACAAAACCACCATCTTAATTTCCCATCGTTTGGGTATTACCTCAATCGTAGATCGAATATTAGTGTTCGCAGACGGAAGAATCATCGAAGAAGGCAATCATGAAGAACTATTGGCCAAAGGCGGTCAATATGCCGCAATGTATCGTGCCCAGGCGCAATGGTATAATTCCATATGAAGCATGGAATGCAAAACCCTTTGAATTTTTAGCTAGATTAGAGTAGTCAGGGAAAATCTACTGCTAGTATCCTATAGATCAACATATAAAAGGCTATCAAGCGATAGCCTTTTATATGTTATAACTCCAAAAATATACTTCTCGTAATCTATTCTTATATGAAAATTACGTCTCTTCTTGAAAATACTAAACAAGACAATGAATTAACTGCAAAGCTCACCAGGATGTAACTTAGGTCATAGATTTATGTGCCATCGGTGTTAAATTGAATCTAACTGGTTATTTATAGGAGGTGGATTGTTAATGAAACAACGAATGTATTTTGTGCTCCTAATATTAAGCTGTGTCATGTTGTTTAGTTCATGTGGAAAAAGTAGTTATATGACCTATAAGTCATTTGGAAATCAAACCAATACGTCTTGGGATATGTCGTACGAAAAATTCAATGGGAGCAAAGCTAAAACAGTCACTCTTAAAGAAGGACAGAAGTGCGATTTTTTAATTAATATCGTTTCTGATGCTGGAGAGTTGGATTTTTCTATAGTAGATGATCAGGGTATATCCTACTATACAGGAAGCGATATTCCTACATCTAACTTTACGATTTCAGTAGACAAAGGCGGTAAGTACGAAATGAAATTTGAGGCTAAGAAGCATAAGGGTAGTTTTTCTGTTTCTTGGAAAATTTCAGATTTGAGTTAATTACAGAGGAGGAGCACTGTTGTTCATCATAGCTGGTTTAATCGTTTGGTGTCTTTTTTATGGAAGCTATTTCTTGAAAATGTTGATGCAAAAAAAGAAGGGTATATCTACAGATCGAATGGGTAAGGGTCAAAAGGACAAGAGGACATTTTTAATAGAAGTTATTTTAAAAACAATGACCTATTTATTAGCTGCTGCACAATTGATCAGCATCGTATTTGATACCCATGTATACTCCAATCCTTTTGTTCGCTTTGCAGGTATTGGCATTTCATTAGCAGGGACAATTGTATTCATCATTGCAATGGGAACAATGAAAAGCAGTTGGCGAGCAGGAGTAGATGAAACTCAGAACACAAGCATGGTTACAACGGGAATCTATCAGTATAGTCGTAATCCGGCGTTTTTAGGATTTGATTTGCTATACATAGGCATAGCTATAGCATTTGCTAATATTGCTCTTGTACTAATCTCTTTGATTGCGGTGGTTATCCTTCATTTTCAGATACTGGAGGAAGAAAAATTTTTAGCCAGGGTATTTGGGAATGAGTATTTGGATTATAAAAAGAAAGCAGGACGCTATATCGGTTAATCGGTTAGCGATAGCAAAACAGCCCCTCCTCGTGTAAATCACAAGCAGGGGCTGTTTACTTATTTCACTTTAAATTGAGAAGCGGATTGCGCAAGCTCCTTCGTCAGATTGTCGATCGATTCGATCATCCCCGCCAGTTGCTGAACCATCGCGGATTGCTCTTGAACTGTAGCAGTAACTTCCTCTATTGAAGCCGAGACCTCTTCTCCAGAAGCAGATAAGCTCTGTGCGGACTCCAGCACCTCTTCTTTATCTTTTTCAATGCTTGCCACTTCGGCAGCCATCGACTTGATTTGCTCGGTGATGTCCATAATATGATCGTGAATCACTTGGTACGCCTGCTGTGTTTTCCCTACATGTTTATCCTGAATGGCGGCGATAGCCTGGATTTCGCTAACACTTTTGTTGTTCTCATCGACATGTTTGAGTGTCTGTTGAATGATCGCGTTAATTTCACTTGACTGCTTGGAGCTTTGTTCGGCAAGCTTACGAATTTCACCTGCTACCACGCTGAATCCCCGTCCATGTTCGCCTGCTCTTGCTGCTTCAATCGAGGCATTTAACGCAAGAAGATTGGTCTGGTTGGCAATATTTGAGATCGCTCCTGTAATCGCACGGATATGATTGGAACTTTCCGCCAGGAACCCGGTTATCGAAGATATTTTTTGAACTTCTTGCTCGTTTTGGTTGTTAATTTCAATCAGATTGTCAATCACTTCATTATTACTGTGGAAGATTTCAATAATCGTTTGAGAGCGTTCATGAACCATTTGAGTTCGGCTGTTGATGTGGTCAATTTTATCACCCAAACCAATAAACTTGCCTACAATGTGTTCCGTATCGTTCGATTGGGACTCCATTGCTTTGGCAATTTCTCCGGCAGTTACCGATGTTTCCTGAATAGAAAGGGCGGTGCTTTTCGATGACTGCTCTAATTGATGCGTACTGTTGTTCAACACATCGATAGAATTATTCATATGTTGGATTAGTGCTTTGTTCTGCCCAACCATAACATTAAAGCTGTCAGCCAAGTGCTTGAACTCGCTTTCGTATTTCCCGTCCGCCATTACAGTCAGATCTCCGGAAGACAACTTCTTGAATAGGTTTGTAATTTTAATAATTGGAGATGTAACGATTCTGGAAAGTATGATGCCGACGCCAATCGCTATCGCAATAGCAATCAATGTAGCGATCATCATATTATTTAATAAAGTGTCCAGTGGTTTCTTTATATCTTGATAGCTATCCTCAACGACAACTGTCCAATCTGCCACCGGTATTTTTGAATAACGGATATATTTATCTGGGTGCTCGACTTCTCCCTGCAAGATTTCGTCTGTCGCCTTCTCCTGCATAATTCCCGCAAGTTCCGGAGCACCCGTTGGCTTTCCGATCTGAGTTGAATCTAAGGAATGGTATACGGTGGTACCCGATCGACTGAGAATTGTGATAACTCCTTCATCGTTAATTTTAATATTCTGTAGCATATTGATAAAGGATTTCGTATTTATCGTACTGCTGTATACTCCCAATACATTACCGGAATCGTCTTTAATCGGCTCAGCCAATACGACTACTTGAGAGCTCGTACTTCTGGATTCCAGTACATCACTAACAAAAAAACGGTTTTGCATGCCTTCCTTGAAATAAACCCGATCAGAACGATCGGTGCCGACCGCATCCGGGTTACTGCTTGCTACAATCGTCCCCTTGGCATCAATTAACGATAAGGATTCCTTATCACCGGCTCCCGAGAGACTTTGCAAGAGGACGGCATTAGCTTTTATTTGCAATTTGTTCTGGGACGAGAAAAATTGTTGATCTGTCATGGAATTCTCGTTTCTTAATTGGAGAAGTTCCTTAAATGTGTTATGAACGGATCCGAGGTAAGTCGTTTGTTTTTCTAATTGCATCAAAGAAAACAGATTTTCTCCGATACGATCGGCGTTCGCCTGCATTTCATCCTTGCTCTTATCAAGGAGCAAACTTGAACCAAATTGGTACATAAATATGCTTGTGACGATTAATATGCACGTAACCAATAGACTGATTAGCATCGGCAGCTTGTAACGCAAAGACATTTGGGAATAAAGTTTGAGCGGATTTTTTACTTTTGATGGCATCATGATGTCTCCTCTTTTTTAAGGCGGTTTAATTATGTCAGATCAATTATAACTAAACCCTCGCCGCAAGCAAGACGCAATTCAGTTTGACACTGATTTGTCATATATATGGAGCATCATATAAATATTTTCCAGTGCTACGAGAGATAAATAATGCAACGCTAAAACGAGATAAAAATTATTTTCTAAATTTACGTTAAAATAGAAAATCATTTTCTGAAAGCATTTACATTATTCTGGTTTTCTGTTAATCTACATACAAGAAATCATCATACATCATTACCAGAAGGAGTGAAGATGGATATGGAGAGTATGCAAAGGTACGACGTTGTCATAATGGGCGGAGGTATTTCCGGGGCGATGGCAGCGGTTGCGGCATCGAGCTTAGGGGCGAGGACGTTGATTGTTGAATCCCACGGTTTCCTAGGTGGGACGCTTACTGCGAACGGCGTCGGTCCGATGATGACTTTTCATGCGGGTGAAAAGCTGGCAATACAGGGTTATACAAATCAGTTGATTGAGCGTTTGAAGAAGCTGGGTAAATCACCAGGACATATTTTTGATACAGTCGGATTTACATATTCGGTAACGCCATTTGATGCTGAGGCTATGAAACACGAACTTGAACTGATGGTGACCGAGAGTGGTGGAGAGATTTTGTACCACACGATGCTAGCAGGTGTGAAGACAGAGAATGGTCGGATTGTTAGCATAACGGTATGTAACAAGTCAGGGTTGAGTGAAATTCAAGGATCCGTGTTTATCGACGGTACAGGTGATGGAGACTTATCTGTTGGAGCAGGTGCGGAGTTTACGAAGGGCAGAGAGTCCGATGGAGCGATGCAACCGATGACTTTGAAGATGAAAATGTACAATGTGGACATTCCGAAGGTTAAGGAATACATTCATAGTCATCCAGATGATTTCCCACTGTACAAAGGAGATACATCGATCATTGAGAAAGCACCGAGACTATCGGTTGGCGGGTTTGACAGCCTGTTCAAGGAAGCTAAGGCGAAAGGTGAAATATCTATTCCTAGAGAAAATATTCTTTTCTTCGAGACGAATAATCCAGGTGAAGTCATCATGAATACGACCCGTATATTGGGTCATGATGCAACGGATGCACTGAGTCTGAGCCGAGCGGAAATGGTAGGGCGCAAACAATGCCGGGAGCTTGAGCTGTTTGTTCGTAAATATATTCCAGGCTTTGAGAACGCTATTGTGGAGTCGACTGGTCCGAGTATCGGAGTCCGCAGCTCTCGGCAGATTAAGGGAATGTACACGTTGACAGTCGAAGATCTGATGGAGCAACGGTTGTTCGAAGATACCATAGCACATTCTGGCTACCCTGTTGATATTCATAGTCCAGATGGGGAAGGGACGAAGCACCAGAAGCTAGAGTGGGGCGGAATGTACAGCATTCCTTACTCCTGCATGATAACAGAATCCGTAAGGAACCTAATCGTAATCGGACGCTGTATTTCAACTACATTTGAAGCGCAGTCTGCAATGAGAACAACACCGACAACAGGTGCTATCGGCCAAGCTGGGGGTGTAGCAGCAGCGATTTCTGCCAAGCGTGGTATTGATGTACAGGATGTCAATATCAAGGAAGTGCAGCAGAGTCTTAAAGAGCAGGGTGCTTATCTGGAAATATAGTGAAACTTATTTTAAGCTGTAACCATATCGAGAGGGGAAATTAAATTGACAACAGTAATGTGGTTTCAAGCCATCGGTATTTTACTCGTCTTCCTAATCTTTGTTGGATTGATGATGACTCGGAAACTTCCAACGATTCTGGCTTTACCTTTAATGGCTATATTGTTTGCGATTATTGCGGGTGTTCCCTTTATTTCAAAAGATCCGAAAACAGTTACAATAGCCAAAACAATTTTGTCCGACGGCTCTATGAGATTGTCTGGTGCGATTGCAGGCCTCATATTTGGTGCTTGGTTCGGACAGATTTTGAACAAAGTGGGTATTACCAAATCCATTATTCGAAAAGCAGCTGAACTTG
The DNA here is from genome assembly GCF_056400365.1 of Paenibacillus sp. P5_B5. Classification (NCBI taxonomy): domain Bacteria; kingdom Bacillati; phylum Bacillota; class Bacilli; order Caryophanales; family Paenibacillaceae; genus Paenibacillus; species Paenibacillus sp. P5_B5. The sequence continues at coordinate 208,492 of NZ_JBFULK010000002.1, forward strand.
CCGGTGACAAACCAATTCTGATCGGTCTTCTGTTCTTTGCGACCGCATCCGTTATTTTCTCCGCAGCAGGTGGACTGGGTATGGTCATTCTCGTTGGTACGATTGTTATTCCGATCATGCTTACCGCAGGTATTTCTCAGTTTGTCGCTTCAATTGTAGTTCTTTCGGCTGTCGGGGTGGGGGCATTGTTTAACGTCTCAAACTGGGCTGTGTATAAGGACGTTCTTGGTCTCTCTGTTGCAGAGATTGCGGATTACACACTCGTAGCAGCCTTGCCTCTTATCATTATTGCGATAGCGATGATTGTTTTCTACATTAAAAGGGACGGCAAAGGCCGCAAGGCATGGGCTATGCCAAACGCTACTGGTGGAGAAGGAAAGAAAGTTCCGACCATCGCATTGATCAGCCCGATTGTACCGGTTGTTCTCGTATTTGCCTTTAAGCTCGATATCGTACCGGCGGTTATTATCGGTGCTCTGGTAACCATTTTACTTACACTACCTAAACGTCCAATTCACATTCTGTCCAGCGCTTTAGTGGAAGGGATTCAGGACGTAGCAGGTGCGATGGCACTGATGATCGGTATCGGTATTCTCCTGAACTCAGTTATGGCACCGCAGGTGTCGGCGATCATTTCGCCTCTGATTGAAGCGGTTCTGCCGACGAGCCCGATCGCGTACATTATCTTCTTTACTCTGTTATCACCACTGGCTATTTATCGTGGACCCCTGAACGTATGGGGACTTGGAAGTGGTATTGCTGCTTTGTTTGTAACAGCTGGTATGACTCCAATTGCTGCGATGCTGGCATTACGTGTAGTAAGTAATGTGCAGGCTGTCTCTGACCCAACGAACTCGCATAACGTTTGGGTTGCAGACTTTACGAAGAGTGACATTAATGAAATTTTGAAAAAGACACTTCCTTGGATGATGGTTTCAGTACTTATATCGATGCTGATCGGAGCATTCATGGTCTTTTAAATCCAGCACATAAACTCGGGCGGGGTATTGCATAGTATGTGCGAACCCCGCTTTTTACTTCAGGAGGGAAATTATGGAGAGAAAAAAGGTAAGGGTAGGTATTGATGTCGGCGGCACGTTTACAGACGCAGCTGTTATTGATAATGAAACTTATGAAGTTATAGAGAAAATGAAAATTCCGACCACTCATCACGATGAAGACGGCGTGGCAAAAGGGATCGTACAGATATTAAATAAAATTTTGGCAAGCAGAGGAATCCTGCCAGAAGATGTAACATTTATCGCTCACGGAACAACGCAAGCAACGAATGCGTTGCTGGAAGGGGATGTTGCATCCGTTGGTATTATTGGAATGGGATCAGGTCTTGATGGCCTCAGCGCCCGTTCGGAATCCAATCCAGGTGATATCGAACTCGCCCCAGGGAAGTATTTGAAGACATTTCATACGTATCTGGACTCTAAGCAATTAGCGGATGACCAGATCGAAGCAGCAATTGATGATCTTGTAAAGCAGGGAGCGGAAGTAATTGTCGCTTCTGAGGCTTACAGTGTAGACGACCCTAGGAACGAGCTGCGCGTTGTGGAAATTGCCAACCGCAAAGGGATTTTTGCCACCGGTGGACACGAAATTTCTCAGCTTTACGGGCTGAAGACTCGAACAAGAACAGCAGTCATCAACGCTTCGCTCATACCGAAAATGATGGAGACAGCAAATATGACGGAGAAATCTGTCAAAAACGCCAACATCAAATCACAGCTCATGATTATGCGTTGTGACGGCGGGGTTATGAGCATCGATGAGGTACGCAAGAGACCTATTCTGACGATGTTGTCTGGGCTGGCAGCTGGAGTGGCTGGTGCGCTTATGTACGAAAAAATATCAGATGGAATTTTCTTTGAAGTCGGCGGTACGAGTGTTGATATTTCCGTTATCAAAAACGGTAAAGTCATGATCAAAAACGCCGAAGTTGGTGGTCACCGTACATACCTTCAGTCGCTTGATGTACGTACGCTTGGTATAGCCGGGGGGAGTATGATCAAGGTAGCTGGCGGCAAGATTACCGATGTCGGTCCACGAAGCGCGCATATTGCAGGCAAGGCTTATGAGGCATTTGCGAAGAGTGAGGATATTATCAATCCTAAAGTGAAGTTTGTCAGTCCACGCCAGGGTGACCCGGCAGAATACATTATTCTTGAAAGCGGAAATGGCAAGGAATACTCTTATACCTTAGCTGGCGCAGCTAATATTCTCGGCTATATTCCTGAAGGCGATTATGCACAAGGGAATAAAGAAGCAGCGATAAAAGCTTGGGAAGCGCTCGCTACCCATGTCGGACTGAGTGTGGAAGAGGCTGCCAGACAGGTTATGAACATTGCAATCGATAAAACGATGAAGACGGTTAATGAAATGATTGAGGACTATGAATTGGATCGATCGTTTGTTACGCTGGTAGGCGGTGGAGGCAGCGGTGCGGTTCTCGTTCCAGCGATGGCAGAGCGGGAGAAAATGAAGAGCCAAATTGCAAACAACGCTCCGTACGTATCTACGATCGGCGTTGCACTAGCAATGGTGAAGGAACAGATGGAACGGACTGTTGTGAATCCAACGGAAGAAGAAATTAAGCGGATTCGGTCCGAAATTGTGGAGCGTATCGTTAAATCGGGGGCAAGTGAAGCTACGGTTGAGGTTACGATCGAGATTGATAGCCAAAAAAATATATTGCGTGCTATCGCAACAGGTTCAACCGAGCTCCGTTCGAAAGATTTAGGGAAACAATCGATGTCAGATACTGAGTTGACGGCCGTCGCAGCCGAATCCGTTGATCAGCCGCCCGAATCGATGAAGCTTATGGCGAGAAGCGGACGCTGGAGTCTTTTTGCAAGTGAGAATGTGAAGAAGTCGTTCTTCGGATTGATTAAGAAGAAGTCCAATGCGGTAAGTGTTCTCGACCGGGAAGGCGTTGTGCGGTTCAAGAAGGCCAATGTGCAGTATACAATGCTTACCAAGTCTCAGTCCCAGACTGCACTTGGTGAGTTTTTGGATGATAACACGATATACTCGGATGCGAATGCAACGATTCCAAAGGTGTTTGTATTCTATAAGGAAAAAATGCTGGATTTGACAGGAATGCAGACCAAAGAGCAACTCATGTCGATCCTGGAGATCGAGACAGAAATGCTGGATGGGGCAGATGAAATGATCGTAATTGCTTATCAGTAAGAAGGAGGGGAGTGAGATGGATCGAGAAGTAATGCAGTCTCTTTCTGACGAGATAATGGCATGTGCAGAGCTGGAGCAGGATCCTCTTTTTCATAAAATACCAAAGGATAAGATACCGTATTATGTATCCATGTCGCTTGCCAGAGGTAAAGAGGCAGCAACGCAGTATATCGGAAGGAATGTCCGGGAGATCATTCAGGCCGAAGGGCTTCATTATGAAATAACGAACCGTTCAGGGACTTTCCATAAAGTATCGTTCCGAGCACAGATCGATTTTGCCAAGAAGACACCGGAAATTATTGTTTACTCTGCATCCTTGGCCGGGATGAAACAAACCTATCAGGAGCTGCTGAGCACGGATGATGATGGTACGGAGCTGGATCGACTAATCGATATCCATCTCGCGCACGAGTTTTATCACTACCTGGAATATCAATCAGGGAAATCCACAAATGAAGAGCTGGAGCCAATTGAGGTATTCAGACTGGGGCAATTTTTTGTAAAGCGCTCAAGTGTTGTAAAGACCAGTGAGATTGCGGCGCACGCTTTTTGCAAAGAAATAATAGGGCTTCCCTGCCTGCCGAATTTGCTTGATTATATCTATCTGATTCAAAATAATACGCTCTCCGAAGGACAATTCGAGCAGCAGGTGATCTCTTGGAAATCTTGGTTGTAACTGTAACTTTCTCAATACCTTACTCAGTGTGATATAATGGATCTAGTTTCCATAGGTAGATCAGTAGGAGGTATGCATGTCTTCACAGGTTCCAGCTGTCATAGCAAAAATTTTATCGCAAACACAAAAATTAACATATGGGGAAAATCAAATTGCTAACTTTGTCATCCACAACCCTGAATTTATTACACGCAATACCATTACCTCCATTGCAAATGAGATTGGTGTATCGGAGACAAGCATCAATCGCTTTTGTAAAAAGGTAGGGTTTAAGGGGTTTAATGATTTCAAAATTGCTTTTGCCCAGGAAGCATTCTACCGGGATATGCAGGCGAAGAAAAAAGAGAGACGGGAGATTAACGTGATTGATGCCCTGGCTCTGGATTATAATGAACTGATCATCAACACATCCGCGCTCATAACAGAAGAACAGCTTAATAAAGTGGTAGAGCTGTTAAAAGATGCGCAGAGGATTTTTTTGGTCGGCCTGTTTGATTCCTTTTTGGCGGCTATTGCTTTAAAGAACCGCCTGGCGATTATTGGAATTATATCCGAAGCTATTAGCGATAGCAGAGCTATGAAGATTGCTGCTTCTCAGTGTAATTCAAATGATGTGATGATTGGGTTTTCACGTTCAGGATCAACGAAGGAGATTGTCGACGCCATATCTATCGCCCAGGTCAATCAGGCTAAGACGATTGCAATTACATGTTACGATTCGTCGCCGATTACGGAGAATGCAGTCGTCGACATTATTGTGCCGGATAAGATCTCGGTCAGTAACAGTGCGCTAATGTCCAACCATATCACGTTCCTGTTTGTTGTGGATCTGATTATGAATATATTTATTTCCTCAGACAAGAAGTATTTGAAGAGGAAGCTGGATAGCGAAGCGATTCTTGTGAGCGACCAATCGATTACGAATTATTTCTTATAAATTGTGTAAGGTGCTCTCCATGCCAGGCCATCTTGATGCCGGTCGGGGAGCACCTTTTATACGTTTGGTAGTATTTATGTCACTTGACTTGTATCAAAAATAAATAAATCGGAGGGTATAAGAGCCGTTACCGTATTTGCTCCAAAACATCAAATAACGCCTCGTTAAACTTCTCTTTCTGGTCAAGCATGGTAATATGTCCCGCATCTGGAATGGAATAAAACTGTTTGATTGGCGCTTCTATTTTTGAGAAAAACTCCTTTGCCAGCGGATAGGGTGTCTGCCAGTCTCGTTCTCCATGGATATAAAAGACAGGTATTTCATAGGTTGTACCCAAAGACGGTAAATCGAACGATTCCATCAAATATTTCATAATATGACGCTGTCCGTCTCCAACTGCCCCAGTTCTGGGGAAATAGCTCAAATCCCTTAGGGTATAAAATGGTGAACATAGCCCGCTTACAAATAAATCAATTGTAAAACCAGCCGATAATTTATATTTGCTCTGATATCGTCGAACCTTTGTAAGTCTTTTGGGCATTTCATCATTGAATTCTAACGGTGGATATGGCTTTAAACGAAGAAGAGCTTCATAATCTTTATTGTTTCCTGCTGCTTTCGCAGATTCTAGTACTTTTTCAAAGCCAATACGCTCATTGTCTATCAGATTCACTACCTGCCCAACGCCAATATAAGCCTGGACAAGCTCCGGATATTTTTTGACAAACAAGCTGCCTAGCACCGAACCCCATGAATGTCCCATAATGATAATCTTTTTCTGATATTTACCTTTTAGATATTCTACTACTTCATATGTATCCTGAATAACTTGCTCGATAGTGGTAGTTGGCGTAATTTGTTTCGGATCATTTTTGAAATAGGTTTTCCCGCTGTTCCTTTGCTCCCAGTGTACGATTGTCACGTGCTTCTCCCATAGGGTCTGGAACTCTTGAGCGAACGGCAGCATAGGTGACCCCGGTCCACCATGTAAAAACAACATCACAGGATTATTAACGTCCTCGCCCCGATGATGCAAATATTGTGCAATACCACCAATCGTTACAAATTCTCTGCAATCAATTCCATTACTCGCTGAAGTAATCTGAATTTGTTTTGCAAGCTTCTTTTTCTTGTATTGCACAAACAGGCTTAAACAAACAATCAACATAAGGATTACGCCTAAGAACATGAATATAATAAGCATTTGTACGCTCATTTCTTTGTGCCTCCCGCCATGTAATCGGCAATGGAATGGACGAGCATATCCAGTGCCTCTTGCCTTCCTTGCTCTCCGAAAGATTTATTTTCCGACCCAACAAAATGGAGTGCATTCATTAAATGTGTCAGCACATGAATATCGCACTTGGTTACATCAATACCGCAAAGCGATAAAGTCCTGCTGAAATAGTCGTTAGATTTGGACTCCCAATCCTTCGCTGTATCCGGAAGCTTGCGAAGCAGATACTCAATATCTGATGGTGAAACATAAAAAACAATGCTGTCCGCTGCCAAATAGATTTCCTTTAAAGCTTTTATCAATTTCTCTTTTGCTTCCATGTTCTCGGAAAGAATGGCTTCCACTCTCTCAAACATTGTATTCTCAAACTTTTTTATGATCACAAGGAGAAGTTCTTCTTTGGACTTGTAGTAAGAGTAAAAGGATCCCTTGCCGATATTAGTCGCAATTGTTATATCCTCTACAGTGACTCGCTTCACACCCTTTTTCCGTATCAACTGAATTCCTTTGACATACATGGCTTCCCGAACCATCTCTTTTTCGTGTTCACTTACAATCTTGGGCATTCATTCTACTCCTTTATATTGACTGAAATTATAATTTATAGTCAATAATAAAATAATAATCTTATTTCTTGTTTTTTTCAATAGATTATCGGAGTGGTCATTTGACGTTAGGTTAGAAACTCTATATTATATGAAATTGAGATACCCGTACTTGAACGGGAGAGGTTCATAGCTGATACCCTCTATAAAAAACTATGGATACATGACAATATGCCATGTCCATACCGGACGTGGCTTTTTTTAGTGATATAGAATTTATAACTTTCGTGTCATAAATTCTAAGTATCACCTTAAGAAACGCATCCGTCTTTATAAAGACGGCGAAGCCGTTTCTTCTTGTGTGTATATCCCTTTAGTTGAAATTTAGAATGGTGGAGCAGATCTCTCTTGACAAAGTGTTGGGATACATTTTACAAGGAGGTTTTTTGATGTCTGGAAGAAGCCATGAAGAGGGTTTAAAGGATTTAACGTTATTGGGTAATCAACACACACAATATTCTTTCGAATATGCACCTGAGGTACTGGAGGCCGTCGATAATCTTCACTCGAATCGCGACTATTTTGTGAAGTTTAATTGTCCGGAATTCACTAGTTTATGCCCTATGACTCGTCAGCCTGATTTTGCAACGATGTACATTTCGTATATCCCTGATCAAAAACTTGTCGAGAGTAAATCACTAAAACTATATCTTTTTAGTTTCAGGAACCATGGAGATTTCCATGAGGATTGCGTCAATATTATTATGAACGATTTAATTAAATTGCTTGATCCAAGGTACATTGAGGTTTGGGGGAAATTCACACCGCGTGGAGGACTTTCTATTGATCCATGGTGCAATTATGGGAAACCTGGTACGAAGTATGAAGAGTTGGCCTACTCCCGATTGATGAATCATGACCTTTACCCTGAAAAAGTCGATAATCGATAAAGGAAGGAATAAAGGGATGATATTATATTTAAATGGAATATTTGTTGGACTGTTAATACTAGCAAACATTGTAGCAGTTAAACTTTTTAGCATTGGAGATTGGATTATACTTCCCGCTGCCGTAATAATCTATATATTTACTTATCCTATTATTGATGTAATTGTTGAGGTTTATGGGAAGAAAGAAGCACAGAGAACGGTGAATTCTGGATTGATTATGCAAATTCTTGCCCTAATATTCATCGCCATTACGATACACTTGCCTGCAGCACCTATATTTAATGACCAGGAGTCGTTCCAGACCATTCTGAACGGAAGTTTCCGGGTTATTCTTGCTAGTTTAATTTCATATGCGGTAAGTCAAAACTTGGATGTTTTTGTGTTCAATAAACTAAAAGCTATCCATGGGCCCAAAAAACTATGGTTACGTAATAATGCTTCGACCATGCTGAGCCAATTGATAGACACAACCATTTTCATTACTATTGCATTCTATGGTACGGTGCCAATTGCTGTGTTGGGTAGCTTGATTCTAACTCAATATGTCTTTAAATTTGTTGCATCAATATCGACTACTCCAATTGTCTATTTACTCGTCAACTTAATAAGAAGACAGCAAAGAGCTGGTTAATTGCCAACAGAAGCAGTTATGAAGTAAATAGAAAGATAGTTAAATTTAGAATGGCTGAGAATATACAACGAGCAGAGGCCAAATTGAAGAAGAAATGATATCTCTATAAGTACGCATACAATTGTAAAAATGTTATGGAGCCGCGCATTGCGCGGCTTTTGTATTTAGCTTGATGGATATCTTATACATATACTTTACTTTATTTCTAATATGTATTATTATATCTATAGCGACTTACTTTATATAAGTTAATTTCATTTAATTATAAATGTATATATAAATATCCATCAGGAACCAAATGTGATTGTCAGATACTGAATAATAATGTTCAATAATCGAGCATCATAAGAAGGGTCCGCATATATGCATTTTGTTTAAATGAGATTGACCTAATGTGATGGGTCGTGAATGAAATGGAATCTAATAACAAAGTTATTTTGAAAATCAACCAATTAGGGGGAAAATACAATGTCAAAATTAAATATCGGTATTATTCTAGGAAGTACTCGTCAAGGTCGTGTTAGTCCACAAGTCGGAGAATGGGTAAAAAGTATCGCTGATAAACGTGGTGATGCTAATTATGAGATCGTAGATATCGCAGATTTCAAGCTTCCACTACTAGGAGAAGCGGATGCTACAGAACAAGCGACAGCTTGGAATGTAAAGCTAGCTAGCTTGGACGGCTTCGTATTTATCGTTCAAGAATACAACCACAGCATATCAGCATCATTGAAAAATGCACTTGATTATGCGCGTGATGCATGGAACAATAAAGCAGCTGGTATCGTAAGTTATGGTTCAGTTGGCGGCGCTCGTGCAGCTGAGCATTTACGTGGAATATTGGGAGAATTGTCCGTAGCGGATGTTCGTGTACACCCAGCGTTGTCACTATTCACTGATTTTGAGAACGGAACTGTTTTCAAACCAGCTGATCTGCATCTTACAAATGTTAATGGCATGCTTGACCAAGTGATTGCTTGGAGCGGTGCATTAAAAACTTTGAGATAATATTAAATCGCAACTAAATGTGATATTCCATAATTCGTTGGAACCATCCGCTTATTCATGGAATTGAATAAAAATTCAAAAGCCAAAATACCCTTGTTCTTAAAGAGTATTCTGGCTTTTTCCCTTGATATACAAGAGTACATCCTTGATTCCGAACTCATAATTGTACATGATCAAGATGTACGCTAAATCAGCTTAATTAAGGAGGATTAACATGTTAGCTGTCATAGAACAAATGCAGAATGGTTATACCGCTCGTTTTGATCGTCATTTAAAGCATTCTGTCCAAAATGTATGGTCTTATTTAACAGAGAATGACAAGCTGGTGCAGTGGTTTTCCGAGCTCCAGATCGAAGATCTCCGTGCAGGCGGGATTATCAAGTTTGATATGCAGAATGGTACGTTTCTAGATATTGAAATCATCGAGGTTGAACCTTATTCGGTTTTGGAATTTACATGGGATGAAGACAGTGTTCGTTTTGAGCTTCATCCGGAGACGGATGGATGTCACCTGGTCTTAATAGAAAAGCTGAATAAGATGACGGATCATACCCCGAGGGATCTGGCGGGTTGGCATGTATGTTTGGATGTCATCAGCGCCTTATTGGAGGGAACGACTCTGGAGTCGCGTCAAGAGGAATGGAAGAGATGGTATGAGCAATATTCACAGCTCACAGCGAGCTTTGGTAATTAATCCTTAACCAAATTGAACCAAAGGACAGCATTCGAGCTGTCCTTAATTGCCACTACACTAATTGTTAAGATCCATTAACGTCTGTCTCACATCCATTAAGGCAAATCCTAATAAATTTTGACCTTTCCAGAGCATTGGATTCTCAATCGATTCATGATCGCTCGACATGCCGACTCCCCATATTGTATCCACGGGACTGGCTTCGACGAGTACTCTGTTCTTGGTATCTAATAGGAAGCTTGCAAGCTGCTTGTTCTGCGAGAATTTGGCTAGATTGCCGCGCGTTACAATGTTATAACAGTTAGAAGCCCAGATGTCTTGATTAAATCGGGCGACCTTTCTTCCCAAGGCCTTGGCTTGTTTGGGATGATTGGAAGCTAATATTTGCTCTAGCATTTCATGATCATGGAATAGCCGGGCTTTTTCAGCCATCATATATTGTTCTGCACTGTTATAAGTTATTTCATCAATTGTAAAATGACATTGCCACCACTGGCTCAAACAACTCTTGGTAATACTACCATCGGCAGCTGCTTGATGGCCCCAAAAGAATAGATACTTTAGCTTTTTTCCTATTTGAAAATCACGCTGTAACTCATCAAGTAAATACATTTATCATTTCCCCTTATCGACTATCCCCATAATAATTACTATAAGGTGTGAAGTTAACTAATACTTCGTCCACTTTACGGATTCGCTCTTCGAGGCTGCCTCGTAACGTAATATAGGGAATGCGTCGTTCTTTTAAATCTGCAATAATCTGTTTATGAAAAACATGGCGCTTCTGATCTCCGCTCCGGTCCCAAGTATCATCGTAGGGAATATCATCGTCACATAAGAAAAATAAGTCATACCGCTGTGCATTCTCCAGTGCAAGTCGTGTTAGCAACTCAGGCGCCTTCCCGTGATAATCCTGTGCAAACATATAGGTTGTGATCGCATTGGTGTCTACGAACAGATATTTATTTGCTTCAAGCAGAGCCTTCTCTTCGCGCTCGATATGTCCTATTGCAATCTCATCAAATGCCGCGAGATCAATTCTTCTATCAACTTGATGCTCAGTCCAATAATCTCGACCATACTCGCTTGCGAATGTAGTCTGATACCGCTCAGCCAAGGCTTCCGTTAGGGTAGACTTGCCCGTTGACATTGCGCCCACGAATACGACCTTCGTAATTAAATCACGGTACACGATATCGCTAATATATCTTCGATGCTCATATGGATTTGAACGGATCATGGTTGCTGAGATCGGGACCAGCTTGCGATCCTCATCTACGCGCCTGTCCACTGCCCCTAAAGCTAGGCTCATATGTTCACCATAAAACTCACTAGAGTAAAAATGAGTAACCTGTTCACCTTTTAACAAACCAAGGATATATTGTTCTTCCTGTATTTCATGCTCCCGCTCATTCGAATATCCATCTGGGCCATCCCAAGCCTCTATCACCCTTACAGACGGGTACAGCTTACGAATCCAATTTGCCCGAATATGGAGTGGAATCGTCATTACCTCAGTATCGTAAATTACAACGATCAGTTCATCGACTTCTTGCAAAGCGGTTTCAAACATCAGTTGATGTCCCTTGTGTAAGGGGGCGAATTTGCCCAAGGTTAATCCTAATGTTTTCATTGTATAGCCGCCTCCTTAGCACCTTTGTTCCAAGTGTAGTATCCATAGATTGCGTTTATTAAATAAGCACTCCACATGACAATCATCAGCACACCATCCGGACTGCCATCGATTGTTCTAATTACCCAGAGCAGTACCGTAAATATATTAAGGACGATATATACGAGCCATTGTTCTTTAAATCGTTTCACCATCAAGAAGGTCGCGATGATCGATAGGATCGTCGTGGTTGCATCAATATACGGTGAGTTCTGTGTAGGAATGAGGGACAGACTATAACCAAGTGCCGTACTACCTAATATACAAGCGACCGCTACTAGGGTTAAGCCTTTCAGATTCATTTGTCTCATAACTAGCTTGTCGCCATGCCGATGTCGCTTCCACATGAAGAATCCAATCACATTCATAGGGACGAAGAATAATAGATTCAGCATGACTTCACCAAAAAGTCCGTTACTATACGATAAATAAGCATAGCCAAATGTGTTGTACATTCCAAAAACATACGTCATCAAATTCCCTTTAGCTGCAAGGACTACACAACATACTCCAGTGAAAAAAACCGTGAATCCAAACAAGGTATCCTTCATGATTACCGTCAACACAATAGCGATACTGGAAAAGATGCCAAGCCATGCTAACTCGTATATGCTCCAACCTCTCCAAGCTTTACTCATCCTAATCCCTCCATATTCCGTCTGAATAATCGTGAAGGCCTATGTCCTGCACGCTCTGTAAATTGATCTGTTTCTATGACCAGACCTGCGATTTTCCGTCTAAAATTTGCCTTTAACAGTTCTTTATCTAGGATAATCTCATATACCTGTTGAAGCTCCGTTAGTGTAAAAAGGCTGGGCATTAAATGAAAGGCAATACTCGTATATTCAACCTTGCCACGAAGTCTTTCGATTGCGTAAGCAATGATCTTGGCATGATCAAAAGCAATATTGTTTGAGGAAGCTACGGTATAATCAGTTGTGATGGTATTTTCAGAAACAACCTTAGTGCATACAATTTCTGCTTCAAGTAGAATGTCGTTGTAAGAAAGAGATAATTTCCATGTCGATTCCTTCACACTACCAGTTGGTACAATATTTTTCGCTTCACGTAACAGCTTATATTCCACATGAAACCAAGCGACATCTGCAGCATCATCACCTGCTTGAAGCGAGAGTTTATCACTATCCACAAGTGACAAATAAGCGCATGAGATAACCCAAGTTCGAGGGTCACGACCAGGATCGCTGAACGTATAGAGCTGTTCCAAATATACATCCGCAGCGCCAGTTTCTTCCGTAAGTTCACGCTTGGCAGCTTGCTCTGTCGTTTCATTAGGTCTCACAAATCCTCCTGCCAAAGCCCATTGTCCAATAAAAGGATGCTCACCACGTTTAATCATGAGCAGCTTTAAACTTTTATCAGCGAGTTTCCGATAATTATCTTTATCCTCACTTGAAACTGTAAACACCGCCATGTCAGTTGCAATGGATGGACGCTCATAATTTCCTGCATCATACTGCAGTAGAAATTCGTTTTCAGTTAATCCATCTTTATTTCTAAGCTCCATGTTAAGCACCTCAACTTAGCTTTAATTAGATAGTATCAATTTGATAATATCAGTTTGTTAATAACAACAATACCACAATTTTGTAATAATTCAAGTAGTATTTGAAGCTTTTTTATTATTATTTTTCGGTCTGGTTTGATCATAAGGATATAATTGGAAGTGTTACTATCCCACAAACGAATAGAGGTAGAGTAATGGACAAACAGAGTAACGATAATGAAATAGTGGAAATCCCTTTTGAAGAATTAGATTTCTCGAACTTCTGGAATGATAGCGACTACGCAGTGAAAAATTATGTTTCCAAACCACCTACAGATGAATTGATTGCTTCAATAGAGCAAGAGCTGGGCTACAAGTTGCCAGCTTCCTACATTGCGATGATGAAATTACATAATGGAGGTAAACCCAAGAACACTTGTTTTCCGACAGAGGAAGCAACCTCTTGGGCAGAAGACCATATTGCTATTTCGGGTATTACGGGTATCGGACGTGAGAAGAGTTATTCGCTATGCGGAGATTTAGGCAGCCAGTTTATGATTGAAGAATGGGGCTATCCAGACATTGGTGTGGTAATTTGTAACTGTCCTTCTGCAGGCCATGATGTGGTGATGTTGGATTATCGGAAATGTGGCAGGGATGGCGAGCCTGAGGTTATTCATGTTGACCAAGAGGACGATTATGAGATTACGTTTTTGGCCAAAGACTTTGAGACCTTTATTCGAGGGTTGGTGAATGATGAAGTTTATGATACCTCTGAGGCGGATAAGCAGGAGGCTTTGCAGACAGTTTCCAGTGGAGAATTTTCTACCTTACTATCGGAACTTTGTAAGAATGTAACAGAGGTAGACCATATTGAGGGGATAATTCGTACCGTCTGTACCGAAATCGTAGAACAAAAGGGTCATTTTTCTTTTCATGCAGACGAGCTCTCCACCTTGATGTATGATGTGCAATTTTGGCTATACATAAAGTCTTACCCGAATACGAATCGGGAAGCGTATCTGGAAACCTATGACAGAATGATTGCTTTTGGCGATAGAGAATTTAGTCAAAGGGGATATGCTCCTGGTTGGATCACGGACTGGCTGGACGATCGAATAGAGCAAGGAATGATTGTAGAGAAAGACGGTGAACTTAGGTTTACGGATCAAGCAACGGAAAAATTGGTTGAGAAGCTGAAACTGGTAGTAAATAGACATCTTACATTTTGACCCAGAAGCCGATATGTTCTGCACTTATTCTGATAATAGAGAGGGTTATATATGTTAATTGTTTGGAATGAATTAAATTACATAGCTATTATCGTTGGTGGATTATTGTATATGATATATGGAGCAATTTATTATTCGATTTTACTATCAGAGAAAAAAGGGAAGAACCGTAATGGCGATACGATTGGAAATCAAAACAGTGGGCCACTAAAGTATGTTGTGTCAGTTATAATCGCATTTATCAGCTCTTTTATTATGTCGATACTTGTCCAAGCAATGGGAGCTGAAGGTATTATAGAAGGTTTAGCAGTAGGTTTCATGGTTGGTTTCGTCATTGTTCTTGTATATTTAAAAAACACATTGTTTGGCCTTATAAATAAAAAATCATTTAGGATTGCAATTGGAGATCACCTTATTATTTTTACACTTCTAGGGGGATTACATGGCTTATTGATGTAATTATAGATGCTTTGTATTCGGAGACCTAACACAACGAAGGCGACTTTTATAAGTCGCCTTTGATAATTTGGGGGAAGAAATGTAGTAAGCTACGTCCTCTTTCACCGGAAATCACCTCTATTAGCGGTTTATATTAAACTCTTATAATCTTCAAACGAGGGCGCAAGATCTAATTCTCTTTCAAGCTCTTCTCCAAATAGAATAATATCTTCCTTATTTGCAAACATGGTAATAAGTGTCCCCAAGTCATCAATAATTAATAAATACGAATCAGAACTATATTCATGAACCCATCTTATTTCAAAAGGTCGATCAAAATGTGAAAAGCGTTCATTGTATTTTTCAATGGGAAAATTTTTAAGTAAATCTATGAACAATCGAAGTGTAATGTTGGTCCAGCCAAATTCATTTGTTCGAATAATGTTTGATTCATCTCTGAAAATCACTTTAAGTCTACTTCCTTCATCAGCTTCAGGAATATGGTATGTATAGGATATCTCCATATATTTAATAGATAACTTATCGTTGCCTTTTAAAATTGCCATACAATTCGCTCCTTCTTGGTAATGATTCAGTTCTTATACAAGCCCTTCCTCATAAATCTCCCTATTTCCTATAAGGATTCTGCCGAATCATCTGAATGAAATTCATTGTGGAAGAGGGTAAGTGTTCATTCTTGCGAGTACAGATGGCAATTGTATTGGTTAGATGAATCCCTTCCACGTAAACTCGGCATAACTCTCCACGTTCTACATATTCTCGTACAACGAGTGATGAGACGAAGTTCGCACCATATCCGGCAATAACAGCTGTGATCGCTTCATGCAGCCCATTGAACTGCAAAGAGATTGTAGGCGCAGGTGTATTGTAGGTACGACACAAAGATAATAATCGCTCTCGAGTTGAACTACCCTCCTCACGCATGACAAAAGGTTGCTTCATCATTTCGGGCAATGTAACCTGTTGATTCGCATAACAGTGATTAGGTGCAACGACAAACCATAGCTCGTCCTGAAACAACTCTTCTGTCTGAACCGTATCCGGATATTCCTCTGAGATTCCTCCGTAAATAGCTATATCCACATCCACATCCAAAAGCTGATGAAGTGCATCGCTTGAATTGGTCGTCGTAATAATCATTTCCACTTGTTCGAATTGTTGTTTGAACTTGGCGATCCAGGTTGGTATTAGAAAATGAGCAGGTAAATACGTCGCAGCTAATCGAATACATCCGTTCGTGCCATTTCGGTAATTTAGAGCGAACTGTTCGATTTGCTGTTCGACGGCGAAGAGTCGTTTAGCAAGTATAGCGAGCTCTTTACCCGCATCTGTTAAAGCTATCCCTCTGCCTTGTGGCCTCAGTAGGGGGAGAAGTAATTCTTTTTCAAACTTTTTTATCTGAGCGGTAATGGCAGGCTGACTAATATTTAACAATTCTGAGGCACGTGTTACACTTCCGGTTGATGCAATTATATGGAATAATCGCAATGCATGTAAATTCATATTACTCCCTCTTTTTACATGAAATTTATATATAAATTATATGAATTGTTATAAAACATATATTATATCTATTATTATAACTAATTTATACTAACAATATAATTATAAATATTAAGAAAGAGTGATAATCATGAGCGCAAAAAACACATGGGATAAGGTAGATCAATATATTACAGAGCGTCTAATTCCACAGGATGCTGTTCTGGAACAAGTACTGTGTGCCAATCAACAGGCAGGGTTACCACCATATGATGTTTCGCCTAATCAAGGCAAATTGTTAAATCTATTCGTCCAAATGCAAGGAGCTAAGCGAATTCTGGAGATCGGCACACTTGGTGGATACAGTACAATTTGGCTAGCGAGAGCACTGCCATCTGACGGACATTTAGTTACTCTAGAACTAGATCCGCTCCATGCACAGGTGGCACAGGCTAATATATCTCTTGCTCAGCTGGATGATATTGTAGAACTTCGAGTAGGGGATGCTTTAGATCAATTAGCTCAGATGAACCAAGAGGGCGTTGCACTATTCGATTTCATATTTATCGATGCCGATAAGCCTAATAATCCAAACTATCTGGAGTGGGCACTTCAGTTCTCCCATCCTGGGACTGTTATTATTGGAGATAATGTCATTCGCGAAGGCGAGGTCATTAATGAGAGTAACGAAGATCCTCGTGTACAGGGTGTAAGGAAATTTTATGACCTGCTCGCTGAAGAATCTAGGATCTCGGCTACTGCCATTCAGACAGTCGGGAGTAAGGGTTATGATGGTTTTGTACTCGGGATTGTGAATAGCTAACACAATCACCTTCATGTAAATATGCCGTTCGCATCTTCATTGCGGACGGCATATTTAGTGTAATAAGGACAAACTCATGTTAGTTTGACGTGAGCCTTTTCTTTTTCCAAGGCTTGATTACAGAAACTCCTATGATGAAGAGCGTAAGTATGATTTGGATGAATACCGCGTATTGTCTTAATTCGTGATTCTGAATAAACACCGGATTGGTTAAGGCCATGGCTTGTTCAGTTTCAAGGAGATTCATGTTAGCGACCATTAATTTGTCGACGATGAATATACCGATCAATGTTTGGAGGATGAATAGTATCCATTTCACCGTAAGCCAGCGATGCTTGAAAAACCCCCAATTCGTAAAGATGCCATACACAAATCCGACGAGTAAAGTACCTACTGCACCAATACGAACGATCTGATCGCTAACCAGTACCATAGCTCTATACGATTCTAAGGTATCTTCATACACGGTTAGGTTCATCCCGTAGTTGATTGATACAGAGCTCATGATACCCCCGAAGAATAACATGACTAGAATAATATGAATGATTTTGAGCCATTTCATGGCGGCTGGGTTCCATTTTTTCAATTTAATTGCCTCCTAATTGTTAAACTGCTGCTTGTACATACAAGGGTTCGAGTTCGGATGATTACGCTTGTTGTATTCAGCATATCGCACAAATGTTGTGAACTTATGACGATCGTTTACGTTATCTGTGAAATGTTAGTTTTTTCATATAAATCACTTAGAGCTGTGGCATAATGTTGGAGAAGGAAGTGATGATATGGCGCATAAACTATTAATTGTGGATGATGAACAAAAGGTACTAGACTTCATGAAGCCGTTCTTAGAAGACGAAGGCTATATGGTATGGACTGCGTCCAATGGAGCGGAAGCTATGCGTATCGTTCAAGAGAATAAACCAAGTCTGGTTGTTCTGGATTGGATGATGCCGCAGATGAATGGAATCGAGGTATGTACTGCACTCCGCAGGTTCAGTGATGTCGGTATTATTATGGTGACGGCTCGAACGGAAGAATCGGATAAGCTGGTCGGTTTAGAGGTCGGTGCGGATGATTATATAACGAAGCCGTTTTCATTAAGAGAATTAGCCGCACGAATTCGTTCGGTATTAAGACGTATAGATAAGCATCAAGGAGACGAAACGGAGCAATTGCTTCAACGAGGGGAGATAAGAATCTCTCATGCGGAATACCGTGTTTGGAAAAGTGGTCAGGAATTGCAGTTGACGCCTACTGAATTTATGTTACTAACGACTTTAGCCGAAAAACCTGGCGTGGTGTACAGCAGATTACAGCTTCTACAATTGGCCTTGCCAGATGATCTGCTCAATGATGAGCGAACTGTGGATGCTCACATTAGTCGCTTGCGCAAAAAGGTGGAGGATGACCCAAGCAAGCCCAATTACATTCAAACGGTATATGGATTCGGTTACCGATTTGCGGTGAAGGAAGCGAATTCTGTATGAACGTTGCCCGCAAAATATTTATAGGCTACTCTGCTCTGATCATTCTTGTAGTCAGTTTACTCTTAATTGGCACTTATACGATGGTGAATCAGCTCATCAAGCAAATGGCTGAAGTGACGCAAGAGGAGACACTCGATGAGGTCAGTAACGAATTGATATCCTTATATTCTTTGTCCTCAGGATGGGATGCGCTGTATGAGAAGGATGTACCGTTAATTAATCGTGACGGAAGCTTACTTATCAAGGATACGGATCAACAAATCGTGGCAAATAGGGGTCAAATGGAGATTCTGTTGATTGAAAAGTTCGGAGTGGAAAGATCGATTGTTACCAATGACGGTAAGGTGTGGACGCTGTATTATGTCAACTCGGTATTCTACTTTGTAGGCTTGTTTCGCTATGCGTTCAGGGATTCCCTTGTTATTCTGCTGAGCATTGCAATGGTTGTGTTTGGTGCGATTAGCATTGTGATTTCATATTATTTGGCTAAACATTTGACTGCACCTCTTCGGAAAATAATCTCAGTTATCGATCAGTTATCCAAAGGGAATCTGCATATTAAGGCTCCTGTTACCTCATCGGATGAGTATGGAAGAATCGCTTCCTCCTTAAATAACATGTCATCTGAACTGGAACAGTCCATTCAAGTAAGGAAGAACCTTACTGCAGATATCGCACATGAGCTTCGAACGCCTCTCGCGATTGTATCAGGCAAACTAGAATACTTGCAGCAGCGCAATAAATCCGTCGCACCAGAAGAGCTGCTTCCACTTCAAGATGAACTCATACGACTTAATCGTATGGTGACGGATCTACGGGAATTATCACAAGCTGAAGCGGGGCAATTGACTCTTCACAAGGAATGTATAGATGTAGTCGCGCTACTTAATCGTATTGTAGATAAGGTCTCTTTCGAAGCCGAGGAGAGGGGAGTTTTGGTTCACATGGATGAAACGATAGAGAAAATACAATGTATGGTGGACAAGAATCGGATGACGCAGGTTTTCTTGAATTTAATCATGAATAGTATCCGATATACACCTCCAGGCGGTGAAATTCGGGTTGAGATCGGAATAGAGGGCAAGCATATCCTGATTAAGATCGCGGACAATGGAATCGGTATTGAACAGGAGCATTTACCGTATTTGTTTCAGCGATTTTACCGGACAGACCAAGCTAGAGATCGAGACAGTGGGGGTACGGGCCTCGGACTAGCAATCACGGCGGAATTTATACGAGCTCATGAAGGGGACATTACGGTAGAGAGTGAGAAGGATCGTGGAACAACATTTAGGGTGCGAATTCCGTTACATGTCAGCAAATTCGGCACATTAAAATGAGTGCAGTTGGACACGGTATTCCCACATCGATTCCATATCCAGTTAAGTCCTTTACGGATAAATTTTATCAATACATGACTTTCGCTACACTTTGTTTACGTTCCGCCATATAGCAGGCCGTTCCAAGGATTAGACCAAGCCCTACAAGAACTGCGCCGACCCATGGAAGAGCTGTAATACCAAGCTGAGTAATGACCCATCCACCAATGAAGGCCCCCGTTGCATTACCCAGATTACCGGCTGAATGACTGGAGGTAGAGGCAAGTGCTGGCGCAGCCTGTGCTAGGCTCATAATCCGTACTTGCAGTCCTGGCATAACCGCGAAGGAAGCGACACCCCATAGAAAAATAGTCACTACGGCAGCTAGTGGACTATGTACTGTAAAGGTAAAGATCGTAAGAATGACACATACCGCCAAATAAAGTCCCAGAATGGAAGGCATTAGCTTCCAGTCTGCAAGCTTCCCACCGAGGATATTTCCAATCGTCACACCACAGCCGAATAGGACCAGAATCCAAGTTACACTATGCTCGGCATAACCGGTTACTTGCTGTAGTAAAGGTGCAATATACGTAAATACGGTGAACAGACTGGCGTTACCTAGAGCTCCGATTAGTAAGTATAGTAGCAGCTTGGGCTGAACCAGAGCGGATATCTGTTGTACTAAGCTGACTGGTTTGTCCTTCTTAATATGTGGGATGAAGATCAGAATGCCGATGAGTGCCACAACGCCCATAATCGCAATCGCGCCAAATGAAGCACGCCACCCCATATGCTGTCCGATGAATGTACCCAGCGGAACACCAACAATATTCGCAATGGTTAAGCCAGCCATCATAATGGACACAGCCCCAGCTCGCTTATTCGGTTGTACCAGATTGGAGGCGATAACCGCTCCAACTCCGAAGAAGGTTCCGTGAGTTAATGCTGTAATCATGCGAGCTACCATTAGAACGGAATAGTTCGGAGCGAATACTGAGATTCCGTTGCCAAGAATGAATAGAACCATGAGCAGACATAGTAACATTTTTTGCGGGATTCGCCCGGTGAGAATCGTTAGAATGGGAGCGCCGACGGCTACCCCTAGAGCGTACATCGTAATGAGCTGTCCTGCGGTTGAAATGCTGACCTGTAAATCATTAGCCACATTGGGCAATAGCCCCATAATCACAAATTCAGTCATTCCGATTGCAAAAGCGCCCACAGTAAGAGATATGATGGAGATGGGGAAAGGTTCTTTAAGTGCTTGTTTCTTGTTGATACTGGGAGTTAAATGCATGATGTAGATGTCGACCTTTCTTCTATCTAATAGGAAGCTCCATCTCTTGATGATGTAGTTCCGGCTAATAAGTCCTGTTTAACATTATTTAGTTTTATGAAAATATTTTCAAGAGGAAATTATTCTTCTTAATTATGGCAATATTGAAATTATATAAGGGCGAACCCGTAAATAACGGCTTGACCTACTAATAGATAGACAATGGTTGTATACTGAGAGTTGTGATTGTATTTACATTGATATAGAAAGAGGAAGTGATCGATAGTGATTAACATAACCATTCCAACTCCGGATGTTACGATTACCAAGCAGCATGCTCCTGTGCTAAGTAATATTTACGGGTTTACTGATTTTCACCTGATTCCTAGAGATAAGGGTGGGATCTTCATGTTTTACAACGATAAGAAGGAACTCTTATTCGTCGGCAAAGCGAGAAAGCTGAGACCAAGAATCAAGAAACATTTTGAAGATACGGTATCCGATATCAAATTGCATAGAGATGAAGTAACTAAAATCGAGGTTTGTGTAATCGAGGACCCTGTCCATAGAGAAATCTATGAAACGTATATTATTAATGAGTTTATGGCTAAATACAATGTTGATAAAGTGTACTATAAGTAAATATATCAATGAATAAGAAGCAATAAGTGTGGTCAACTAAGACTGCGTTTATTGCTTTTTTTGCGTTTGAATATATTTGGATGGACAGCCCGATATTCTTCTTGTTTCCGTTAATAGAACACCTTGTTACGCAGCACATCCAGCGCATGTTCGATTTCCTTTAATTCGTCCGTAGAAGCCCCTTGGATTCGCTCTTGGAAACGGGCTTCTATGTGCTTAAAAGCCTCGTCCATCATGGCTTGCCCTTCCTCAGTAAGTCGAATGAATTGTTTTCTTCGATCTTCCTCCACACCAAATTTTTCACATAAATTTTTGTCGCTTAATTTTCGGATCTCGCGACTCGTATTTGGCATGGATATATGCTGACACTCACTAATTTGACTCAGAGTAACAGGCGGGCTAACAGCTAAATATTCCAGAATACTATATTGAAGGGGTGTAATTTCATCTGATTTAACATCCTTCGTAAGCTCATATGTAGCTTCATGAACAGCAGCTGTGAATGCGACTAATTTATGAAAAATAGTTTCCTTGTCCATAACGATCACCTCATACTGTTAACATAACAAAGTTATTATCATAAAACAATTATCATTTGACAACTAAAAAGAGAGTGTGTTACGATTTACTTATCAAATGATAAGTAAAGAGGTGCCCTTATGAGAACATTAGTTATTTACACACATCCTAATCATACAAGTTTAAGTTATACCTTTTTGCAAAAAGTCATTCAAGGAAGCCGTGAGAATTCCCATATAGAGGAGTTAGAGGTGCTGGATTTATATGAGGAGGGATTTGATCCTCTGCTTGTCTTTAATAAGAATAAACGAAGACGGGATATGCATGCTGATCCTAACTTTGAAAAGTATAGAAATCAAATTATCTGGGCTGACAAAATTGTTTTTGTCTATCCAATCTGGTGGGGACGGCCGCCAGCAATGCTCATGGGATATATCGACCAAATGTTTGCTTCTAATTTTGCGTACAAGGATAACGGTGGACTTTTGCCAGAGGGTCTTCTCAAAGGAAAGTCTGTCGTGTGTATTTCGAGCATGAAGGGACCTGCGAATTATCCTTTGATCTATTTGAATAATGCGCATAAGATATTAATGAAACGAGCTCTATTCAATTATGTGGGGATCAAAAAAGTTAAATTTTTTGAATTCGGGAATATGGAAAGTCCGAAGGGAAGACAAGCGGAGAAATTAAATAAGGTTTACCGTTATTTTCAACAAGTAGCCCGTTAAGAATAGATAGGATTAATTAAAATTAATGAACAAATGGGGCTGCCCCTTCGATCGATGCACGCTAGTGATACCTAGGGGCTGCACCAACAGTCATGAGTCACTGAGGTACAGCCCCTTTCTCTCCAGAAACTTGTTGTAGTTCTTCTTCTGAAAGCTCTATATCCTCTTCATGCAATTCATCGAGACTTAATTCGAATTCGCCTTGCTCTTGTTGTAAATGATTATAATAATCAGAATAATAAATAAATATCACCTAAAGAGGAAGAAACACTTGACACTTACCCTACGTAAGAAGGCTAAATATAGCTATAGGCAGGTGAATAAGATGAAAATCAAACAGGTTTGTGAGCTAACGGAGCTAACAGAGAGAACGATACGGTCTGCTATAGATTTACATCCGAATTTCGGCAGATTAGATCCTGAAACGAAAGAAGAGAAGGAGAATGCAGTTCTTGAATTTCGGGTTAAGCAGCGGATTTATGATCGGATTCACAGAATATGGTTACCTATTCGCAATGTTCTTCTCGTACTTGTTGGCATGGCGGCATTATTAGCTGTGATCGTTGGCATATCAGGCATACCGAAGAAGATTGATGTCGTTTATCCTGCAGTAGAGTTTCGTGCGGAAGAAGCAGGGTACTTCGACCACACGACAGTTACAATTAAAGGCAAGCTATATACTCGATTGTTCTCTGATCCCAAATTTGTAGGTAGGCTTAGTATTGATAAATATGATTACACGAAGACATATGAAGCAAGAAATATCATATTTTACGACGACATTTGGGGTGGCAATTTACACTATTCCACGATTATTTCCAATCAAACTTCACCAAACTCTGCACCAGAAGTACAGATTGTAATGGAATCCTTGGGTACGATCTTGATTGAAGGAGACATGGACAAGGTGAATATTTGGGTGTTTGAGCCAATCATTGGGGATTCCAAATCAACTAAGGATTTATTTATCTCTGCGCCTGCAACAACAAGAGAAGAGGCTGTTGTAATTACACAGCAGCTGAGTAACTATGGTGCTTTGCGAGAATAAATCTAGGGCAAGAAGCCAACTAACTGTTATAATAGAGCTATACTTGTAGTAAGGAGAGATAATTCCATGAACGTACGTATATATACTGACAGCGCTGCTGATTTGCCCGCATCTGTAATCCAAGCTTTAGGGATCACGGTGCTGCCTCTGATGGTAAGCATGGATGGACAAGAGTACGAAGATGGTGTCACTTTTACATCCAAAATGATGTTTGACGGTATGCGTGGCGGTAAAGCATATAAGACCGCTCAAGTGCCTATTCATACTTTTCAAAAGGCTTTCCAATCGATAGCTGAAACTGGAGAAGAAGTCCTTTACATAGCCTTTTCTTCTGAACTTTCAGGTACCTATTCTTCCTCACTTATGGTGCGGAATATGATCAAGGAAGATTACCCGGAAATCGCATGCGATATCATTGATACCAAATGTGCTTCCATAGGCTTCGGACTGGTAGTTCATCAGGCAGCCTTATGGGCACAAGAAGGTATGACCAGAGAAGAGCTTGTAGCTAAGGTTACGGATTTGGCTGCCAATATGGAGCATGTGTTCACGGTTGACGATCTTGAATATTTATATCGTGGTGGCCGTGTCAGCAAGACCTCTGCAATTATTGGCGGCTTGCTTAATATTAAACCCGTTCTTCATGTGGAAGATGGCAAGCTGATTCCAATTGAGAAGGTACGTGGTCGCAAAAAATCCATTAGCCGCCTCGCAGAGTTACTGAGTGAGCGTGGTAATATAGAAGATAAAGAGCAGCTTATCGGTATTTCACATGGTGATGATCTTGAAACGGCAGAAACACTCAAATCTATACTGGTTGAAAAATATGGTCTGAAGAACTTTATGATCAATAGTATCGGTTGTGTCATTGGTGCACATGCCGGACCAGGTACAATAGCCTTATTTTTCCGCAACCGGAACTACAAGACCTTACCGTAAGTGGTAGCAGAAAAATTAGGAATTCGAAATTGCACACAATTAAAAGCAAAGAATGTCCGCCTTCAACCCAGGTCTTAGAAAAGGGGTTGAAGGCGGACATTGCAGAGGTAGGCTTCTTAGGAAAGGATATATCCAAGTATCAGGCTGGGAAAGTAGCTCTCACTTGGTCGAACAGTACGTTATTCTCCAGATGGATATGTTCAAACGTATCTTGCTCAAGCAAAGATAAGCGTTGATAAACAAGACGGTATGTGCCACAGGCGTCTACAGGTGGTTCATAATCGTGTGTAATGTCGCGCAGCTCCTTCAGCAGATTGCCTGCGGAGTCATGCTCTTCTTCCAGATTGAGTAGATATGGCATAAGCTGATCCCTCGTTTCTTGCACAGGATTGCTTGTATATTGAAGCACCAATGGAAATACGACTTGATCCTCTTCCAATGTATGCTCGAGCAGTTCTTTCTTTAAAGCTGTGAACAATTCCTGTACACGCAGTAAGTGCGGATGATGATCGCCATGCACGCGAGCGACCTTCGTTACATATGGTGTCAACTGCGGTAGTTCTTCACGCAAAAAAGCATGGTGCTTCTTCTGAATATGTTCAATAAGCGTAGCCTCATCAAGTGATTGGGGCTTGCTTGATGCATGAGCAGCTTGGTGTTGTTCGATCTTCAATACATCTGCGAGAACCTGCTCTAGGTCTAAATTCCGCTCTTTAGCGGCTTCTTCCAAGCTGATTTTTCCGCCACAGCAATAATCAATCCGCAGCTTTCGGAACAAGTCGGCTGTTTGTGGAATAGCTGTAACAATATCTGCAACAAGTGTTTGATGAGTTGTTTTATTCATGTATAGTCCCCCTTAAAGAAATTAAATCCTTAAAACAATTTTATAGCTTAATCTGAGCTAAACTTGTGATTATACTCACACGATTAGAGAGCTTTATGTGACTATATGTTTTAAGCTCTCGTATAAATAAAAATAAAACCCATCCAGCAATTTAGTTTGCTGGATGGGTTTTATGATATAACGAATTATTTTTGTACTTGATAAATATTATAAAGCTCATCAACCATTAGATTCGCAGCACGAACGCCACCAGCCGTATTGAAAATGGCATCATCGACTTTAAATGCTTTGCCATTCTTCACGACATTTAGATTCTGCCAGAGTGGATCTTTCATGAATTCTTCAGCTTGCTTATTGCCTTTGTCATCCCCAGTCTCATAGGTGAAGTATAGCAACATATCTGCATCAACTTCAGGAATACGTTCCTTCGAAATCTCTTCTACGAATGTATCCTTATAGTTTGTTTCTGGGCGAGCAATCCCGATCTGCTTAAAGATGATCCCAGTAAACGTATCGGATAGGTAGATTCTTGTTTTGCCACCCATAAAACGGACAACCGATACTTTCTGATTCAGTTTATCTCCTGCTTTAACTTTGAAATCTTCAACCTTTTGGTCAAAAGCAGCAATAACTTTCTCGCCTTCTGCTTTCTTATTTAACGCCTCAGCATAGAGAGCGAAGTTCCCTTTCCACTCACCTCTAAGTGTTTCGGAGAATACAGTAGGGGCGATTGCTTTTAGCTGCTCATATACTTTCTCCTGGCGCATTTTATTACCGATAATCAGATCTGGCTTAAGACTTGCAATTAATTCTATGTTAGGCTGAGATTCTTCTCCAAGAACTGTTACACCTTCCATATCGGCTTTAATGTGATCATACCAAGGGTCACCTGTAAAGGATTTAACAGCTCCAACGGGCTTAATTCCAAGAGAGAGTAGTGCTTCAGTTCCTTCATTTGTAAGAATAACAACTCGTTTCGGAGTTCCTTTGATATCTGTTGTTCCCATTGCATGGGTGATGGTACGCGTTTCTTCTGAAGTTGGCGTAGCATCTTGTGTATTCTTGGCATCAGTTGAGGACTTACCACAGCCTGCAAGCAAGAGGCTAATAGATAGTGCTAATATGAGCATTTTAATAAAATTACCGTTTCGTTTGGTGGTTAACATGATCTTTAAATCCCCCTATATATGATTTTAAATGAATTAAGTGAAAATGATTATCATTACCATTGACAAAATAATAATATTGGATGTTAATAGTAGTGTCAATAGTTTATTTGAAAATGATTCTCAAACTCATTGACAGATAAAAGTTCGTCTCCTACAATTTAACTTGGGTTTAGGATCGAAATAGCTTCAAATTACAATAGGCGGAGTAGATGGGAATGAATATTGGAATATTATCGAAATCAAATAAATCGATCGGTTTGTTGGTTTTATTAGGTTTAGTCATCATCGCAATGATCTGCAGCGTACTGTTCGGTGTTACCCCGATTTCGCTAAAAACGGTGGTCGAATCCTATACATCCTTCAATGGGTCTAACGAGCATCTGATTATTAGAAATACACGTGTACCAAGGGCCCTCATCGCTGCTTCCGTTGGCGCTTCCCTTGCTGTAGCAGGGGCTTACATGCAGGCACTTACACGAAACCCACTAGCTTCCCCAAGTATTCTGGGCGTTAATGCAGGTGCGGCATTCTTCATCGTAGCTACTTTTTCTTTGTATTCAGATATTTCATACATAGGACTAACATGGGTGGCATTCATTGGTGCCGCTATTACAGTTGCACTAGTATACGGTATTGGCTCTCTTGGCAAAGATGGACTGACTCCGCTTAAAGTGACCTTGGCTGGGTCGGCGATGACGGCCTTCTTCTCCTCCTTAACGCAGGGCATTCAGCTAACGAATGGTAAGGCTTTTGAGCAGACTCTGTTCTGGCTTGTAGGCTCTGTGGCCGATCGGGAATTGGACATGCTTACCGTCGTATCTCCCTATTTATTAATCGGCGTTCTGCTTGCGTTATTTATATCGGGTCACCTTAATGTGCTCAGCATGGGGGAAGATGTCGCAACAGGCTTAGGTCAGAGAACGGCTGTTATTAAGGTGCTTGCTGTAATCATTATTCTCCTGCTTGCAGGAGGTTCTGTTGCTGTTGCTGGGCCGATCGCATTTGTCGGCATTATTATTCCTCATATGGCCCGTTATCTGGTTGGTAGCGATTATCGGTGGGTTATCCCTTACAGTGTGCTGTTAGGTGCGTTACTTCTACTGTCGGCTGATATAGGCTCTCGGTTCATCGCCATGCCGAAGGAAGTGCCTGTTGGGGTGATGACAGCGATCATTGGAGTTCCTTTCTTTGTTTATATCGCGCGCAGAGGAGGGGATCTGAAATGAGTAAATATATAACGGTAAGAGGTAAAAACTACTCCTTTATGCTAAGTCGGAGGGTGCTGGCGGTTAGCCTAATCCTCACTCTACTCATGCTAATCGTCGCCATAATTAGTATTGGCAGCGGCAGTGTTAAAATCAATCCATTAGATACTATTCTAGCGCTATTCGGCTCAGCCACTGACAGCTCGCATAGTGTGATTATTTATAATTTGCGTTTACCACGGATTATTGTTGCAATTCTAGTAGGTTCTGCTTTAGGGGTATCGGGTGCCATTCTTCAGGGCATGATTCGTAATCCACTTGCTTCACCAGATATCGTCGGAATTACAGGCGGTGCCACTCTGGGTGCAGTCACGTATTTCTATTTCTTTGCCGAAACATTAAGTATTCATCTGTTGCCTGTTGGCGCAATTCTAGGCGCATTCATCTCTACGTTCTTCATTTATTTGATGGCTTGGAAAAAGGGGGTTTCCCCCCTAAGACTAGTCTTAATCGGAATCGGAATGAATGCAGCTTTCACTTCCATCACGTACATGCTGCTCATTTCTGCACCACCCGTACTTGCGCAGAAGTCCTTAACCTTCATGTCGGGAAGTATTTACGGCACATCTTGGAGTAAGGATGTATTACCGCTGCTACCCTGGATGCTTCTGCTGATTCCGATTGCTTATCTGTACACTCGCCATGTGAATGTACAAGAGCTTGGGGATGATACCGCATTAGGACTTGGCAGCAGGGTTCAGAAGCATCGGCTTATCCTGCTTATTCTAGCTGTTGGCTTGGCTGGGGCAGCGGTTGCTATAGGGGGCGCAATTTCTTTTATAGGGCTAATGGCGCCGCATATCGCGAGGCGACTGGTGGGCCCATCCTTTGGAGGCGTACTTCCTGTTTCTGCACTCCTAGGTGCGTTACTCTTGCTAATAGCTGATTTAATTGGTCGCACCGTGTTTGCGCCTCTTGATATTCCAGCAGGTGTGTTTACCGCTATTGTCGGTGCGCCCTTCTTTGTCTACTTGTTGTACCGTCATCGCAATCACTAATCGGGATATAGAGAGGAGTATGGCATATGAGTGCTATAGAAGCCAATGACCTTTGCCTTGCTTATGGAGATACACGCATATTTGATGATCTGAACTTTACCATTCCGAAAGGCAAGATTACTGTGTTTGTGGGCAGTAACGGGTGTGGTAAATCGACCTTACTGCGCTCTTTGGCACGGCTGATTAAGCCCAGAGCAGGGAGCATTCTATTAGATGGCCATGAAATTGCCAAGCTACCCACGAAAGAAGTAGCGAAGCGTCTCGCTATTCTACCACAGGGACCTATAGCTCCCGAAGGACTAACTGTTCTGCAGCTCGTTAAGCAAGGGCGATACCCTTACCAATCATGGATGCGTCAGTGGTCGCAAGAAGATGAACAAATCGTCAGACAAGCACTTGATTCAACCAATATGGCGCCATTCGCAGAGAGAACGGTAGACTCCTTATCGGGCGGTCAGCGGCAACGGGCATGGATCGCCATGACTCTTGCGCAAGGCACCGACACGATTCTGCTAGATGAGCCAACGACATACCTTGATCTAGCCCATCAAGTTGACGTGCTTGATCTTTTGTTTGAACTGAATGAAACAGAGAACCGGACGATTGTGATGGTTCTACACGATATTAATTTGGCTAGTCGTTATGCACATCATATGGTTGCGATTAAAGACCATCAGATTTGGACTTCAGGCAAGCCAGAAGAGATTGTTAATGCAGAGATGATTTCTTCCGTTTTCCATATGGAGTGTGTGGTATCGAGTGATCCTTTATTCGGCACGCCTATGGTCATACCGCATGGCAAAGGGAGAAAAAACTCAACCTCGCAGGTAGAAGTTAACTTTTAACGTCTAACATCGAACTTCGAACTTCGAATATCTAGCGCGATTTATGCGTAGTACGAGTGACTACATTAAGTTAATTAATGGATAGCAATCAAAGAAGCGACCATTACCGGTTCATTACCGTGAAATGGTCGCTTTCATTTGTTTTCTATTCAGTTGTAGGCTTAACTTCTTAATGGAGTGCCTTGTACTTACGCAAACGCTCTTCCTCAGAAATACGCGGACATGTGTAACAGGAGCGGTCTTCGCCAGGCAAACAATGTTGAAGGCAGCACTTCGCACGAAGGAGTACAGGTTCACCGTCTATGTCCACCTTTTTGAACTGGGAATAGATCGGGTTAATCGGGCAATCAGCAAAGCTACCTACCCAAGCATAGTCTGTGAAGAAACGATAGTCTTCTTCAATCCTACTTCTCAGTTCTAAGGATTCTGTTATTCGAAGATCTTCTTCCTTCCAGTAGGCAAGCAAATAGGATAATGTTGCCCACAGTGTCGAGCCGCTAATTCCCGTAGCATGTATAACAGCACTCCACATAGGTTTAATGTTGGTATGATACAAATGATGGAGCAATAATCGCCTGCGTTCTTTCCGATCCTCTACCAAGCTAACCGCTTCTGGCTCATCATCATGTTCTAATACGATGAACAATTTATCCTTCTTCAGGACGAGATGGATGTGATCTAATGACAAGTCTAAGCATCGATTGTGCAACGAGAAGGCATGGAGGGCCCCAGCAACAAGGGATACGTAACGTTTGATGAAGATCGAACCGGTTACTTCTTTTTTGGGAGAGTTGATTGCACTCGCGAATACGGATAAGAAATCATTTAAGGCTTCCTCATCGGTAACATGTGACCCTTGTAATCGTAGGCTCTCCGGGATGATTCCATCTTTATTCTGAAAATATAAGCTATATCTACTTTGCAACAAAGGATATTCAGGAACAAGCATCAGATCCTCCACTAGTGGTTGTATTTGTGTGATATATAAATTTTATAAAATGCTTAACATTAAAGAGTTCGAGCATAATCTTTCTAATTCCTCTTCAAGAACTATACTTCTTGTTAAAAAGAGTTGTCAAAAAGAGTTGTCAAAAACACAATAAAATTGCATGATTTAGAGAGATAAGAGATCATAATAAATGAGGTAATGACATGATTATTAGGGAAATTGAAGATAAAGATAATAAGCAGATAGAAGAAGTCATTCGCACTTGTTTGAAGGAATTCGGAGGGGACCGCGAAGGTCTAGCTTGGGCAGATCCGTACTTGGGTCGATTATCAGAAGTATATGATACAAGTGGTTCTAAGTATTGGGTTGCTGAGCATGAGGGAAGAATTGTAGGAGGCTGTGGAATTGGGCCGATGGACAATCTGGAGGGAATCTGCGAACTGCAAAAGATGTATTGCTTGCAAGAGGTTAGAGGAACTGGAATCGCTCATCAGCTGATGACTACTGCATTAGCGTTCGCTAGTCTACATTATGATCGGTGCTATCTGGAAACTTTGAATAACATGGAAGCGGCAAATAAATTCTATAAGAAGCATCATTTTGCTGAGCTAGATCAGCCGCTTGGTGATACGGGACATTACTCCTGTGATGTGTGGTATCTCAAAAATTTATAACACTAACCTGATTAGAATCTGATTATAATATTCGATTATCCTTCGCTTATTTACCTCATATCGGTTAGAATTGAATATAGAAAGTAATTAGGAGCTGTGAAAATGTCAAATGAAGAAGTGCTTTTAACGCAAGAGGGTTACGATAAATTACAAGCTGAACTGGATGATCTAAAGTATGTGAAGCGCAAAGAATTAGCGGAGCGTATTAAACTGGCGATCAGCTATGGTGACTTAAAAGAGAATAGTGAATATCACTCTGCTAAGAATGATCAGTCGTTCATGGAGACGAGAATCATCATTCTAGAGAAGATGCTCAATAAGGCAAGAGTTGTTGATTCTAGCTCACTCAACCTTTCAACGGTTAGCATTGGTTCCACGGTCGTGCTCAACGATACAGAGTTCAACGAGAAAATCGAATATAAGATTGTGGGTACGGAAGAAGCAGATGTTATGGAAAACAAAATTTCCTATGAGAGTCCGTTGGGTAAGGAGCTTCTTGGGAAAAAAGTAGGCAGCGTTATTAGTGTAGACGCTCCAATGGGCATTATTAAATATGAGTTACTTGAAATCAGAGCATAATAGCCTAATGGAATAAAATGATGCAAAGCTGGTCTCGTTCGCAATTGCGATGGGATCAGTTTTTTTGTTATTTGAATCAATTTCATAACTGATCTAAATGGTTATATTGAAACTATATATAGACAAATTAAAGCGTTTTGATCTATATATACTCCCGATTGAAGCAGCTAAAGGTATTATGAAATTGATTCATTTACTCATTTTTTGTAGTATTGTGTAAAAAGTTCTGATAAAATTGGAAGGGTTTAACTATTATAAAACAAATAAAGTATCGGAAGGAAGAGATGAGATTGAGAAGAGTTAAAGCAATTATAATGGTTCTTTTGATGACAATGCTAGTTTCAAGTGTTGCGGTAGTGCCTGCATTTGCAGCGGGGATTAAAGGCGAGCAATTCAATCTTATTAATGAGAACTCTGGCTACAAAATTATTATTCCAAACTTAATCGAGTATAAGACAGTAACAGTAGAGGTTGATGATGAAGAATATGATTTAGATGTGATCGTTGTAGAGACTCCGCAAAAGGATGCTACTGGCGGTTATCCCATTTTTGAAATTGTGACAACGGATAAGAATGCTGATTCTGTCATCTCCTTCCCAGGAATTTTTGATGATGGTCAAATAGGCAACTTTGAACAAAAATTTAAGAATAGCAGTCTTCTGTACAATCCACAATTTAATACTAAGCAAGATTTAAAAGATTTTAGCAAAGATAAGGTTTTCAATTTTGACTTAATGTTCCGTGACAAAGATTCTAATGTCTTACTGGAAGTAATTGATATTAATTTCATGTTTGTCAATAAAGGTGATGCAAGCAACACAGAAAAGGAAACACCAACAACGACTGAAGCTGTTTCAGCGAAACCTACTGCTTCCAAAGTTATGGTTAACGGCAAGGAAGTGGCATTTGAAGCTTATGAAATTGCAGGCAGCAACTATTTCAAGCTGCGTGATCTTGCAATGGTCGTAAATGGAACAGGCAAGCAATTCAAGGTTGATTGGGACGGCGCTAAGAATGCGATTAGTTTAACGACTGGTACAGCTTATACGTCTGATGGCAACGAGCTTTCTGTATCAGCTAACCTTGCAGCAAAGGATGCCAAGTCTACGTCAGCTAAGGTTTATGTGAATGGTGAAGAGGTTCAATTTACAGCTTATGAAATTAACAATAACAACTATTTCAAATTGAGAGATATCGCGAAAGTTATTGATTTTGCAGTTACTTGGGATGCTCAAGCTAGCACAGTAGGTATCGATACATCAGCTGGCTATATGGAATAAGGTATACCAGACTTAAAATGTCTGTTTTATTCTTCTATGGAGGTAATTATGAAAAAATTTAAAGCATTTGTAATGATTCTTATGATGATAATGCTAGTATCAAGCATTGCCGCGCCCGCATTTGCAGCAGAGATGAAGGGCGAGGAAATCAATTTGGACAAGAAGGGCAGCTATAAACTGATTGTTCCCAATTTTATCGAGCACAAAATAATAAAAAAGAGTTATGCTGGCAAGGAATATCCTTTAGATATAATTGTCGTAGAAATGCCGCAAAAAAATGCGGATGGTACATATCCAATTTATGAAATCATTACAACGGATAAGAAAGCAAACATTATTGCTTCCTATCCCAACATTTTTGATGGTGATTTTATAGGAGGGGTCTATCAAGAGAAATTCGTGAATGGCAGTCTCGTTTATGCCCCAAAGTTTACATTAGGAGATAAAGTTATCAAAGACATTGTCGAAGGCAACATTTTAACACTAGACTTCATTGTTTATGATGATGATTATAGATCTAACGACTTATTCACATCACCTACTCTTTATTTCATGTTCGAAAATAAAGGTGGTTCAAACGCTTCAGCAGAAGAACCACTGAAGGTTGAAGCAGTTTCAGCTAAGCCTGCTGCTTCTAAAGTTGTTGTTAACGGTAAAGAAGTTGCTTTTGAAGCTTACGAAATTGCAGGTAGCAACTACTTCAAATTACGTGACCTCGCAAAGGTTGTTAATGGAACAGATAAGCAGTTCGAAATTTCATGGGACGGCGCTAAGAATGCGATTAGTTTAACGACTGGTGCAGCTTATACGTCTGATGGCAACGAGCTTACGGTATCTGCTAACCCGGCAGCTAAAGAAGCTAAATCTACGGAGTCCAAACTGTATCTGAACGGTCAAGAGCTTCAGCTTACAGCTTACAACATTAACGATAACAACTACTTCAAGCTAAGAGATATTGCGAAAGCAATCGACTTTGCAGTTACATGGGATGC
Organism: Paenibacillus sp. P5_B5; assembly: GCF_056400365.1. NCBI lineage: Bacteria > Bacillati > Bacillota > Bacilli > Caryophanales > Paenibacillaceae > Paenibacillus > Paenibacillus sp. P5_B5. Next base: position 243,102 of record NZ_JBFULK010000002.1, read on the forward strand.
TAAAGCTAGCACAGTAGGTATCGATACATCAGCTGCATATACGGAGTAAGTGTAAGTTTATAGCACCTATACGCACTCGTATTCACATGAAGAAACGCATTCGCCCTAAATGGACGGATGCGTTTCTTTGGCTATCAATTTGCAATACTGTTACATGTGTATCACTATTCTTTACTAGAAGGATGATATACTAGATTTACTATTGCACTAACAATACGAAGGGATTCACCATGATCATACCATTAAATCGATTGCGCTTATGCTGTAGCTTAATGATCATAGCAGTTGTAAGTTGCCTTATCATGCCACAGATGGTGAAGGCGGATTCACAGCCTTTATTATATCTAGACGGTAATCGTATACATATGCAAGAGCCTATTGTTCAAATGAATAATTCTGTGCTTGTACCTGTTCGGGTAGTTTCTGAGAAACTAGGTTATACAGTTGGTTGGAAGCATGAAACGAAGACAATCTCAATTAGTAATAGTAAACAAACGATTATACTTACAATAGATAAGAAAGAGGCACTCGTAAATAAACAAGTGGTTAAGCTTGATGTTCCAGCAACGATTGTTAATGGCGTGACTATAGTCCCGCTGAGGTTTGTTGGAGAAAGCTTGGGACTTGAGGTTGGATGGGATAACGCGACCAAATCCGTTCATTTATCGACGCCTAAAAATCCCAGTGGTCCTAATGTCAGTTCCGATGACCGCTCAGTGAAAGATCTTGTCTTTGTAAATGATCGCTTAAATATTACGCTGGATCGTGATGTGGAACCTAAAATTATGGTGTTGTCAGAGCCCAATCGTATTGTCATTGACATCCCTAATGCTTATTTCTCTGATGAATTCAGTCGCAAATTTGGGTTTCAGCCGCTTGGTCAAGGGGAAAGCGCGATAACGAACCATGCCTCCATTTATATTATTCGTTTTTCGATGTTTAGTACATCGCCTAATACGACTCGTTTTGTTGTAGACATGAAGGATAAACTAGATTATAAGATGACACGAGATGGCAAGGGACTGATATCCATTGCGTTTAGTAAGTCGACAGTAACAACACCGGGTGGTACAGGCTCTGTGAAACCGATTAACCCGGTAGATCCTATAAATCCAGTAGATCCAGTAGATCCTAGTAATCCTGGGCCGCCTACACCTACGATTCCTGTGAAGCCCAAAGACAGCTATACGGTCGTTCTAGATGCAGGTCATGGCGGCAAAGTGGGCTCCGTTAGTGTTCGAAATCTACATGAAGATGACTTGAACCTAGCGATCACAATGAAGGTTGCCGAACTAGCTAAGCAAGAAAAGAAGCTCCATATTCTATTAACACGAGATACGGATGTTGAACTAGCGCTGTCAGCCCGTGCTCCTATTGCGAATAACGCAAATGCAGATTTATTCGTCTCCATTCATACGAATAGTGTGGAGGATCGCAATCCGATTGCACGCGGAACAGAGACGCATTATACCCGGAGTGAAAGCCTAGCTTTTGCAGAAACGATGCATAAGTATTTGCTGCAAGGTACACAGTTCAAAGATCGAGGAGTTAAGCAAACCGATCTTAACGTGACACGCACGACGACGATGCCGGCGATCCTACTCGAAATTGGATTTTTGACCAACCCTGAAGAAGAAGCGATCATGTTTACGGATGAGTTCCAGTGGCGCGTAGCCAAGCAAATTGTGAATGGGATTAAAGCCGAGCTTGGCTTACTGTAATTTCTTCAGCATCATCACATGCGAGAGTGTGTATAATAGAGGTTAGAATTGTTGAAAGGATGAGGACATGCTGAACATCAAAGAATACAGCGTAGAACTAGTTAAAGACCCATTTGGGATTTTATCTGGAGAAAGATATGAATTTTTGATTGATCTAGACGTTCCGGAGGATGATGAGCTTTATTCAGAGAATGGCGTCTATGTAAGAGTTATTTTTGCAGTGGATGGTGATCAATTACGTATTACCAAATATGATTTTTACGAGAAAACGACCGATCTATACCTCGACTTCGATATGGAAGAAGACGAAGAAGCAGCGTTAACGACTTTCTGTAAAGAGCATTATGTAGAGGCTTAAAGTACAACTGAAGGTTTGTGTAAAAGGCTTATTCCTACTTGTTACAAGGGGAATGAGCCTTTATTTGATTGATATAGCATCTATATCTATCGGCTTGCTAAGTATCACCTTAAGAAACGTACTCGCCTTTGTAAAGACGGCACAACGAGGACTGCTTGGTTACGAATCTCAATTTCGTTATACTAGAATTGTGCTTGAAGATGGATCGGAGGCTTAGTCATGTCCACAAACATTCTAATCATAGATGATGATACGGATTTATGCAGATTGCTTAAGAAGTGTATGGAGATGGAAGGGTACGAGGCAGAGGTCGCTCATAATGGGGCAGAAGGCTTAAGGCTTCTACATCATCGTGACTACCATCTCATTATTTTGGACGTTATGATGCCTGTAATGGATGGGATTACAGCTCTTGCTCGCATTAGGGAGAACAAGAACACACCCGTTCTTATGCTCACAGCCAAAAGTGATGAGATGGATAAGGTGCTGGGGCTGAAGTCAGGAGCGGATGACTATATCACCAAGCCATTTAGCTTGTCTGAATTAACGGCCAGAGTGCAATCCTTGATTCGTCGTTATATGGTGTTAGGTGCTGCTGAAGCAAAGCCCAATTGCAGAACCTATGGTCCACTTGTGATTGATCCTGCGCATATGCGTGCCACTTATAAGGGACAAGATCTTGGACTGACAGGCAAGGAATATGATTTGCTGTATTTTCTATCTTCCTTTCCGGGGCAGATCTTTACGAAGAAGCAAATCTATCAGAACGTATGGCAGGATGAGTACGCTTATGATGATAACAATATTATGGTACATATTAGAAGACTACGTAAGAAGCTGGAGCCAGACCCTGAGAACCCTATCTATATCGTGACTGCATGGGGAATGGGCTATAAATTTAATGGAGATGCGGGTCATGAGTAACGAATGGATCTGGTTTATTGTCATACTAGTGTTTGTTATATCATTCTTTATTTATCGTGAACGACAGAGTCGGAGCCGCATTCAGGAAACTTTACATACGCTAGAGGACATTATTGCAGGTAATGAAAATCGCAGGATTCATGTAGGAGCTAAGGAGTCGATTGCTCCCTTAATTTTTAAGATTAATGAACTTGTAGATTCTTATCAGAAGGTTCAAGTCCAACAGCTTCGAACGGAGAAGGCAAGGAAACAGCTGCTATCGAACTTATCACATGATGTGCGTACACCCTTGACCTCCGTGTTAGGTTACTTGGATGCTCTCTATGAAGGTAAGGCTGGTCATGAGGCGGATGAATACTTACAGATTGCACGTAATAAAGCCTACTCATTAAAGGAATATATGGACGAGCTGTTTACGATTGCCCAGCTAGATGCTGACGAAATGCAGCTAGTCTCTGAGCCAATTGATCTCTACGAGCTGTTGCGAAGTGAGCTGATTGGCTTTATTCCTATACTACAGCAAGCAAATATAGAGCTGCAGGTCGATATGCCGGATGATGAAAGCTATATTGTAGGCGACCCGCATGCGGTAAAACGTATTTTGAGCAATTTGCTTCAGAATGCGATGCGATATGGTAAAGACGGTCGATTCATTGGTGTAACAGCTTGGACCGACGAGGCATATGTTCATTTTGAAGTATGGGATAAGGGTACCGGGCTTGCAGCTGAGGAAATAGATAAAGCGTTCGATCGCCTTTATAAAGTGGATTCTTCAAGATCGACGAAGGGGCATGGACTGGGTCTGGCTATTGCCAAGGATTTGGTACAGAAGATGAATGGAGCCATTCAGATGACGAGCAAGCCATATGTGAAAACGGCTGTACGAGTTTCTCTTCCGAAATAGCAAAGAATCGAAGTTAACCAAAGTAAGAAAAAGTAAGAATTGCGTAAGCTCCATGTCAGAACTGCTAAGTACAATTGAACTATAAGTCGTATAACAACAGAGATGACAAGGAGTGATTACGGGTGCAGGAGTGGATTCTAGAAACCAAGGCGCTAACCAGGAAGTATGATGGGCAAATAGCGGTTGATGCAGTTAATCTTCATGTTCCTAAAGGATGCATCTATGGGCTATTAGGACGTAATGGTGCTGGTAAGACAACGACAATTCGTATGATTATGGGGCTGGTGAAGCCAACCTCTGGCGAAATTCAGCTTTTTGGTAAGCCGGTACAGTCGTCGAATAGCAAGCAAATCTATGGGCGGATTGGTTCGATCATTGAAGCTCCAGGATTCTATCAGAATCTGACGGGAAGGGAGAATCTTGATATTCTAGCACGCCTGCGGGGAGTTCACCGCTCAGATGCTGCCGAGTATGCTCTTGCTAGATTGGGTCTCGATCAGGAACCTCGGAAATTGGTATCTCAATATTCCATGGGCATGAAGCAACGGCTAGGGATAGCAGCCGCTATTATGCATGAACCAGAGCTATTGATTCTGGATGAGCCCATTAACGGTCTTGATCCGATCGGTATACAAGAGATGCGCAGCTTTTTAACCGATTTGTGCAAAGAGAAGCGTGTAACGATTGTCATCTCTAGTCACATACTAAGTGAGATAGAGCAGCTAGCGGATGTCGTTGGAGTTATCCATCAAGGGAAGCTGATCGAGGAAATCACAATTCAAGAAATTCAGAGAAGAAATCGTCGATATCTTGAGTTTCAAGTATCAAATCCGAATAAAGCAGTTATGCTGATGGAGCAGCATTATCAGATTGACGATTATGAAGTACATGAGCAAGGCTGCATTCGGGTTTACTCCCATCACGGTGAACAAGCCCAGATTAATCGCTTATTGGTAGAGCATGATATCGATGTCTCCAAAATTGCTCTAAGCGAGGATAATCTTGAAGATTACTTCGTGAAGCTGATCGGAGGTGGGACGATTGGTTAATTTATTCTTAACTGAGCTCCTGAAGCTAAAGCGAGCCAAAATGTTCCTGGTCAGTCTCTTGGGTGCTTCTGCTGCTCCAATCGTCAGTTTTATTGCTTATCTTGATAGTAGTAGAATCGAAAGGGATTCCATTACTTTTGCTGAGTTTATGGCGAACACGAATATGAACCAAATTATGCTGACTAACGTTCTGATCTTTGGCGTTGTGACAACGTATTTAATCAGCCGAGAATATGAAGAGGATACTTTGAAAAGTATACTGACCATTCCAGTGTCAAGAACTAGCTTTCTTCTGAGCAAGTTTATGCTGCTATTTATCTGGTTTATGATATTGACCTTTGTTTCTTGGGGATTAACGTTTGGATTTGGAGTCATTGGACAAATGCAAGGTCTGAGCCTTACAGTTGTATTAGAATCACTAAAGCAGTATGCTATAGGCGGTAGCTTATTGTTTCTACTTTCGACACCTGTCGTATTTGTAACGCTGCTATTCAAGAATTTTGTGCCAACAATTATTTTTACAGCTGTACTCACGATGATTAATCTCATGATTATAAACAACGAGTATAAAGCGTTATATCCTTGGTCAGCTGTGCTACTTATCGCAGAGAATCAGTTCGTCCCTGAATATTCGCCGATCTATTCGTTTATTTCAATTTTTGTTACAGCAATTGTGGGATTCGCAGCAACTATTCTTTATTTCAAAAAGGTGGATATTTAGATAATGGATAATTTATGGTTTATTTTAAAATCGATTGTTTTAGGTATTGTTGAGGGCATAACGGAGTTTCTGCCTGTATCTTCAACGGGACATTTGGTTATTTTTCAAAATTTAATGGGCTTTGAAGGGACAACACCAAATTATGTGGAGATGTACACCTATGTCATCCAGCTTGGTGCCATACTTGCAGTAGTCGTTCTCTATTGGCAAAAAATCAAAGGAACTTTAGTTAACTTTTTTCCTAAGAAGGTTGGATATGAGAAGTCAGGATTCAAATTCTGGCTGATGATTGTGATTGCTTGTATTCCTGGTGGGGTCCTAGGCATATTATTTGATGATATAGCGGAGCAATACCTGTTCAATACAGTATCGATTGCCATCACTTTATTCGTAGGTGGGGTCTTGATGATCTACGCTGAGAATAAATTTCGTAACAACAGGGCAGAGGGTCATGAATTAAAGGTCACGGTAAAACAAGCATGGATCATTGGATTATTCCAATGTTTAGCCATTATTCCGGGGATGTCTCGCTCGGCCTCGACTATTATCGGTGGATGGGTATCTGGTCTGTCTACGGTGGCAGCTGCTGAATTCTCATTCTTCTTAGCTATTCCCGTTATGGTCGGCATGAGCTTCTTGAAGCTTGTGAAGATTGGCGGATTCGCGGTTCTAACATCGCAAGAGATTATTTCACTCATCGTCGGCTTCGTCGTATCGTTCATCGTTGCTCTAGTCGTTATTAAACAATTTATTTCCTATCTTCAAAGAAAGCCAATGCGAATTTTCGCCATCTATCGCATGATTTTTGCGGTTATTATCCTTCTAGTAGGATTTGCACTATAAGATATATGCAACTTTCTCCAGCATTTTCGGATACAACAAATACAGTTCTTTACCGAACTTGAAAAGGGAACGAATGGATTAAGGTTTCGTTGAAATAGACGAGACCTTTTTCTTATACTCTGAAAAGGGAAACGTGGTATTACAGAACGCAAACCTCGCAAGCGTGGTGGAACATCATTTGTATTTCAAATGACAGATACTTATGATAGTTAAAGAAGATTTAAATAAAACCGTAATGAAATAGGTTAAAATTTAATAAAGTTCTAATGAGGAGCAGGTATTAAAAATCATGAAAAAAATTATGGTTGTTGGAGCATCTGGCGCTCTTGGTAAATTAGTTTGCATTGAGTTACTAAGAATATTTGAAAATAAAATAAATTTAATAGTAACAGATTATAAGACTACAAGAGGAAAGAAATTAGCAGACTCTTTTAACAGAGACGTTCAATTTCAATATTTAGATGTAAATGATGAAGAAAATGTAAAACAAGTAATTAAGAATGTTGATATTGTAGTAGTTGTATTAAAACAGATAATTCCTAATATCCAAAAATCATGTATCGAAAATAAGATATTATGTATAGATGTTACACCGTTTTATGACTTTATAGAGAAAGTAAATGAGCTAAATGAAAGTGCAGAAAAAAATGATATAGGATCGGTTATTATGTCAGGATTTTTCCCTGGATTATCAGGTTTAATGGTAAAAGAAGCTGTCTCAAATTTTCAAGAAGTAGAAGAAGTAAGCGTTGGATTATTACAAAATACGAATGCTAAAGCGGGAGTATCTGGGATTTTAGATATGTTAAAGATAATTGCTCAACCAATAAATTTTCAAAACAAAGTTATATCTGGATTTACTAAAAAAAGAAAAATGTATTTTCTTAATCACTATAAGGAAAAAGAAGTAAGGCTTATAGATCATTCAGAGAGAATTCTATTAAAAGACAAATTAACAACTAAGCCTATAAACTATTGGACTTCTTGGAATATTAATGCTTTCAATAAACAGGTGTCTTTACTAAGAAAAATAGGCTTCATTGGAATTATTCATAAGGTTAATAATAAATTTCTTTCTAAGCTAGTAAAACATAATCCTAATAAAAATGAAAATGCTTTTCTTACTGTTGAGGTAAAAGGAATAGTTGATAATAAAAAGAGGGTAAAAATATTATCTTTATCTACTTTTTCTGATTATCATACAACAGCAATGGTTACGGCATCATTAGCAAAAATTGCTCAACACAAAAACGTGAAAGGTGTAGTTTGTCCTTTTGAAGTAACAAGTTTAGATGAATTGTTATCCGTAATAAATTGCCCTAATATTGTAATCGATATGGATTCACACGATATTTAAAGCGGAGTAAAGAGTAAGCTTACGGTTTATATACGGCTGGGTTAGTGCCATCATTAGGAGGTAATTGCATGTCAAATGTCCGAATGTCTGTTTCGTCAACTGTCCAGCGAATAGCCGTTGTTACAGGAGCAAGCGGTGGTATGGGTAAAGCAACTGCTGCTCTGCTGGCTTCCGAGTATGGAATGAAGGTTTACTTGCTTGCGCGTAACGCGGAGAAAGGTCGATTAGCTGTTGAGTATGTGAACGGTCGAAGCGGTCGGAAGGATGCTGAGCTTGTGATTTGTGATCTAGCATCGCTGGACAGTGTTCGCAGAGCTGCTGCTGATCTTGCAGAGAGATGTCAGCATATTGATATACTGATTAACAATGCTGGTGTCGTCACCTTAAAACGAGAACAAACCAAGGAAGGCTTTGAGCAGCAGCTTGGAGTGAATCATCTTGGGCATTTTGTACTGACAGGATTGCTAATCCCTCTCTTGAAGCAAAGCCAAGCAGGCCGCATTATTATCGTCTCATCAGGGGCTCACAAAATAGGGCGCATGAATTATGAGGATATACATATGTCGAAGAAGTTCACGGTTTGGGCGGCATATGGTCGCTCCAAGCTTGCGAATATTTGGTTCATGAAGGAACTGGCGAATCGGTTGAAGAATACTTCGATTACGGTTAATGCCTTGCATCCCGGCGCAGTATCCACTCAGATCGGGGTTGACCGTCAAACTGGATTCGGTGCTTTTATTCATAAGCTACTTAAACCATTCTTTCTCACTCCAGAACAAGGGTCAGCGACTGCGCTGTATTTGGCAACCTCAAGTGATGTGGAAGGGAAGTCGGGACAGTATTATTTCAAACGTAAAGTAGCTCCGGTGTCACAGCGAGCTGGCTCATCTGAAGATGCTAAGCGATTCTGGGACTGGAGTGAACAAGCGACTCAGTACAGATATCATATAAATAACGATGCCACCAACTAGAGTGCTATCCTCAAGTATAAAGGGGGGTATAGGGAATTCATTATGGCAGCATTAATCTATCCAATCGTATCTTTATTCGTAGTAGCAATTGTGTTACTTGCCATATTGTCCATTGTATATAGGAGCTTAAGAAATGGGATATCTCCGATGCCTTCATCCTTTGCCGTTCGGCGAGTAGTGGTAGGTGAAATGAATCGAATCGGTAGCGGAGGTTCCGTGATAGAAGCAGGTTCTGGCTGGGGGACACTAGCATTTCATCTGACAAAAGCATGTCCTTCATGGCAGGTGAAAGGGATCGAGAATTCATGGATTCCATTAGGAGTATCTCAGCTCGTTAAAAGGTTACGTGTACACTCGAATGTTACTTTTAACAGAGGTGATATTTACACTTGCGCTTATCATAATGCAGATCTAGTCGTCTGCTACCTCTTTCCTGGGGCGATGCGAAAGTTAAGCCCATTACTTCGTGAGCAATTAAAACCGGGAGCGTATATGATCAGTGTTTGCTTTGTGCTTCCTGATTGGGAGCCTGAACGAGTCATTACTTGTCGGGATTTATACCAAACGAAGGTGTATGTGTACCGCCATATGTGAGGAGACGTAACGTATGTCAGAATCGATTCTACAATTTCTAGGAACCGGAGATGCAATGGGAGTTCCTCGGGTATATTGTGATTGTGAAATTTGCACGGAAGCACGTCGTACTGGCGTGAATCGGCGTTACCGCTCGTCAGTCCTATTACGTACGGATGAAGGTGATTTACTGATCGACTGCGGTCCTGATTGGCGCGTGCAAACAGAGGCTCTTCACATGCGAGGTATGGAGCGGGCGCTAATCACACATGCACATTTTGATCATATCGGAGGGTTACCCGAATGGGTGGATGCCTGCCGGTGGACGGGGAATACAGGGAGCATCTTTGCTCCACAAGAGGTACTCGCTATCATTAATGGACAATATCCTTGGTTAACCAATCATATGAAATATATAGCACTAGAATCACTTCAATCGCAAGAGGGGACGCTTTGCTTCGGTGGTTGGAGGATCACTTGGTGTAAGGTGTGCCATGGAAAGAATGGTTATTCGTATGCGTATCGTTTCACTCGAGATGCGTTCAGCTTTGCGTACTGCTCGGATGCGATTGATCTAAAATCGGAGCAGAAAGAATTCTTAATGGATTTGAACCTTCTTATTCTAGGGACAAGCTTCTACTATGAGGAAGCCGAGTTTGCATCACGTTCTGTGTACGATATGGTAGAGGCAGCGCAGCTTGTTGAAGAGCTAGGAGCTGAGCAAGTGATTTATACGCACATGGGACATGGGGTGGATCTGAATTATCCCTATCCATTACCGGAGAACGTTAAGCTAGCGATAACAGGGATGCAGGTAACTTTACCAACCAGGGATAAGACATAAGCTAATCATTTCTCCTGATTGGGAGGATGCTCTATTTACCATTGCTGATTCATTCCTAAATAGGATTTAAAGCGAGGGTGTATGAAGTTGAATTCACATACTAGTTGTTGAAAGGTGGTTGTTGTAGTGCCAAGTTGGGAAAATCGATTTGATGATGAAATGCTGACTAAAGCAGCTCATATCATTGGAATACAGAAGGAAGCGTTAAAGCATATTGGCGGCTTTGAAAATGTGATCTATGGTTTTGAACGTGAAGGTAGAGCTCTCATTCTGCGTGTCACGCATGACTCTCACCGTTCAGTTGAACTGATGGCCTCAGAGATGCATTTTATGGACTATCTGGCTAAGCATGGGGTACAAATCGCGAGCCCAGTTGCTTTTGATTCGGGTAATTTGATGGAGTGTATTTCTAGAGAGAATGAGACGTTCATTCTGACTTTATTCGTGAAAGCACCCGGTGGACATATTGATGCAAGACATAAGGATTGGGGACCACAGTTATTCGAGCAGTGGGGAGAAATCACGGGAACCATGCATGCTTTGGAGCAGAATTATGAGTTGCCAGAAGGCATGATCCCGAGACCACATCAGGATAAGATCGATTTCGATCTATCGAAGTTTAGTGAGATCGAGAAGATGGCTTACGAGAAGCTACTCCAAGTAGATGCGCAGATTAATGCACTTCCGCATGAAGCAGGTGCTTATGGCTTATGTCACCGCGACCTGCATCATGGAAATTTTCATGTACATAATGGGCAAATGATTGCCTTTGACTTCGACGATTGTGGGTATGATTATTTCTTGCAGGACATTGCGATGGCGGTCTATTATGGTTCAGTGTTTGGAAACCGCAGCATGCTGCAATACGACAAGGAGCGAATATCCGAACTAGCGAACGGGATTCTAACATCCTTCATGAAAGGATACAATCGTGAGTATCAATTGGATTCCAAGTGGCTCGTTCATCTGCCGTTATTCATTGAGAAGCGTCGTTTGGAGCTTTTCTTATTGCTATTTGAAGAGTTCGGTAATTCAGCCGATCAAGATAAGAAGGCATGGTTAGAGTACAATCTCCATGAGATTGAACAAGGGATTCCATGTATGGAGCTAGACATTCAATAATTAACTAGACACCCATGTAAACAATTAGACATTCAATAAGTAAACAGGGACTCAAGGAGCCTGCCCCCAAAGTAGAGTTATCTATTTTAAGGGGTAAGCTTCTTTTTTTGATGTAAGTTTTCTGCGCAAGTAGATCTTGCATGTTTCAGGCTAGGCATATATTTCTTCTACCACGCATCATCGTTTATCCACTCGAATTTTATCCATTTGCCAGCCCATATTAAAAATCTTAACTCTAGGATTGAGCGCGCTATTCTTTACACAAGTCATATCAGCCTCTCCATATTGGTTCATGAGAACTGGATATATGCTTGCATTGGGTAAGGAGGATTCTTCTGCTGCAGAAATCATAAGGTAGGTATTTTCATGTGAAATACTGTAAGTAATATCTCCTTCTAGGTAAAAATATGGCTCTCTACTTCGTAAAGCTTTATTCACTGCACTGAAAAATCGCTTCTTCTCGTTGGTATGTAAGGGTTCAATTTTGACCTTAACTGAAGCTGTGTCGATCATTTCGTCACCTCTATTACGAATATATGTTCTTATTGTATAGGATTATAGCAGGAGATTACAAGTGATATGTTAAATTACAGGTAGATGGATAGATTAAATAAGGTTGGTGCTAAAATGAAATCAATGACGATAACGAGAGAGCAATTACGGCAATTCCTAGTTACATACCATCATTTGACGGACGAGACAGCCTTAGATCAGAATCAGATCGTAGCGTATATCCGTAAGGTTGGCTGTATACAATACGATCCTCTTGATGTGGTAGGGAGAAATCCAGATCTCGTGCTTCAGGCTCGTTGCCCTACTTATCTCAAAGGTGATATTGATACCTTCTTATACAAGAATCGAAGTCTGTTTGATGTATGGGATAAGTGTATGTCCATCTGCACTGTTGAAGACTGGCCTTATTTTTCGAGATACCGACAAAAATTTCTATCCTGGTGTGAACAGTACAGCGAGGTCATACAGCAAATAACGAATGATTTACATGAGCATGAATCTGCTTGTTCATCTGACTTTGCTCTCGAAGAGAAGGTTAGCTGGCATTATGGCCCACAACGTCTTGCGAAGGCGGCACTAGAATGTATGTGCTATGCAGGGCTTGCTGTTGTTCATCATAAGAAGGGCACTCGCAGGTATTATGGTTTAGCAGAGCGACATATTCCGAGTCAACTATATACGGCTTCAGATCCTAACCAAACAAATGAAGCATACGAGCAATGGCTAGTGCTGAGGCGAATGAATAGTATTGGCGTGCTTTGGAACAGACCTAGTGATGCTTGGCTGGGTGTTAATAATTTTAAGAGTGAACAGCGTAAGAGAGCTTTCGTAGCCTTGCTTCAGGACGATAAGATTGCTGAATTGCAAGTAGATGGCTTAAAACACCCTGTATATATAGATCGGAAGAATATCCCGCTGTTAGAAGAGGTCATGCAGAAGAAACCCGAGTCCAGTGGGACAATCCGATTTCTTGCGCCTCTTGATAATCTGTTATGGGATCGTAAGTTTATCGCTGTGTTATTTGATTTTGATTACAAATGGGAAGTATATACACCAATCGAGTTAAGAAAATACGGCTATTATGTATTACCCATTTTGTGCGATGCTAAACTGATTGGACGAATTGAATTGAGTACGGATAAGAAAACGAAGACCTTAACATTGAAGTCTTTGTGGTGGGAGGACAGTGTTCAATCGCAAGATCTCTATCAAGACAGTCTTGTTCAAGCTATTCATAGATTAGCAAACTATAATCAATGTACAACTGTCGATTTGGGAGTCTAAGTGATCCTATTAATCCAGCCAGCCTTTATCGCGGGCGATCGTGATCGCCTCGATTCGGGTATGTGCGCCAACTCGGCTGATGGCCTCAGACATGTAATTGCGTACGGTGCCATGCGACAAGAATAGAGCTGCGCCAATGTCTTGGAGCGTCATCCCTTGTGCAGCGTAACGCAGCACCTCCCGCTCACGCGGAGATAGTGGACAGGGGTCATCCCAGACGGCGAGTGATAGCTCTGGGCTGATCACTCTCTTGCCTTCATATACTTGCCTGATGGCATCGGCTAATTGGTCACTTGTGCTTTCTTTTAATAGATATCCACCGATCCCGCTTGTCATCGCCCTTTGAAAATATCCCGGCCGCGCAAACGTGGTGAGTATTAGCACCTTGCAAGTTAACCCTAGCTTATTGACGGCTTCAGCAACGTCCAGTCCCGTTTTTAAAGGCATTTCTATATCGAGGATAGCAATGTCGGGCTCTTCCTTCTGAATAAGTGCGAGCGCCTCTTCCCCATTCTCGGCTTGTCCTACTACTTCTATATCGTCTTCCAGCGATAAAAGAGTTGCTAACGCGACTCTCAATAGCTTCTGATCTTCTCCAAGAATGACACGAATCATCCTGTTGCACCTATCCTTTCATTACGTATTGTTCGCGGAATATGTAATGTGAGCTTAGTTCCTTGGTCCGGCTCCGAATCTAGAGTCAAGTACCCATCCACGAGTGCAAGTCGTTGCTTGAGTCCAACGATTCCACTTCCGTTTGCCTGCTTCATACGTTCTTGATCGATTCCAGCCCCATCATCGGCAATCGTCAGCCGCACCAATCCGTCTTCAATTTCAAGCGTAGCGCTGCAATGAGTCGCACGGCTATGACGAACGACGTTTGTTAACGTCTCCCGAAAGCACATAGCAAGGATTGACTCCTGCAGTGGTGAAAGCGGCAAGCGTTCGAAACTGGAGGTGGGTGCACCGCTCCTTGTATCCTGATCGAAATCCGTTCCATAGCACGAATCTGTAATTTTAACTGAAATCCCTGCCGCTGCGCACAAGGCCTTGGCATGAGTATACTCATCATGCAACCTTACAACACGCATCGTTGTCACAAGCTCTCGCATTTGCTTAAGAGCAGCTCTTGCTGTTTCGCTTATCTCATGTGCTTCCTCAAGCGCTTTTTCTGGTGCACGCTTAATCAATTTACTCATTAAATCTCCCTTGAGAGAAATCAGAGACAACGTATGACCAAGTGTATCATGCAGCTCTTGCGCAATACGTTGACGCTCTTCCTGCTGTGCCATTCGTTCCAATTGCTCGGTCGCTGCCTTCAGCCGCTCAGCCATCTGCATCTGACTGCGGATGATAAACGGCATGATGCATATGCCAAACATTGGCGGTAATAAAATGAGCGGAAGCACCACACCCATTTTGGTATAAAGAGGGAAGGCAAGCACCACGCCCAAGACGGCAAAAATAACCGCGATTATACTTATAAATCGTAAACTTTGCCTGCTCAGCGGTAAAGCAATGAGAAATGCAATATAGGCATAGAAAGGATGGTAGAAAGTAATGAAAGCCAAAACAATCGCCAGTTGAATGATGATAAATAGCTGTACATACGCTTTTCTCCAGAATTGCTCTCGGTATACTACAATGAATACAAGCAGCAAAGCGAGCCCGATCCCAAGTTTCAGGGGTGGCTCGCGAAGAAGTAAGAATAAGGGTACTGATAGATTAGCAAGAGAGATGAGAGGTAAGAGGCCTTCATTTGCCGGAAATAATTTGTCTCGAATGGGTTTCATTTACACTGCTTCCCGTCGATTTAGTATGTATCCCGATAATACCATAAACACGATTCCACAGCCGAGAAGAATTGCCCAATCGAGCGATACTGGCGCACTTCCGCTTAACATATTCCACGCACCATGCGCGTAACGGTAAGATGGTAGCCATACTCCGATTTGCTGAATCCAGTTAGGCAGTCCTTGAAGCGGCATCCAGAGGCCACCGAGAATGGCAAGTGCCATCTGCAGGACATTCGCTATAGCGACGACCGCATCAGCATTTTTCATCGTACCAAGCAAAGCGCCGATTGCTAGAAACGGCAAGCTACCGAGCCATAACCATAAGCCGCATAGGACCCACTCTGTTAATGTCATATCCAATTCATAAGCAAGGTGTGCAGCAGAGAAAATAACGAGAATCGTAAGAAGGTGAACACCCATGTGTGCAATCATTTTGCTGCCAATCCAGATGGATGACTTAAGTGGAGTTAACTTGAGCAGACGAACCCAACCATCGCGACGCTCATAAGAAATACGGATTCCGAATTGGCTCATTGCTGTGCTGATCAAGCTGAATGCCGTCATCGACATTAAGGAATATTGGGCATACGTTGTGGATTCAATCGTTTTATTGGCACCGCTTAAACTTGCGAATAAGAAGTAGAAAGCAAGCGGCATTAAGATCGAGAATAGTAGGAAAAAAGGGCTGCGTATAATACGTAAGCTTTCGGCTTTTGTTTGGCTAATTAACATGTTCATATTCATGGTGAATTCCTCCTGGAATGATGTTTTAGTTAGTTTAATAAGTTTTATTTGGTTTACTTGATTATTTCGTAAGTGACCGGAATGCATCTTCGAAATTAGCTGCGTGGACTTCGATATCGGATACGCCCCAGTCCTGCTGCAATAAGAGAGTAAGTAGTTCATCTGTTTGTTTCACATGTAAGCAGATACGGGATTGAAGCATCTCCACTTTCTCAACACCTGGTAGCTTACGTAATTCATCTTCTTGAGGTGGGTGTATGGCTTGGAACGATACGGTACGAAGTGCGCTTTGTTTCTTCAAATCTTGCGGAGTTCCTTCAGCTACGATTCGACCGCCTGCGATAATGCTGATATGATCAGCAACTGCATCTGCCTCATGCAAATCATGTGTCGTGAGCAATACAGAGCGTCCATTAGCTGCCAATGCCCGAATCGTGTCCCAGAAGCGTATTCTCGCCTCGACATCCATTCCCACCGTTGGTTCATCAAGCACGATCAGCTCAGGATTGCCAATTAAACTTTGAGCAAAAGCAAGTCTGCGACGCTGCCCACCAGAGAGCGTGGATGCACGACGCTTAGCTTCTGAGTGAAGACCGGAAATGTCTAGAAGCTGCTCTAAGGACATTGGATTCGCATAATAGCTACGGAACAATTTCAGTACTTCCACCACTGTTAATCCGTCGGCTGCCTTTACCTCCTGCATCAATGCCCCTACACGCTGCCGTAATTCACTTGTTCCTGCAGGCTTGCCAAGCACGCTAATTTCACCAGAGGTTGGCTTAATTAAGCCAAGAATCATCGATATTGTAGTCGTTTTACCTGCTCCGTTTGGGCCAAGTAATGCGCTTATTTTTCCTGCTTCAAACTTCAAATTTATTTGATCAACAGCTCGGTAGCTGCCAAATTGCTTCACTACGTTCTTAGCTTCGATTATGAATGTCATGGCTCATCATCCTTATTTGTTATGGTGTGTTTCACTTGTTATGTCCTTATTGTAGGGGATGAGCGCAACTGTCAGTTAGTCGTCAATGTCACCTGTTTCCTATGACAAATGTCAGAAAGTCATGATAAGAAATGATTTCATCTAACAAAAAGAGGCGATTCAGCAACCTCATTAGGTTCCTAATCGCCTCTATTTATAAGCTTCGTCGATGGTTATTGTTATGATAATGCCTGCCTAGCTTAGTGTAGAATCATAGCTTTGTCGTATCATGAATAGGTCGTGAACCTAAAAAGAAGTATAATAAGAAGTATCAGCCAAATTATACACAATAAAAGGGGTTCACATATGAGTGGAAGTAGCTTTAAAGACTATAAATTAAGTGAAGAAATCATTCGAGCGTTAGATAGCTTGGGTTATGATAAGCCGACAGACGTACAAAGTAAAGTGATACCGATTGCACTAGAAGAGCGAGATCTTACCGTTAAAGCCAGAACAGGAAGCGGTAAAACAGCAGCCTTCGGGATTCCGCTTTGTGAACTGGTCGATTGGGAAGAGAACAAACCGCAAGCCTTAATCTTAACACCGACACGTGAGCTTGCTGATCAAGTGAAAGCAGATATCACGAATATCGGGAGATTTAAACGGATTAAAGCAACTGCTGTCTATGGCAAAAGTCCGTTTGCGAAGCAAAAAGCTGAATTGA
Source organism: Paenibacillus sp. P5_B5 (assembly GCF_056400365.1). Classification (NCBI taxonomy): domain Bacteria; kingdom Bacillati; phylum Bacillota; class Bacilli; order Caryophanales; family Paenibacillaceae; genus Paenibacillus; species Paenibacillus sp. P5_B5. The sequence continues at coordinate 260,472 of NZ_JBFULK010000002.1, forward strand.
AGCAAAAGAGTCATGTTGTCGTTGGTACACCAGGCCGTGTGCTCGACCATATTGAGAAGGGGACGCTGCAACTAGATCGGTTAAAGTATCTTGTCATTGATGAAGCTGATGAGATGCTCCGTATGGGATTCATCGATCAAGTAGGCGCAATTATTGATGAGCTACCTAGAGATCGCATGACCATGTTGTTCTCCGCGACACTGCCTGAAGACGTAGAGAGATTATGTCATCGGTATATGAATGATCCTCTCGATATTGAGATCAAAACAGAGGAAAGAAAGACCGATCAGATCGAACATTCTCTTTATGTGGTTCGAGAAAATGATAAACTGGGTCTTTTTAAAGACATAACGATCATAGAGAATCCGGACAGCTGCATTGTTTTCTGCCGAACGCAAGAACATGTAGAAACTTTATATAAAGAATTGAATCAATTGGGTTATCCTTGTGACAAAATCCATGGGGGCATGATGCAGGACGATCGATTCCGCGTAATGAATGAGTTCAAAAGAGGGGAATTCCGCTTCCTTATCGCAACTGATGTAGCAGCGAGAGGTATTGATGTGGACAATATAACCCATGTCATCAACTACGATCTTCCTCTTGAGAGAGAAAGCTATGTACACCGGATCGGAAGAACGGGTCGCGCTGGCAAAACAGGCAAGGCGATCAGCTTTGTCACACCGCATGAAGATAGATTTCTGGCTGATATTGAGGCTTATATTGGTTTTGAAATCCGCAGAGATGAGTTCCCTTCAAGAGAAGAGGTTTCCGGCGCTAAGCCTGCCTTTGAAAAGAAAATGAAGGTTCAGCCCGTTCTCAAGAAGGATAAGAATGAAGAGCTGAACAAGGAAATCATGAAGCTCTATTTTAATGGTGGCAAGAAAAAGAAAATAAGAGCCGTAGATTTTGTAGGTACGATTGCTAAAATTGATGGTGTATCGGCAGAGGATATTGGGATTATTACAATCCAGGATAACGTCTCTTACGTGGATATTCTTAACGGCAAAGGCCCGCTTGTCATCAAGGTCATGAAGCAAACGACGATCAAAGGTAAGCTGTTAAAGGTACATCAAGCGAATGAGCAATAGAATATTTGCGATAGGGGATATGGTCCTCTGTCAAGAAAGTGGACACTCCGATAGTGTAAATTAGCTGCTCTTCATATAAAAAGGTCAACCAGTGATTACTGGTTGACCTTTGTTAGGTTAATTCGCCTATAACATAGCGTTTTCGCTGCTATTAAGCAATGATATAAAATAGAAGCTCTTGTCCATTCTTTTCTGGCTCTTTAGCAAGTGTATAGCCATGTTTAACGACTTCTTCTGGTACGTTAATGAATGCTGCGGGGCAGTCTGCTATAACTTGTAGCAGTTGGCCTTTTTGCATATCCTTCAAGGTTTCGAGCGTATAGATAACTGGATAGGGACAAGGTTCTCCTCTAAGATCTAATGTGAAATCAATTGACATTCTTGTTAACCCCTTTCTTAAATCCGACTCCGAATCGGTAATTCTTTTGCCAATACACGGCGACTGCATAGCTTAATCCTAACAGACCCAAGGTTAATAGAATAGCCCCTGTAGGTCCCATAGTTGTGATTAGATTGATCGGTTTACCACTCTTAACAAGTAGGTTGAAGACACCAAGATGATCCCAAGCATAAGCAAGTGCAGTAGCGCCCAAGATGTTACCCATAAATACAGGTAGGAAGATAACTTGACCTTCCATTAGTCGGTACATCATACCTGTCTCACAGCCACCAGCTAGTACAATACCGATACCAAACAGAATACCACCGACTAGTGTACTTGGAGCAGCAATTTTGGTAATCGGATCGATTCCATATGCCAATATAACAATAATCGTCGCAACGGAGCTGATTGCCATACCAAGCGTGATTGCTTTGGTCATCGTAGCTCTACCGCTGATCCATAAATCACGGAATGCAGATGTGAAACAGATTTGTCCTCTTTCGATCAAAATACCAAAGGCTGCGCCGAATATAGCAGCAACGCCCAGCATGTTTTGACCAGTAGAGAAGAAGTAAATAATAAGACCTGCATAAGCGATTGCAACGACAGTGCCAATATACGGCTGAATCTTTCTTGGCTTGCTGGCGCGTACCGCTGTATTTCCTTTTTGTAAAACAGGCTTACCTTTCCACCATCTGGTATTCACTACTTTAACACCCAAATAGGTACCAATCGCAGTCGCGACAATGAAAATCCAAGCATGTAGTGAAAATTGTGGAACGCCAGTGAAGAAAGCAGCTAAGTTACAGCCTAAAGCCATCCTTGCCCCCAAACCAGCGATGATGCCGCCAATAAATCCTTGTACGTAACGACGTTTTTGTCTCGGGACTCTAATCTTAAAATTATTGCTAAATAGAATCATCACTAGTGCGCCGATAAACATTCCCCATACGATCCAGCCATCGGTTCTAGTTAATGTCGATCCATTCATGCCCACTAGCTTAAAATAAGCCCAATCCGAAATATCTACCCCAAAGAGTTGTAGGATATGACCTCCAAGACGAGTGAATTCGCCTGTCACAGCCCATACGGTATGGGTAATACCAAAATATAAAGCAGAGAGTATACCGGCAATACCCATGGCGATATATGGGCTCCAGTAGTGGGTAAATAGTTTACTTACTTTGAATTTCATCTTTCTTAACCCCTTACGTTAATCATGATAGCAAATAGAATTAGACTTGGTTGTGACTAAACAGCCACTGTTTACTCGCCTGTAAATTGTCCTTATTCATATTACTATAATCCGTTAGATAATAGGGATATATATATTTTGGTTATCGCTGAACCAACTGTTGTACAACCCTACCGTTTTGCTTCCTCCCTCTTTTTGGTGACAAAAGTAATATCTATTATGTGACTATAGTGAATTATAAATTAATTCTAACCATTATATATTTAATCTATAGACCAAATAAGAAGCGGAGCGATATAAGATGGATGGAAATAGTGGAGTCGTGTTTGATGCAAATGTGATGGGGCAAATGTCAGTTGGGATCATACTTTTGGTAGCTGTACTTGTACTATGGAAACGAGCTAAGGCCATGTATAGACCGATGAATAAGAATAGCTTCCGAATTATCTTACCCTTACTTTTCCTTACACCAGCATTTACACTATTTATGGATTCCAGAATTCATTTAACTGTGGGTGAAGTCCTTATTCCTGCCTTGATTGGAATCGTATGTTCCATTCCACTTATGCTGACTACCGTATATGAAATCCGCGAAGATGGGAACATATATATGAAGAAAGATATGTGGTTTATCATCTCATTTCTAGCGATTCTATCTTTGCGGTTTCTACTTAGAGGTTATTTACAAACACTCGAGCCGATTAACTTCACATCGATGGTTATCATTATTGGGATCTGCTACTTGGTGCCTTGGCGAATTGTATCCTTCATCAAATTCCGCAAAATCGTTGCGTTAAGCGCAAGAACGTGATTGAACGAATAACATGTTTTAATTTTAAAAAAAAGACCAGCCCAGATGAGATTGTATCCAATCTCATCTGGCGCTGGTCTTCTTGGTGTTATAGGTTTTTATAAACCGCTGCTTCTAGGTTGTATAGTCTTAACCTGCTTCAACATCCTCAAACTGACTGTTGTAGAGGCCCTCATAGACGCCGCCTTTAGCAAGCAGTTCTTCATGATTACCTTGCTCTACAATGTCTCCGTCTTTCATGACGAGAATCATATCGGCATCACGGATTGTAGATAATCGGTGTGCAATTACGAAGCTGGTACGACCCTTCATGAGATTGGTCATCGCTTTCTGGATCAAGGTTTCTGTACGCGTATCAACTGAGCTCGTCGCTTCATCCAGGATCAAGATTTGCGGATCTGCAAGGATCGCACGTGCGATTGTGAGAAGCTGCTTCTGTCCTTGAGATACATTGCTTGCTTCCTCATTCAGCACCATGTTGTAACCATCTGGCAATGTACGAATAAAGTGGTCAACCTGTGCAGCTTTGGCAGCAGCTAATACTTCTTCGTCGGTTGCATCAAGTCTACCGTACCTGATGTTCTCTTTAATGCTGGTATTATACAGCCATGTTTCCTGAAGTACCATACCGAATAATGAACGCAGATCATTACGTGTAAAGTCCTTGATGTTCACGCCATCGATCAGAATCGCGCCTTCTTGAATTTCGTAGAATCGCATTAACAATTTAATGATCGTTGATTTACCTGCACCCGTAGGTCCGACAATCGCGACCTTCTGTCCATTCTTGACTGTTGAAGAGAAATTGTTAATAACCGTTTTGTCTGCATTGTAGCCAAAGTGAACACGGTCAAATGTCACATCACCTTTAATATGAGTGACATCAGCAGGTGTCTTCGTATCTTCAGGCTCTTCTTCTTCTGCTAGGAATTCAAACACACGTTCAGCCGCGGCTGCGGTTTGTTGAAGAACGTTCGAGATGTTCGCAACCTGTGCGATAGGTTGTGTGAATTGACGCATATATTGGATAAAGGCTTGAATATCCCCGACAGAAATTTTGCCGTTAACAGCTAAATATCCACCTAGTATACTAATAGCCACATATCCTAAGTTCCCGATAAAGCTCATGACAGGCATCATAAGTCCGGATAAGAACTGGGACTTCCAAGCTGATGAGTAGAGCTTATCATTGTATTTATCAAAAGCTTTTACAGAATCCTCTTCACCATTGAATGCCTTCATTACCATATGGCTTCCATACATTTCTTCCACATGTCCGTTTACCTTGCCTAAATATTCCTGTTGCGCATTGAAATGCTTTTGCGATTTTTTGACAACCAGAATAATGAAAGCAAAGGATAACGGAACCACACATAAAGCGACTAGAGCCATCTGCCAGCTGATTGTAAACATCATGATCAGAATACCAATGATACTTGTAACTGACGTAATGATCTGGGTCAGACTCTGATTTAAGCTTTGGCTGATCGCATCCACGTCGTTCGTAATATGGGATAGGACCTCACCATAGTTCCGTTTATCAAAATACTTAAGTGGGAGCCTGTTAATCTTGGCTGAGATATCTCGTCTAAGATTATAGGTTACTTTCATCGAGACACCTGACATAACATAGCCTTGCAAGTAACCGAACACGGCACTAATGACATAGAGCACGACAAGGAGCAGCATGATTTGACCAATATAACCAAAATCAATACCTTCACCTTTACCCGAAATCATATTCATGACGCCTTCAAAGATTTTGGTCGTTGCATTACCTAGAATCTTAGGACCTAGGATGTTAAAAATAGTTGAAGCAATCGCGAAAATAATGACGATGCTAATCGCTAGCTTGTATTTGCCAAGATAGGAGACGAGCTTCTTAAAGGTTCCTTTGAAGTCCTTGGCTTTTTCCCCGGCCATCATAGCTCCGGGTCCACCACCCATAGGTCCCCCTGTAGGTCCTTTGCGAGCAGGTTTTTTAAATTTGGAGGTTTTGTCACTCATTGTAATTCCTCCTTCGAAAACTGAGATGAAGCAATCTCATAATAAGTTGGGCATTCCTTCAGAAGTTGTTCATGGGTACCAATTCCAACAACTTCACCATCGTTAAGAACGATAATTTGTTCTGCATTCATAATGGTGCTGACACGCTGAGCCACGATTATAACCGTGCTATCACCTGTTTCTGATTTGAGTGCGCGGCGCAAGGCCACATCTGTCTTGTAATCTAATGCCGAGAAGCTATCGTCAAAAATATAAATCGGTGGTCGTTTCACGAGCGCACGCGCAATCGATATCCGCTGTTTCTGTCCACCAGAAACGTTAGCTCCACCTTCGGATATGGCTTTCTCGAAGCCTTCTTCTTGCCCTTTAATGAATTCCATCGCTTGCGCAATCTCAGCAGCTGTCTGAATTTCTTCATCTGTTGCTTCTTTTTTACCATAGCGAAGATTGGAAGCAATCGTGCCTGTTAATAGTATGCCCTTCTGTGGCACATAACCAATTTGTTCGTGCAGATCATATTGCGATACATCCTTAACATTCACACCACTTACCAGAATTTCACCAGCTGTTACATCATAGAAACGCGGGATGAGGTTAATTAAAGTCGTTTTACCTGAGCCCGTTGAGCCAATGATAGCAGTTGTTTCTCCTGGCTTAGCGGTAAAGGAAATATTACGCAGCACATCTTCCTCAGCATTCTCAAAATGGAAGCTGACATTGTTGAATTCTATAAGACCACGTTTACTGTTAACGAAAGGTTTAGGTTGTTTAGGGTCCATAATAGATGGTTCTGTTTCGAGAACTTCTGCAATCCGTGTAGCGGATACAGATGCACGCGGAACCATAATGAACATCATCGAGATCATGAGGAACGCCATTATGATTTGCATTGCATATTGCATGAACGCCATCATATCCCCAACCTGCATAGAGGCATCAGCAATTTGTTTCGAGCCAATCCATACGATTAGTAGACTGATTAAGTTCATTATGAGCATCATCGCTGGCATCATGAATACCATCACGCGATTGACGAACAGGTTTGTTTTGGTTAAATCGGTATTTGCTTGATCAAAGCGCTTCTCTTCAAACTTCTGTGTACCGAAGGCTCTGACAACCATCAGACCGCTTAAATTCTCTCTAGAGACAAGATTCAGCCTATCAATGAGCTTCTGGATAATCTTGAATTTAGGCATAGCCACAGAGAATACAATACCAATTAAGGCGATAAGTAATGCCACGGCAATACCAATGATCCATGTCATCGAGGCATTCTCTCGAACGACCATGATGACACCGCCGATTCCGAGAATCGGAGCATAGAAGACCATTCTCACGCCCATAATGATGAGCATTTGGACTTGCGTCACGTCATTCGTTGTACGAGTAATGAGCGAAGAGGTTGAGAATTTATCAAATTCATTATTCGAGTAGCTCTCCACCTTGCTAAAAATATCACTCCGCAGTTTTTTAGACACACCTGCTGCCACGAGAGCGGCACAGTAGCCAACCCCAACAGTTGCAGCAACACCGCCTAGAGCAATTAATAGCATGATAAGACCTGTTTTAATAATATAGGCATTCTGAATGCTGCCTAGATCCATCCCAAGCTCACTATAAAATAGCTTTACAAACCCAACACCTGTTTGTTTCTGCATCAATTCATCGGTTTGTGCTGCCTTGGTTCTTGCGGAGTCTAGGATATCTGCTGGCAGTTGCTCGAACACCGGAATCATCGAATAGAGCTGATTAAAATCCACATTAGCTGGATCACTTGTATTCGTCGTTGTGGATTGTCCACCCGACTGAGCAGCCATCTCTTTGGAAACATTAATGAACGTCCCAGCGGCTTGACCGAAGATAGGCGTTAATTCCTCAATCGTCTGTTTATCTGATGATTTGAGAATATATATAGGCTCTGTTTCAGCAAGTGGATATTGATCCGTATAGGCTTTGTCACCTGCGGATACAAGTTCATAATTGTTATCAACAGTAGCTTTATCTTCATCTGTCATGAAGGTCTTCATTAAGGCGAAGCCATTCTGACTAACGGCTTCAGGCACGGCAGTCTCAATTCCGTTCTGCTGAATACCTGTGTTGACGATGTCGGACATATAGTTTGGCAAATTGAGGTCTGCCATAGCTTGCCCGAATAGCAGTGCAATCGATATAATCAATGTCACTGTAAAAGGTTTTAGATACTTAATTAATTTTCTCATACAGGGATAGCTTCCTTCCTTTCACCTAAGTAATGTGACAATTGAGTTGGTTTACTTAGCATTCTCTTTCTCCGCTCTTATATCACCAATGATTTCATATAACCGATCAATCAGTCTAATCAAGTGATCGGCTTCTTCCGTACCTAATCGATGAACGATTTCGTCTGTAAAAAGCAGAAAATTTTTGGTGACATCTTCTAAAACCGATTTCCCTTGATCTGTTAACCGAATGTAAACGACCCGTCGGTCATTCTTGGTATTGATTCGCTCGACGAGGTCTTTGTTCTCGAGTAAATTGACCATTTGGGAGACAGAAGGAGGACTGATTTTGAGAAGCTCACTGAGCTCGGATACTTTAATACCTGGAGGAGTATGTTGCTCTTCCAATTCGCTGGCTTGTTTTTGCATTGCGTGCCAAATGACATGCAGCATTTGAAACTCTCCCCTAGGGATCTGCTCATTTAAGCCTGTTTTAGCATGCAATTGTTTAAGTTTGGCCATAACATTTAAGAGTTGTTGGCCTTGACTGCTGCCGGCTTCCATGATAACCTCCTTAAATTATGTTGTTATAAACTTTAATATTTAAATTTATACTATATTAGTATACCTAACTATTTACCTGTTAACAAGTTTGTATGAAAGACAATTTCTGGTAATAAATTGGGCTCTAAGTCATAATCAGTGCTTGCTAGAAAAAGCTAAACGTAGATCGTAGCGGAGGGAACGGAATTGTCCTGAAGAAGCGAAGCGTTCGCCTTTGCCACCGGATTTCTACCGCTCTAAGCGGTATATGATCAAGAAATCTGGGGGCAACAGCGATCGTAAGGATAATCCGTTAACGCAGCGGTCATTTATGGGCACTGACAATCTTTAACCACTGGTTTTGGGGCTGAGCCTATAAATTGAATTCTAATCATCGTATTTTGGAAGCCTTATGTTACAATGGCAACATCAATACATTTAGGAGATGACAATCATGAGCGAGAAGTTAAACGAGCAAGAGCTCTTGCAGTACATAGCAGATAAAACGAAGGCGGATTCACATAACATTAAGCTTGTCCTCAAGCATGAGCAGGTATTTATGGATAACGCGAAGGCAGATGCTAAAGGTGAAGTGGACATCGATAGTGATGATCTTGTGGATTATATTATGGGTCAGCGAGAAGTGAAGCTAGACGAAATTACGGTTGAAGCCATTCTGGATGCAGAAATGGACTACCTGATCAAACAGGGGATTGCTGGTTACTTAGACTAATATTACTTATTCTCTCCCTTACAACGCTCTCTTAACAAGAATGACCGGATCGAACCTGAGGGTTCTTCCGGTCATTTTCATTAACTACTCCTGATTATAGCTGTGTCAAAATAATAGGACCATCATCCGTAATGGCAAGTGTATGCTCATACTGGGCGGATAGACCGCCATCGATAGTTCTTGCGGTCCAACCATCGCTATCCATCTTGATTTGATAAGAGCCTGTGTTGAGCATCGGCTCAATTGTAATTACCATACCAGCTTTAAGACGTACGCCTTTACCTGGGGAACCGTAGTGAGGTACCTGCGGATCCTCGTGCATGGTTTTGCCTATTCCATGCCCAATAAAGTGACGAACTACGGAGAAGCCATTCGCCTCGGCATATTGCTGAATAGCATGGCCAATATCGCCAATTCGGTTGCCAACAACCGCTTGTTCAATGCCAAGAAAGAGACTTTTTTCAGTCACAGTTAGCAGCTTATCTGCTTGTTCGGATACTTCGCCTACTCGGTAGCTCCACGCGGAATCGGACAATGCACCATTGAGATTGACGACCATGTCAATTGTTACAATGTCTCCTTCTTTTAAGGGTTCATTCTTTGGAAATCCATGGCAGATTACATCGTTAACGGATGCGCAGGTTGCAAATGGGAATCCATGGTATCCTTTTTGTTCGGGTGTAGCTCCATGTTTTCGTAAGAAATTCTCAACAAATTGATCTATTTCAAGTGTAGTAACACCTGGCTTGATCTTGCTCTTCAATTCCTGATGACACTGAGCCAATAATTTCCCTGAAACTCGCATGTCCTCGATTTCTTGCTTCGTCTTTAGAATAATCATGATAGTCCCTTCTTTATCTTAGGATTGGTTGGTAAGGCATCTATTCTATTTTACCATTATTCGCGCCAATAGCGTGTCATATTGTTTTAATCCTGCTTGGAAATTAGTAACAAACGTTATTGGCCAAAATTTAATGATAAACGTTGATACCAATGGTATACATAAAATGGCTATTTTTAAGACATTTGATAGTAGAGTTGACATAATTGGGATATTCTAATAACATTAAGGTACGCTTAGTTCCTAATTTAGGGAGCGGGGGAACCATTTCTGGGGCGAATCGCAGTCATGCGTAGGAAACCATCTATTCCGAGTCCGTCAGCTAACCTCGTTTGCAGAAGATGGGTCATATTTTTATATTGAACAACCATGACCCGAATTTATATTCGGGTTTTTTGCAGTGATACACAATTAATATTGTTCAGGCTGTGTTTTTAAATGACCCTAATTCACATCAAAATGACTCATTAGTCGTTTTTTTTGTGTTGGGGTCTTTTTCTATATATTTGGATAGGGGGAAATAAATGTGATTGAATTTCAACATGTCAATAAAGTATATGATGATGGTTTTCAAGCGCTCAAAGACATTAATCTGACGATTAAGAAGGGTGAGCTTACGGTTATTATTGGTCCGAGTGGTTGTGGAAAGTCAACGACAATGAAGCATATTAATCGGCTCATTACAGCCTCGAGCGGTAAAGTGCTGATTAATGGTGAGGATATTTCAGAGAAGAACCCGGTTGAGCTTAGACGTAAAGTAGGTTACGTGATTCAGAACGTAGGGTTATTTCCACATATGACAATTGCAAAGAATGTTGCGGTAGTTCCTCACTTATTGAAGTGGGAGCAGAGCAAAATTGATCAGCGTGTGAATGAACTGATGGAGATGGTTAATCTAGAACCTGAAGTTTATAGTCATCGTTATCCCTCAGAGTTAAGTGGTGGTCAACAGCAGAGGATTGGTGTTATCCGAGCATTAGCAGCGGATCCTGATATTATTCTGATGGATGAGCCCTTCAGCGCACTTGATCCGATTAGTCGTGAACAGCTTCAAGATGAATTAATTCGTCTACAGCAGGACTTGCAGAAGACGATTATCTTCGTTACGCATGATATGAATGAGGCTATTAAAATCGCCGATACCATCGTACTGATGAAGGATGGAGAAATTATACAGGCTGGCACACCAGAAACAATCTTACGTTATCCAGCGAATGATTTTGTGCGTACATTCATCGGACAGAAGAATGTGGAGTCAACACAGCTCGGAGAGCCTATGCGCGTATCGACTGTGGATGATGTGATGGTGACACAGCCAGCAACAACCTACCCGAATCGTGGTTTAGCAGAAGCAATTAAGATGATGGAGGCTCGTAAGGTGGACAGCTTATTTGTAGTCGATCGTTATCGTAAGCTGCTTGGGATTGTATCCATTTATCGTGTGCTGCATGAATTCGGTGGGGAAGACAAGACGGTACAGGATGTGATGCGTCTGATTGCCTATCAGGTGTCTCCTGGAACTATTTTGCCTGAAGCTGTCGAGATGATGACTAATCATCGGTTATCGAACCTTGCAGTTGTTGATGACACGGGCAGATTGGTTGGACTACTAACCAGAGGTAGTATTGTCAGCCATCTGAATGAGGTTTACCCAGCTCTAATTGATCAGTATGCGTTGAGCCTCGGAGAGGAGGCTAAATGATGAACGATTTACTAACTTTCTTTTCAGAGCGAAGTGGAGATATTTTTACGGCATTACAGGAGCATTTAACCATTACGGCAATTTCTGTTCTTCTAGGCTGTATTGTATCCATCCCACTCGCAATTCTCCTTGTCTATAATAACAGGTTCAAATGGTTGAACAGCGTGGTATTCTTCTTGGCGAATTTATTACAGACGATACCAAGCTTAGCCTTGTTAGCTGTTCTTATTCCGTTTCTTGGAATCGGGATGAAGCCGGCGATTATGGCGCTCTTCCTCTATTCCATCATGCCAATTCTTCGTAATACGTACGATGGCTTCCAATCAGTTGATTCAAGTGTATTGGAGTCAGCGAGGGGCATGGGCTACAGTACGATACAACGTATTTTGCAGGTTCAATTGCCGCTTGCGCTGCCTTATATTATGTCAGGTATTCGGATTACGACCGTTTATATTATCAGCTGGGCGACACTCGCTACACTTATTGGAGCAGGTGGCTTAGGACAGTTAATTGTTGCTGGTCTTGGGGTTAATAAGATCGAATTGATTGTTACTGGTGCTGGTGGTGCGATCGTGTTAGCCTTGCTCGCAGATGCATTACTTGGCTGGCTTGAGCGTGTACTTGCACGCCGTTATGGCAGAACAAGTTCTGTTACGGCTTAATTAGGATCGGCAAAGGAACAGAAGGGGGAATTCAATATGCTACCTAAACGGATGAAGGTGGGAGTAGCAAGTCTACTTCTAGCATCAATGGCTTTATTAACGGGCTGCGGCTCTAGCAACGAAATTGTAATTGGTACTCAAACTTTTACCGAAGTGAAGATTATTGCCGAAATGTATAAAGCACTCATTGAAGATCGAACGGAGCTTGAAGCGAAGATTATTCCTGACTTAGCATCAAGTACCGTTGTCGTTAATGCAATGAAGCGTGGTGAAGTTCAGCTGGCGACTCTCTATTCTGGTGAAATTTTCAATAACCATTTTCCAATAGAGGATACGAAGGATCGCGAGAAGGTACTACAGCAAGCTAAAGTAGGTTTTGATCAATATTATGGTTTTAACTGGATGGATTCTCTTGGATTCGAGAATACGTATGCATTTACTGTGCGTAAAGAAGTAGCAGAAGAGAAAGGCTATAAGAATATTTCAGATGTAGCTAAGGATGCAGACAAGCTTCGTCTTGGAGTAGATACAAATTGGCTTGAACGCTCGAATGATGGATATCCAGCATTCCAGAAGACATACAACTTTAAGTTCGGAGAAGAATATCCGATGACACAGAGTCTTGTGTATGAAGCAGTAGGTAACAATCAGGTCGATGTTGTTCTATCGTATTCAACTGACTCTCGTCTGAAAGCCTATGGTCTAGAAACTCTAGATGACGATAAGCAGTTCTTTCCTCCATTCGATGCATCGCCTGTCATGCTGAATGAAATTGCAGAGAAGTATCCTGAAGTAGAACAAGCTGTGCAGGAGCTAGTAGGTAAGCTGAATGCAGACACCATCATTGGTTTGAGTTATGAAGTTGATATTGAGAAGAAAAGTGAGCGAGAAGTCGCTCTTAAATATTTGAACGATCAAGGGATGTTAGCTAATAAATAGGAGGCAGTCAGAAGGGAGTAGGCTATGGGCGATTATCAATGGACGATTGTAGATTTACTGTCTTATATGAGTCGAAATTCAGGTTTGTTGTGGGATTATTTGGTGTCACATGTGATCATGGTACTAGGAGGACTAGGCTTGGCCATTGTGATTGGGATTCCGCTAGGCATATTATGTTCCAAGAATGCGAAGCTGGCTAAAGTGATTCTAGCGATTACAAATGTATTGCAAGTTATTCCAAGCCTAGCTTTACTTGTATTGCTTATGCTCGTATTAGGTTTAGGAGCGGCTACTGTAACGGTTGGATTACTATTCTATTCGTTAAATCCAATTGTGCGTAGCACTTATGTAGGATTAAACCAAGTGAACCCTAGTTACATTGAAGCGGGACGAGGAATTGGTATGAGCCCCATTCAATTATTAATGAAGGTTCAGTTCCCATTATCTTTGACCTATATCATGACAGGACTACGTATTGCAGCTGTCATTGCAATTGGTGTTGTAACGATTGCACCGCTAGTTGGGGGAGAAGGGCTTGGACGTGAAATCTATGCAGGTATTAACAATCAGAATCCACTGCGTATTTTTGCAGGGGCGATTCCAGCTGCAGCGCTTGCGATCGTAGCAGATGTTGTACTTGGTTACTTCCAGCGTCGCTTGAAGTTTGATGAACGTAAATCTAAGCAGAATTGTTAATGGTCTAACTAAACAGAGGATACTAAGCTCGCCTATTGAGCTCAAGTATCCTCTGTTTAATGTTCACGTTTGTTGACATGTATCGCATACCTTATAGGTATACAACAGGCTTAAGTGTTCCTTAGACCTGTATGCTAAGATAACGCTTGTCACGTAGGTGAGGAACTTGAGAATCATTTATGATAGCAAAAGTAAAGCACATAAACAGCCATTTGGCTGTCTAAAGCAGGATGAATTCTGCACGATGACGATTCATATTCCAAGAACAGTTGAGACTATCTCTGTCTCTATTTGCATGGAAGGTCACAAGGGATACCATACGGAAGTACCAATGGCTTGGACTCGTTTATACAACGGGTATGATTACTATACAGGCGAAGTCACATTAGAGCACTGTGATCTGTACTTTTACTATTTTAGAATCGTTACCGATCAGCCCTCTGAATTTAAATTATTTAAGCAAGGCTCTCGTGACACGAATATTGGTGTAGGAGAGAAGTGGCAACTGACCTGTTATGACAAAAACTATGATACTCCTCGTCATTATAAAGGGAGTGTAATATATCAGATATTCCCGGATCGATTCTATAAAATAGGAGATTGTGATGTAACGGATAAGCTGCAGCCCTATACGGTGCATGACAATCTGGAAGACACACCTCATTATTACCCTGATCTTAAGGGTGAAATTAAGAATAATGATTTTTATGGAGGAAATCTAAAGGGAATCGAGGCTAAACTGCCTTATTTACAAAAGCTACATGTGACGGTTATTTATCTCAACCCCATCTTTAAGGCGTACTCCAACCATCGATATGATACGGCTGATTATATGCAGATTGACCCCATGCTTGGGACAGAGGAGGACTTTGTTCAGCTTTGCCATGCCGCACATGAGCTAGGGATGAAAATCATTTTAGATGGTGTGTTTTCACATGTAGGTAGTAATAGTGTGTACTTTGATATCGATAATATCTTCGGTAATGGGGCTTATCACCACCTAACATCACCTTATGCATCCTGGTTTCAATTTACCCAATTTCCACATCGATATGTTTGTTGGTGGGGAATTCATACATTACCTCATGTGGATGAATTAGATGAAAGCTATATGGACTTTATCGTCAATGGGGAGAACAGTGTGGTTCGTCATTGGCTTATGGCTGGGGCAGATGGGTTTAGACTCGATGTGGCTGATGAACTTCCAGATGCATTCATCCTGAGGCTGAACCAAGTGGTCAAAGAAGTGAAACCAGATTCCATTGTGATAGGTGAGGTGTGGGAAGATGCATCGAACAAAGAAAGCTATGGTGTGAAAAGGCAATATTTTACCCAATCTGAGCTTGATTCGGTTATGAATTATCCCTATAAGGACGCTATCCAAGCGTTTGTTAGAGGAGAACATTCTGCTGCTCAGCTCTCCGAGGCCATCATGACGATTGCAGAAAATTATCCCAAACCCGTACTAGATTGTCTCATGAACAGCCTCTCAACCCATGATACGATGCGTATTCTCACGGCTGTTGGTGTTGACGATTTCAATCTTACGAAGGAAGCCAAAGCTAGCCATAAGCTTTCGGACGTAGAACGGATTACTGCGATCGATAAGACGAAGCTTGCAGTTCTGTTACAGTATACACTGCCAGGAAGTCCCTGCATTTATTATGGAGATGAGGCGGGGCTAGAAGGGTTTGAAGACCCTTTTAATCGCCGGTTTTTCCCCTGGGACGAACTTGATGGGCAATTACTTGGTTTCTATCAAGAGTTAGGACGTCTAAAGTCAGAATATGAGGCACTATCCATAGGTAATATCGAGGTCATAATAGAAGAAAATCGGATTTTTGGTTTTACACGAGCGTGCCATACATCGATTGTAACTGTAATCGTCAGCCTAGATGATAAACCCTATGAACGTGAGAGCATAACTGGCACTGTCCTGATATCCCATAATTGCGTGTGTTTACAGGACCGAATCATTCTGAATAAATATGGTTTTATTCTATTTAGGAACGCTGATATGGCAAACTAAGCGCTCTTTCCATAGATAAATGCAGTGAGATTCATCACATATATAGGCTCATACAAAAATATATATTTCATATATGTACACACCCCATAATCTGCTCCATTCAGGCGTCAATGCCCGGTTTGAGCAGGTTTTTCTTTTTTATCGCGTGCAGATATGTCTGAATTAAGTTGAAAACTTTGTGAAAATAAGTACAAACATAGAAATCTGCTATATAATAGTTACCAAGGGTAGCTACCGAGGCATAAGAATCAAATACAACGTGAAAATAATCACAAACTATAAAAAGAAATGAACTTGTTTTCCTATAGGGGGTGAGAGACATGGATCACATTATTCAATTACTAAAGAGTTTTCATTTCACAGAATCAGAATCGAAGGTTTATATTTCTTTATTACAAAAAGGTGCAGGCACTGGTTATGAAATCAGCAAAAGCTCCTCTGTCCCGCGCTCGAAGGTTTATAACATTCTTGAAATGCTGATGGAAAAGGGCTGTATTGTTGTTTCGAAGCAGACAAATCCAGTTCACTATAGCGCGGTACCGATTGATGAGTTTGTAGAAAACATCAAGTGCAATGTGGAAGATCGCCTTTCAGCAGTGAAAGAAGAGCTTTCAAGCTACAATCAGACAATGGATCTTGAGAAGCTTTGGTATATCAAAGGGTACAACAATATTTTTAACAAATGTAAGCATGTCTTAAATGAAGCGAAGAGCGAAGTGTATGTGCAGGTGTGGAAGGACGATATTGAACAGATCATCGAGGAATTAAAGGGTGTTGAAGCAAGGCTCGATCAAGTCGTTATTATTCTCTACAGCAGCAATCACGACTACGATGTTGATTTACAACATTATTATAAGCATGGTTTCGAAGAAGATAAGTTGAGGGAAAGTGGAGGCAGATGGGTTAACATCGTTGTCGATTCCAAAGAGGTCATCTTTGGTCATATCCAAAATGAAAAGAATGCCGAAGTCATTTGGACACAAAGTACACCTATGGTTTTCTTGGCAAAAGAAAATATAAGCCATGATGCATATTGCTTAAAGCTTATTGATGCTTTGGGGGAAGATGCGAAACATAAATTTGGCGGTGAGTTGAAAGGGATTCGAAGTATTTTTAAAAAATAAATCAACAAAGAAGGATGAGCATGATGACAGTAACAACGCTCCTATTAGCGCTAATCGTGATCGTAAATGGTATTTTTGCTTTTAGATTTGTGAAGGATGTAATGAAGAACAAGCAGGAGATGAAAAAAGAACCGGGTAACAACCTATTGCTAGCTATTTCTTCGCCAATCATATTCTTCTTCTCGTCGTTCGGGGTTTCGGATTTCGCAGTGTCGACAATTCTTTACCGTAAGAAGAAGTTAGTGTCGGATAAAATGCTGCCAGGTACATTGAATACACAATGTGTAATACCTGTGGCCGTAACTGCCTTAGCTTTTATCTCCGTTATTGAAGTAGATATTTTAACATTGGCCGTATGTATCGTTGCTCAAATCATCGGTGCGTATATCGGACCCCGATTTGTTGTTAAGCTTTCGGCTAAAGCGATTCGAAGATTTATTGGTGTGGGACTTATTATTGCGACACTATTCATTCTGGCAGGTAAATTTAACTTGATCCCTTCGGGTGGTACAGCAATTGGATTAAGTGGCACCAAACTTGTTATTGCAGCCATTTGTTTATTCGTATTCGGTGCCTTAAATAACATTGGAATTGGCTCTTACGCATTAACAATGGTTACGATTTACGCACTTGGTATGAACCCAGCGGTTGCTTTCCCGATTATGATGGGTGCTTGCACATTCTCGGTTCCAATCGGCAGTATGGAATTTATTAAGTACGGACAATACAGTAGAAAAATTACGTTATTTACATCGACCTTTGGTGTGATTGGTGTTCTAGTTGGTGTGTACTTAGTCAAAGGATTAGATGTATCGATGCTTCAATGGGTTGTTGCAGCCATCCTTCTTTATAGTGGTGTGAGCATGTTAATCAATGAAATAAAAGCAGCTAAAGCAGAGAAAAGAGACGAACAACAGCCAGTAACAGCATAAAAAGTAGAAGGAAGAGGTGGACCATCATGTTAGTTCTAACAAAAGCAGATATTAAAAAAGTGTTTACGATGAAAGATGCCATTCAAGCCGATAAAGAAGCGTTACGTATGTATTCAGAAGGAAAAAGTGTCGTGCCACTACGAGTAAACATAGATATCCCTAAAGAGCAGGGGCAAAGCTTATTTATGCCAGCCTATGTAGAAGAGCTTGATGCCACGGGTATTAAAATTGTTTCGGTCTTCCCGAAGAACATTGAGATCGGCAAACCCACTGTTCCAGCCCAAATGATCTTGATGGATGGAAAAACTGGTGAAGTGTGCGCCATTATGGACGGTACATACTTAACCCAACTACGAACAGGCGCGGTTCAAGGTGCGGCGACTGATATTCTTGCCAGGGAAGATGCGAAGATTGCCGTGTTATTCGGTACTGGCGGACAAGCGGGCACGCAGCTCGAAGCCATGTTAAATGTAAGAGACTTAGAGGAAGTCAGAGTGTTCGATATTAACTTTGAGCGTGCTGAGCAATTTGCAACGGCGATGCAGCAAGAATTTGCTCATTTTAACACGAGAATTATAGCTGTTGAAGATGGCAATGAAGCGATTAAAGATGCAGATATAATAACAGCAGTAACTACGTCGAGAAGACCTGTATTCGATGGCACACTCGTGAAGAAAGGTGCCCATGTCAATGGGGTGGGTGCTTACACACCTGAGATGCAGGAGTTACCGGAAACCATTGTGCAGCGGGCAGATAAAGTTATTTTCGATACCAAGGAAGGCGTCCTTGCAGAAGCGGGAGATTTCATTATTCCCATGCAAAAGGGCATCGTTTCAGAGGAAGACTTTGGTGGTGATCTCGGACAAGTGATTCTAGGTAAAGTGAAAGGAAGAGAAACAGAGCAAGAGATTACCCTATTCAAATCAGTTGGCACGGCTGTGCTTGATGTTGTAACTGCACATCAGATTTATAAGAAAGCGTTGGAGCTTAACGTAGGGCAAAACGTGGAAATTTAGAGCAGGATGAAGTGATCAACATAATGTTATTAAGAAGGAGGGCCCCTTAAGTGTGGATGCCCTCTTTCTTCTTAGTTATCAATATCCTCAACTTGCGTTGATTTCCTTGCTCACTTCTTTCTGGGAATCACAAATGCCTTATCCGATTTTTCAAATCCGATCTTAGGATAGAATTCAACTGCTCCTGGCGCAGATAGAAGCACTAAAGATATTTCATCTCCTAATAGATTCTGTAATCTATTAACTAGATTCTTGCCTATTTGTTGATGCTGATATGCCTTGTCGACTGCTAGATCCGATAAATAACAGCAATAGGAGAAATCCGTAATCGCCCTTGCGATTCCAATCATTTTATCATCAGCCCAAGCACTAATAATCAGATCTGAATTGTCTATCATTCTTTGGATTCTCTTTACATCTTCATAAGGCCGTTTAATTCCTGAATTTATAAATAACTCAGCTACATCCTTTGCTTCAAGCAATTTATTATCGGAATAAGTAACCATGGTTCAATTCCTTCCGCAATAGATTTTTATATTCTCTTAAGAGGATATCGCCGCAGTCTATTATAAAGTCGCTGTTTGTTTGATTAGATTTCAATTCCGTATTCATGTTTGGCCTCCATGTCGCTTGTAGAGAAAAGCTGGTTATAGGTCAGCAACCATAGTTATTGATGTACCTTCTATTCCCACTTCTTTAAAACCAAATCGTTGATACAGCTTTACCGCTGCCAAATTATCAGGAGCCACACTCAATGATATTTGCTTAATTCCAATTTCTCTCGATTCATCAAATAGCCTTTGGAATAAAGCCGTTCCAATTCCTTGTCCTCTGTATGCTGCTAATAAAGCCATACCTAGTTCTGGTATATCATGATTCACGTAGCCAAAGCCTTTATGATCTTCATCAAAATATCGAATAGTTATGGATCCTATAGATTGGCCCTCAGTATTAACCGCAATGAAGCCCAAATCCCCTTCCCTACCCCAATCGTCTACATACTTTGATATGTGTGGTTCTTTAATCACATGCCTGCCAAAAGGCTCCTCACCTTCTGGAACATATAAGGATTCATATAACATATCCCGTAGAAAAGGCACATCACCTTCTGTTACAGGTCGAATTGTGTATGGATTCATTGGAATCTCCTTTTGGTTTAACTGTTGGAAGCGTTAATATGTTGTTAAACGTATAATATCTTCTTTAAGTTGCTAATTATTATCTATCCAAAATCGTTTAATTACGTTCCCATCTTCTTCAATGAAGTTATGATCAGGTATACCACCATTATTCATAATAGTCTTTGCTGAAGCCACATTTACCTCATCACATACCACAAGAGCCTTATTAATACCTATTTCTCTTGCTTTCTCTAATGATAATCTCAATAATTGGGTTGCATATCCTTTTCTTCTTTCAGAGGGACGTATGCCATATCCGATATGACCTCCACTATTCATGAGCTTCTCTGTTAATTGGTGTCTGATATTGACTGCACCTATCACACGCTTATCGCCATCAACTAACCAATAAGTTGAATCGGGTACCCAGTTCTTTGGAATGTTCTCTCCCTTTTCATTATCAGTTAGAAATTGAATCATACCTTGGAAGTCAGATGGATCTTTACTAATTACCCAAGGAATCATAGCCTCTCCGCTTTCTTGCCACTCTTGATAAAAGGATAAGTATTCTTTCTGTAGTTCTATAGTTGGTTTAGTTAAGAAAACAGGATTAGGCATTCTACATTCCCCCATGAATAGTAACTATGTACGTGTAAATCCAGTGTTATACTTTATATTTCTCTTGAACTGTTGGCAATAAGGTAGTTGCTTGTATCAATAATCCAAGGGTAATATAGACCAAATGAATGGTCGTAAATGCATTGATGATATAAACCTGAACCGTAATCCAGATAATTAATGCAAAGCCGGAATATAATGAAAAAGTCCAAGACCAATGCTTATTTCGAAATACATTAAGCTTCTCAGCTAATTTTGAATTCCACCTCATTTTTAAACCTGAAGCAATGATAACTGGAATTATTCCGAGAACAATAAATAGAATTAAGCCAGGTATCGCATAACTTTTAAAGAAAGAACTCTCTATTAAGGTAAGAGGCATACCTATGAGATCGCCACTTGGATCTATCATTAATGCTGCTCCGCCGAACATGGCTCCGATTCCTAGAAATAATTGAAGATAGATTAATAGATTTGATTTCTTCGGCTTATTCTTATACATCAAGGTAACCTACTTTCAGCATGAATTTTCATTGATACTTGGATTATTAGATAACCCTTCTAACTCAAAGTAAAATCAGGTTCTCAATATGTCTTTTGTCCCCATCTTTAAATCTTCAAAAATTGGTCTCTGGACAGAACTAATAGTCGAAATTTCGATTTCCTCAAGCGCTTTAAACTCAAGCTCTAAAGACTCATTATTATAATCATTGAATATAAGAGTCTTTCCGTCATTCGCTATTCTCCCTTGTAAGTCTGCCTGTGCATTAAAAATAAACATGACAAAAACGACTTCATTTCCATCCGGATATCGATACTGCATTCTGGGTCCGCTATATACGCCATAAAGTTCATTATCAGTAATTACAAGAACTGTCTCTTCCAAAGCTTCACGTTTCATTGTGTTTTCGATTGTTTCTCCCGGTTCCATTCCACCACCAGGCAGTCCCCAGTTCCCGTAGTCAGATCGTCTCTGAAGTAATATTCTACCTTGTTGATCTCGAATTATGGCTCCACCTGTTACAATAGTCCGCATTTATAAATACCTCTCTCTGCATATTGCCTCGAAGCGATTGGTCTGAAGTCATTTAGGATAGCTCTTTAGTAAAATACAAATTTAAATCATCATCTACTCGCACCATAGATCCTGGTTCAACTATTTGCTCGCCATATGTAATCCCATTCCCATCGGGAATATAACCTCTTCGGCAATATATTCTTTGAGCAGCCCCGTAATCTTTATATAATCCAACACCAATTCCAATGTATGTATGGGTTCTTGAAGCCTGCTTTTCAAATTCATCTAACAACTGATTAGCTATTCCTTGTCTTTGATATTCACTAAATACATTTAAATCATTAATTTCCGGGATTCCATTCTGCTGAAAATAAGGATAATCCGAATTGAACTTTAAATGTGCACAGCCAGCTATTTGACCATCTACTAGAGCGAAGAGCGTAATTCGTGTTCCTTGCAGGTTCTCTTGTAAACAATTGAAATAATAATCTTCTGCTCTATTCATATTGTGTCTATTAAAAGCATCTTTCCAACTCTCCATTTGATCTAATGCTTCAAATTTACTTATGCTTACGTTCATGAGATGAACTCCTTTATACTTTAATTTCGCGATCCTTTATTCTCTAATTCTTTAATTCATTGATACGTATCCTCTCTCCACATAAATAGGTTAATATTTCCATTATTATATCATGGGACGGATGGAAACGGAGATGCGCCGTTGCCGAATCATTAATAAATAGCGTGAAATAGTCCCTATTCTTTGTCTAGGTGGGACTATTTTACGCTTATTTTTGAATTATTAATATTTACCTATTCGTTTAAGTAGAGTGTCGTGCGGCTCTGGATTAGCTTCGCCACTTCTTTAGCAGACTTTTGACCGCTGAAGAATGCCCCAGACTCCTCATCGATAATTGACCTCACTTTATTGTCTGCCCCTCCATAGCTATCTGCGGTACTGATGATCGTATTTAAATCGGCAAAGTCTTTATCCGTTACCGAAATTGCTTCTCCGCTTGGAAGCTTCTGCTCTCCACTTTTAAGTTGTTCCTGAAATTCTTTCAGCTTCTTCTCATTCACAGATTTAAGGAGTGAAAGTCCTTCTCTCTCTTTTAGTGATTGCACTTCTTCGGATAACAAGAAGGTAATAAACTTCCAAGCTTCCTCTTTAACCGTAGATTTGGCTTGTATCGCAAGTTCAGAGAAGGCAACAATCTTGGCTCCACCTGTTTGTCCTTCGGCATGCGGCTTTTGCAGCAACTTCGGATTCGAGTAGAGCATACGTGGTACGATAATGTCTTCTGGTGAGATCAATCGTCCGGTATAGAACAACGGATTTTCTTTTTCCTGCGGTTCCGAGGTCATGACTTTATCATCATACATTTTTTTGATTTGTAGCAGGGTTTCCTCGAATATAGGAGAATCGAACTTCGCTTTCCGAGTCGTCACGTCGACGAACTCCCTGTAACTATCCACCACCATTTCTTGAAGGAGTAATTCTGGCGGGTTATTCCCTAAAGCGTAGCGATGATCCTTGCTACTTTTTCCCGCCTCTTGTATGAGCTGCTTCGAAATCTCCCCAAACTGCTTCCAGGTCCAATTCTTATCGTCGACCTTCGCGCTCGTCTTCTCCAGAATGTCTCCATCCCCTACGAATGTCCTTAGCATGAACCCGGAAGGCATGGCATACAAGCCGCCATTCAGTTTCAAAGGTTCCAGAATGTTCATATACAAATCGCTCTTATTTAGCGTCTTGTCTTGTTCGATCAAATCATTCATGTTCACGAGAAGCTTTTTGTCCACATATTTGTCAATAGGCAAATCGCTCACTTCGAAAATATCAGCACCTTTTCCTGATAACAGAGCTGTACTCGTCGTTTTTATGTATTTTTCAAATCCACCCTCACCATAACCTTCATCCATTTTTTTATAAGATTGGATTTGCAGGTCGATATCCGGATTCTTCTCCTCAAATTTTTTCTCTACCACCTGGTAGAATGGGTTCGGTTCTTTTAGAGATAAGGTGACGACCGTCTTTCCCTCTTTGGATTTCGTTTTCTCTTTATTTGCGGTTTCACCGCTACCTCCAGCTCCGCATGCGGTTGTTGTCGCCGCCAGTAAAATGCTGGTAAATACAATTAATAATTGCTTTTTCATCGTATGATTCTCTCTCCTTTATTATTTCATCTTATACGTGCCTCTCTATTGGAGACGAACTCGGTTGCCATCCTGCAGGGGCTCACTGCTTTCCAGGATAATCAGATCTTTCTCAGAGACGAACTCGGATTGGATCATCGTTTCTTTGTCATTCGTTTCACTGAAGTGAATGGGGACCTTTCGTGCAACAAAGACATTACCTAATGCGCCTTTTTGCCCTTCAATTTTGTAGATAAACTTCCCTTCACGATCTTGATGAATCGCCTCACTTGAAATCAGTAGCCCCTTCTGATTGGAGCGTTTCGAGAGTTTAACAAGTGCCTGTTCACCTCCCTTCAGATCTGCGTCCATTACTTTTACGCGAAGAATTTTCTGTGCAATAGTTACGGTATTATTGACCCCATTACTAGATGAGTTCTCGGTGCGTGATTCTGCATCCACTATTTCAGCAACTGTGCCATCGATGATTTTCGTTTGCTGATCTGACAAAGCTTGCACTTCGACCTGTATCTTCTCGTCAGTCGCAATTCCTATGCTGGACAATAACGACCTATCTACCATAAAATCAAACCGATAACCCCGACTGTTGTTCGTGATAAGAACATCTGGTTCTCCCATTGACGATAAGCCCTCGACGGCGTTTATTTTTGTAATAACCCCATCGAACGGGGCTGAAATCTCCTTTTGGTTAGCCAGACGGTCGCTCAATTCGTTAATCTTTCGTTCCTGCACAACTAGATCAAGGTTATGCACCTCCATATCTCGTCTTGCGTTCCGAATTGCGATCTCATCCCCGTCTCTTGTTGATAGAATCAACTGATCTTGTATAGTAAGTAGCTCGATTTTTTGTTTTTTCAATTGAGTCTGTTCATCTTGCAATTCCCGTTCGGCAGATTTGCTGTCATAGGTGATCAGTTTTTGGCCCTTCTCGACATGATCCCCTTCTTTCACGAGAACTGTTGTAATTTTCCAGCCGGCAGGATTCAGTAGTTTAGCTTCCACAATTGGCTGGAGCACACCGCCTCCTTCAAGCGTATGTTCGAGGCTGCCAATTGTCAGCTGTTCCGTTCTAACCTTGGGTAATGTTAGAGACTCTAACGTATTGCTGAATAGCGTAAAAAACACTAACAACAGGGTAAATATACTGAAAATGAATTGAATTGTTCGTTTACGTTTATGGTCTTTAGGCACTTCTTGTAGTCCCATTCCCACGTCTTTTTCCTCCTAACCGTAGAAATTACCCCTTGATGCCAGACATTTGAACACCCTCAATGAAATAAGTTTCCGCATACAGAAACAGCAGTACCATTGGAGTCATATAGAGCATAGATGCAGCAAAAGCAACACCTAGTTCGCCTTTGTTAATTCTGGATAAATAAACCGATAGGGGCTGTTTGAACGGATCATCCAGAAAAATAAGCGGTTGCTCTACCATGTTCCAGTAATCGACAAATAAGAGAATAATGAGCGCAGCGAGACCAGGTTTGATCATCGGGATAATGATCGTGCAGAAAATCCGCAAATGTCCAGCTCCATCAATCTTGGCCGCTTCGATGTAGGGATAGGGGATATGCAGCATGAACTGCCTGAGCATAAACACGCCGAAAGCTGCGAAAATCCCAGGTAATATAATTGCACCCTGAGTGTGCAGCAGTCCAAGCTTATCCGCCATAATGTAATTCGGCACGAGTGTCACTTGGAATGGCATGAGCATCGTCAAGACATAGACGAGAAACAAGGCTTCCCGACCACGAAATTCCAGCTTGGAGAACGCGTACGCAGCCAGTGCTGCTACGAGGGTCTGTCCTACGATGATGGGCAACACTATGAATACCGAATTCCAAAACATAGTTAGAAATTTCGGACTATTGACCAATATTTTGCCATACTGCGTAAGCGACACTAGATCTGGCAGCAGCTTTAGATTAACAAAAGGATTCGTATCTCCAGCAGTGACCTCGTTCATTTCCCCTATTAACCCATAATTCATGCCGATTTCCTGTTCGGTCATGAGTGAATTTGTGAAGGTAATCACAATTGGGAATAGGAACAGCACTGCGATGGCCGTCATGACTACCGTTAACGCACATTTATGCCATACTCTTGTACTTTGCAATCGCTTCTCGCTCCTAATCCATAAAATGTCGAAAACGGCGTTCCACCGCAAAAAGTGCAATAACAATAACTAGAATACAACCTACCATCATCGTTGCCGCAGCTGTCAGTTTCTGAATATCTAGCGACATGAACATATTGTTCATATAGTGCTGGAGCATATAGATACTGTCATGCGGGTAATCACCTGCGATCAAATACGTTTCACGAAACACTTTGAACGAATTAATGATGGACATTAAGACAACGAAGAACATCGTCGGTGTTAAATAGACCAGCGTAATACTACCGAACTGTCGTAAACGTCCTGCGCCTTCAATTTGGGCGGTTTCGTAATAATCCTTGGGAATTTGCTGTAGTCCCGCTAAGAACAATATGATGTTATAGCCAATGTTCTTCCATAAATAAACGACGATCACAACATTTCGAGCGGCATCTGTCTTCATCCAATCTACACGTTCGTGTCCGAAGTAGTTCAGCCAGGCGTTAAGCGAACCGTTCCAATCGAGCAGTATTTGCCAGATCAGAATGATCGAGGCTACAGGAACGACAAGCGGAAGTACATAAGTAGTCCTGAGCCAATTGCGCATATATACATTTTGGTTCAGCAGCATTGCGAGTCCTAGAGACAGTGCAAGCATGACTGGAACACTAACCGCCGTAAAATAAAATGTATTGGATGCCGCTTTACGAAAGGATTCGCTCGCCAGTAGCTCACGATAATTAGTTAGTCCAACGAATTGGCAGTCAACCGAACTGTCCATGAAGGAGTAGAAGACACCCATAGCAAACGGAATCAGGTAGAATAGTGCAAATCCTATAGCGCTCGGCGCAAGAAACATCAATGCCGTTGAAGCATCCTTGCGAACCCATTGTCTCCTTGTTGTCTTTAGCATGGAGGGGTAGCCTCCTTGAATCGTGCAAACCAAAAAGCCCACTTCTTCATCTTCAGTTTCCTCCTGCCCTATATTCAATAGGATAGGGGAAATTGTTTAAAAAGAAGTAGGCTAAATATAAAGTTTATCTTAAATAATTGACTTGGATTGAATAGGGGGTTCTTTGGATGAGCTTTGTTGTGGTATACGTACCTCAAAGAGCGTACGAATCAAACTGCTTTCTGCGGAAACAGTACCCTTATGCTGCGACACAATATTTTTTGTGATGAACAAGCCTAGCCCTGTGCTCCCGCCTTGATGAGTTCGTGATTGGTCACCGGTGTAGAATATATCAAAGATATGCGGCAACTCTTCTGGGTGAATAGGATCCCCATAATTGACCACTTGAACGACCACATCTTCTGCATCAAGATAGCCATTAATATCTACAAACTGACCATCACCTCCATAACGTATAGCATTGGTCAGTAGATTCTCGAACACACGTGCAAGCAGTTCTCCATCAGCCCAAAGATTCAAATGAGGGGCCACATTCAATCGCGTCATTAGGTGGTTTTTCTCAAAAACGGGAAATAACTCTTCGTTTAATTGGATGAGCAGTTCACTTAGATCAATTGGTTTTTTTTCAATCGTAAGCATGCCGTAGTTCATTCTAGTAATTTCGAATAGTTCATCAATTAGCTTCTCTAATCGTTGAGATTTGGTAAACGCAATGGTCGTATAATGTCTGATTTGTTCTCTCGTCAATTGATCGTCCCGAAGAATGAAATCTAAATAACCTAAAACAGAAGTTAGCGGTGTACGCAAGTCATGAGCCAAATTCAAGACCAATTGATCCTTACTGCTTTCTGCAAAATCGCCTCTTTCTACAGATTCTTGCAGTTTTTCACTAGCTAGATTAATGTCCTTTGCAATATCCCCGAACTCATCATTGGATGAAATCGGTACCCGATTTTTAAAATCACCACTCGCAAGATGATGAATGCCACTCGAAATCTCTTTGAAATAAGTGGCATAAGGCTTGGTGAGGAGAAAGAAAAACAAAATGGAAAGAGGGATAAAAAAAAGCAAAAAGAAGTTAATATCCCCAATGTCCCTTATGAAATAACGTAAGGAAGTTAATGGATTTTCAAACTTAACCTGTGAGATATAATAGAACTGGAGAGCTTTATAGAGTAGGAAGGTAATGGCACCAGATAGAAGCATACTTAAACCCAATAACAGGATCATTTTTGATCGAAAGCTTCGTATCATATTAGCCATTGAATGTGTACCCCACTCCCCAAACTGTTTTGATCAGTTTGTTTTTATTCCCATCTTCTCCAAGTTTTTTTCGTAGCGTACGCATATGCACCATGACTGTATTATGACCTTCATAGTAGGCTTCGCCCCATACTTGTTGAAAAATATTTTCTGCACTATAGACTTTCTTTGGATAACTAGCTAGTAGATACAAAATATCAAACTCTTTGGGCGTTAGTTCGATGGCTTGACCATAAAGGGAAACGGTGTGTTGATCTGGATAAATGACGAGTCCTCCAGCCTCCAAAGCAGGTTTATTCGCTACTGCGGATTGATTGAGCAGCATGGACCGTCTTAGCTGAGCATTGACACGAGCAATGAGTTCCATAGGGTTGAACGGTTTGGTCATATAATCATCAGCACCCCGTACCAGCCCTGTGATTTTATCGAGATCGGTCGTTTTGGCACTCAAAAAAATGATAGGCATATGGTGCTGTTCTCGAATCTGCCTTGTTACTTCATAGCCATCCAGCTTGGGCATCATAATATCTAAGATCGCCAAATCAATAGAATGGGTCTGAATGGTATGAATAGCTTTCTCCCCATCCGATACTTTAATAAAATCATAACCCTCTTTTTTTAAATGCAAGGCAATTAGATCCGCTATTTCTGCTTCATCATCAGCTATTAAAATAGTGATACGCTTCATTTAATCCACTCCTGTATAAAGTTAACAATACTAGTATTGTATCAGATTATTCTGGTGCAACTATTAAGATAGATTAAAGATATTCTATAAGGTTCAAGCTAGTATTAATTTTATTTTTTGAAAAATAAAAATTATATTTGACACTCAATTTACCCGTTGATATGATGAAATTGTATTAAATAATAAACACGGTTTACTATAATAAACCACGTGAGTAATTAGGTGAAATAATGGATAAAAAGTATTGGGTTCCCGCATTGGAACGAGCGAATGATATTCTTTTGCAGATTTCGGAGGAACCGTCTCAATTGAAGTTGATCGATCTATCCAAGCAGTTAAGTATTCATAAAAGCTCGATGTTCTCCCTTCTCAACACGATGGAGACGTTAGGCTGGATCGTTCGAAATGCAGATAACACCTATGCGCTTGGTGCTAGTATTGGGATGATTGGCATGCGTTACAGTCACAATAACTCTCTGATTGATCTATTCCATAGAGAAGCGATCGTGAGCAAGGGCATTTTGAATGAAACGATTCAACTGGCGAAGCTGGATCAGCAGGATGTTCTTTATTTAGCCAAAGAGGAAGCGCCCACTCCAGTTAAGCTTGCGTCTCAACCAGGAATGAAACTGCCTGCTCATGCGACAGCTCTAGGTAAATGTATGCTTGCCCGTATGGATCCGGAGGAGTTCGAGCAGTTATACGCAGAAGTAGATTCACTCGCTGTGCTAACGCCATTTACGTTAAGTACCAAAGAGGCTTTACGGCAGGAGCTGTACGACATTCGTAACAACGGATTTGCGCTGGATCAACAGGAGTCTGTAGAAGGATTTAAATGTGTTGCTGCACCAATTGTTGGGGCAAATGGGCAAGCGATTGCCGCAGTGAGCTGTTCCATGCCGAAGCATGTGTGGGAGCAGAAACAGCATGCGGTAATAAGCGAGATTGTTTCATTGGCTGGGCGATTATCTAGGAGCTCACAAATCATATAACTTTGTATAGGGAGTGTTTGTATGCGTTTACAGGACAAAATAATCATGATTACAGGCTCTGGATCAGGTATTGGAAAAGCTACGGCGCTATTATTTGGGCAGGAAGGTGCGACAGTCATCGTGAATGACTTGGACGCGGTGAAAGGGCAAGAAACAACGGATGAGATTAAGGCTGCTGGCGGGCAATCAACGTTCATTCAAGCGGATGTGACGAATCCCGAATATGTGAAATCAATGGTAGAAGCGGTTATTGAGCAGTTCGGCCAGATCGATGTCTTGTTTAACAATGCGGGTATTAGCGGAGTTGGCGCGTTACATGAAGTGGAGCCTGAAGTGTGGAATCGCGTAATGAATGTGAACATTAATGGGGTATATCTGCCTTCTAAATACGTACTTCCTTATATGATGGAACGGAAGAATGGCTCGATTATTAACATGTCCTCTTGTATTGCTGAGATCGGCCTTGCAGTTCGTGCTTCCTATGCAGCTACTAAAGGAGCCATACTAGCACTGACCAAATCCATGCAAGTCGATTATGCTCCCTACAATATACGTGTGAATGCACTCCTACCAGGAACGATTCTAACGCCATTCGTAGAAAATTACTTAAGGAACTCCTACGACAATCCAGAGGAAGCATTTGAATCGCTGAAAAAACGCCAATTAAGCGGTGATCTCGGCCGACCAGAGGATGTTGCTAAGGCGGCGCTGTTCCTTGCTTCAGATGAATCCAAATTCATGATGGGTTCCCCTCTGTACATCGACGGCGGCGTTGTATTTGGTAAGAATGCTTAAATAATAACCTCAAAGGAGCGAATTTATAATGAAATTACTGAATTTCCAAAGAGATAATCAATTAACTTTAGGTATAAAAGTAGATGCAGGTGTCGTCGATTTAGCCAAAGCATCTGAGCTTACAGGGCAAGCCGTAGCACTTGATATTCACGATGTCATTGAGGGAGACTCCCAAGTGGTAGGTGGAATTCAGGACTTAGTAGCAACCGTACTAGCTGATTCAAAGCTACAGGCACAATGTGTGCTTGATGAATCGACAATAACCTACGGTCCTTGTGTAACTCGTCCGAACAAAATAATTTGTGTTGGCCTGAACTACCGCAAACATGCAGAAGAAACGAGTGCAGAGATTCCGGCTTATCCGATTCTTTTTAACAAATTCAATAATACAATCTCTGCTCCTAACCAGGATATTGCGCTTCCGAAGGTTTCTACGAAAGTCGATTATGAGGCAGAACTTGTGATTGTAATCGGCAAAACAGCTAAATATGTGTCTCAGGAAGATGCGCTTAGTCATGTATTTGGTTATTGCAATGTCAACGACTTATCTGCTCGTGATCTACAGCTTCGCACGCATCAATGGCTGCTGGGTAAGTCATGCGACGGGTTTAGTCCGCTTGGTCCTTACCTCGTAACTGCGGATGAAGTTGGAGATCCGAATCAACTAAGCATCAGTTGCAAAGTGAACGGAGAGGTCAGACAGAGCTCGAATACGTCGGATATGATTTTCCATTGTGATTATATTGTCAGCTACATCTCACAACACATGACATTAGTACCTGGAGACATTATTCTCACAGGAACGCCGGAGGGTGTCGTGCTTGGTTATCCACTTGAGAAGCAAGTTTATCTGCAAGATGGTGACATCGTAACGATTGAAATTGAGAAGCTGGGTAGCCTTACGAACCGCATGGTGAAGGAATAATTTTGCAACAGAGGAAGGAGGGCTTGCAGCATGAAGGTTTCACTTTTTATTACCTGTCTAGCGGATCAACTGTATCCTGAGGTCGGGGAAAGCGTTGTGCGGTTATTGCATAGGTATGGGTGCACGGTGGATTTTCCAGAAACACAGACTTGCTGTGGGCAGCCTGCTTTTAATAGCGGATATCAGGAAGAAGCGAGGGAAGTGGCTCGTAATCTCATCCGGGCTTTTGAGCATAGTGACTACGTCGTATCACCTTCCGGTTCATGCACCGGTATGGTTCATCATTACTATCCAAGTTTGTTCGCTGATGAGCCGGAGTGGTTTAACAAGGCAGAAGCGCTGATTGCAAAAACTTATGAGTTCTCTCAGTTTCTAGTCAATGTGCTTGGTATCAAGGACGTAGGAGCAACTTTCGCGCATAAAGTCACTTATCATCCCTCATGTCACGGTTCTCGACTACTTGGGGTTAAAGAGGAACCGCTCGAACTGATGCAACATGTGCAAGGGTTAGAGTATATCGACCTGCCAGAAAAAGAAGATTGCTGTGGGTTCGGGGGTACGTTCGCGATCAAGATGGCGGATATGTCGGAGGCGATGGTGTGCCAGAAAGCGGCTAACGTCAGCGCTACTTCAGCAGAAGTGCTAGTCGGGATCGATATGGGCTGCCTCATGAATATTGAAGGCTGCTTGAATAAAGAAGGA
Organism: Paenibacillus sp. P5_B5; assembly: GCF_056400365.1. Lineage (NCBI taxonomy): Bacteria > Bacillati > Bacillota > Bacilli > Caryophanales > Paenibacillaceae > Paenibacillus > Paenibacillus sp. P5_B5. The sequence goes on from NZ_JBFULK010000002.1 coordinate 292,663, forward strand.
AAAGCAATTCGAGTGATGCATCTTGCGCAGCTGCTGGAGGAAGGAGTGAAGAAGCCTTGACGCTTAAAGCAGGAGAACAAGATGAACTGGCGATGATCGGAAGTGGTCTGCATAGACGAACTGAAATTGCGCTTAAGGATGAATTTCTACGTAAAGCGGTCGCATTTACGACGGATAAGCTTCGCACAGGTCGGCTGAACGCGATGGATGAGTTCGGTAACTGGGAAGATTGGCGAGAACGTGGCAGAGCCATTAGGGAACATACGATTTCCAATCTGGACTATTACTTAACGCAGTTCACAGATAATGTGGCGAATGCTGGTGGTCATGTATACTTTTGCCGGACAGGGGAAGAAGCTGTTCAAGTTTTTCTCGAGATTGCGGAGAAGCGTAAAGCCAAATTAGTCGCTAAGGGCAAGTCCATGGTTTCGGAAGAGATCCATCTGAATTATCGTCTGGAGGAAGTCGGAATCGAGGCGATTGAGACGGATTTGGGCGAGTATATTTTGCAATTAGCCAAAGAAACACCTTCGCACTTAATTATTCCGGCTATTCATAAAAACAAGCAGCAAATCGCTGATTTATTCTCAGAAGCATCTGGTGAGCATCTTGAACCTGTAACGAAAGAACTGGCAGGATACGCGAAGGGCAAGCTGCGGCAATATTTTCTTGAAGCAGATATTGGACTTACAGGCTGTAATTTTGGTATCGCTGAGACGGGTTCCATTACGCTTGTATCTAATGAAGGCAATGCACGTATGGTGACGACGCTGCCCAAAGCACATGTTGCTATTATGGGAATGGAGCGACTTGTTCCGACTCTGGATGACGTTGAGGTGATGTTGAATCTGCTCGCTCGCAGTGCGACAGGACAGAAGTTAACGACTTACACATCATTCATCACGGGCCCAAGGCGCGAAGGCGATTTGGACGGACCAGAAGAATTCCATCTGATTATTCTCGATAATGGTCGTTCGGAGCAGCTCGGCGATCCGAAGTTTCAAGAGGTGCTGCATTGTATTCGTTGTGCGGCCTGCCTAAACGTATGTCCTGTATACAAGCATATTGGTGGGCATACATATGGCTCCGTCTACAGCGGACCAATCGGAGCTGTGTTAACGCCACTACTGCAGCAGGATATGAAGGAAGCAGGCGAGCTTTCGTACGCCTCAAGTTTATGCGGAGCGTGTTACGAAGCGTGTCCGGTCAAAATTCCACTGCACGATATGCTCGTAGAGCTTCGTCATAAGCGGGTACAGCTTAAGCTGACACCTATTGCAGAACGTATGGCATTTAAAGGATTTAAGATTGCTTTTGGCCATGTGAACATGTATCGCCTAGCTACAAAGGCGGCTTATTATTTGCAAAAGCCACTGGTCAGAGGCGGGCAAATCAAGAAGGGAATCGGACCTTTAACCGGTTGGACGAAGTCGAGATTTATGCCAATGAAACCCAAACAAGCCTTTCGAGATAAATGGGCAGCCTTGCAGCAGGAATTGCAACAAGATGCGAAATGGGTTCCGAAGGAGGATGAGCATAGTGAGTGAACGTGGAACGATTGCAGGTCGGGATGCTTTTATGCAGCATGTTGCGAATAGACTGGGTCGCCCAGCACCGCTCGTGATTCCTCCAGCGCACCCAAATCGGGGAGTGCCAGAAGCTTATACGGCGATCAAGCAGACACAGGATGAAAAGGTACTGCAATTTATGCATAACTGGCAAGCGTTGAATGGAAAAGTATTGGTCGTTAAAGAAGCCGAAGCTTCTAAAGCTATAGGTGCGTATCTCAAGGAAGTAACTGCAGAACTGGAAGTTTCGCGAATCGTGCGCTGGGAACATGAGAGTCTACTTGCTTTGCAATTAGATGAGGGACTGCGTGAAGCAGGGATCGAGTTAGTAGCTTGGAGAGAGCAGGAGCTTGACACAGCTGTGACAGATGAGAAACCCTCCAATTGGACGAAGCGAAGCTCGCTACTGCGTGCGGCTGAGAAGTGCCAAATGGGCATCGTGTTCCCAGACTATGCGATATCAAATACGAGCACACTTGCTCTGCTTGCACATGGAGGGAGAGGACGCTCGGTTAGTTTGCTGCCGAGTATCTTGTTTGCCATATTCCGAGCGGATCAAATCGTGACACGTATGGGGGAAGTTTTTGCGGAGGTGCGGGAGAATTACCCGCAGTCTGAACATATGCCATCTTCGATTAACTTGATCACAGGACCTAGTCGAAGTGCAGATATTGAGAACGATCTGACGATTGGTATTCACGGACCTGGGAAAGTTTATGCCGTGATTATTGAATAAAAGGAACGGATGAGGTGATTACCCAGTGACGATTAGAATTGATGCGCATCAGCACTTTTGGAATTTGGATCAAGTCGAGTATCCTTGGCTCGTCCCTGCATTTGGCCCTATCTATCGTACGTTTGAGGCAGCCGAATTGGAACCGCAGATTAAGGTAGCAAGCATAAATAAAACCGTGATCGTTCAGGCGATGGACTCTTATGAAGATACATCTTATATGCTCGGTACAGCAGATCGTTATGATTGGATTGGTGCCGTTGTCGGTTGGGTGCCCCTGAACAAGCCGGATGAAGCGGAGCGGATGCTCAAGCAATATGCGAAGAATCCCGTTTTCAAAGGAGTTCGGCACCTCATCCATGAAGAGAAGGACCCGGATTGGGTCGTACAGGATGAAGTGATTGCAAGCTTACAGGTGCTTGCATCGATGAACATGACCTTTGATGTTGTTGCTGTGTTTCCTAATCATCTGAAGCATATACCGACGATTGCTTCGAAAGTGCCAGATCTGAAGATGGTTATCGACCATCTAGCCAAGCCGCCTTTGCAAACGGATCAACTTGAGCAATGGGAAAGAGAACTAAGTGATGCCTCCAAGCATCCGAATGTATATGCCAAAATATCTGGTTTGAACACCGCCATGGCTGATCCAATCCATTGGACATTTCAGGATATTAAACCTCATATCGATAAAGCGATCCAGCTGTTCGGAGCTGAACGCTGTATGTTCGGGAGTGACTGGCCTGTAGCCCTATTAGCAGGCGATTATGCGAAGGTGTGGAATGAAACGAATCGAGCCTTATCCGGCTATTCTCAGGCTGAAATTGACGCTGTGTTAGGTGGTACAGCAGCGGCATTTTATAAGATCGATTAACCGAAGGAGACATGTGCAATGAAACGTTATGGCAGCGTGATCAGAGTAAGGCCAGAGAAAGTGGAGGCGTACAAAAGATTGCATGCAACCGTGTGGCCTGATGTGTTGAAGATGATTAAGGCCTGCAATATTCAGAATTATTCAATTTATTATAAGGATGGTTATTTATTTAGTTATTTTGAATATATCGGAGAGGATTATGAAGCAGATATGGCAATCATGGCAGCGGACCCTACTACGCAGAAGTGGTGGGAGCTATGTGAACCTTGTCAAGAACCACTTGAAACAAGAAGTGATGGAGAATGGTGGGCTAATATGGAAGAATTCTTCCATACAGACTAGCCATATGCAATTAATTGATCACACAAAATACAAGGTGGTGCAGAACAATGGCGGGACATATTCAAGCGGGCGCGGATGCCCTTGTAATGGATGAAAAGGATCACGTCGCGACAGCATTAAGGGAAATGACAGCAGGCGAAACGATTCACTATCGTAAAGGTGAAGTGATGCATGCGCTAACCCTGGTTGACCCGATTCCTTTTGGACATAAAATGGCACTATCGAACATTAGCAAAGATACTCAGGTACGTAAGTATGGCGAAGTCATCGGGTTATCGAGCAGTGATATTGCACAAGGAGCACATGTACACATTCATAATATTGAAGGCATCAGAGGTCGCGGAGATCAAGCAAGGTGATGGATCGTGTAACAGGTGTCTAGTTGTAGCAGGCATTTAACGTGAAACTTAGGGGAGGTCAGATTATGACAACGTTCATGGGTTACCAGAGGGCAAATGGTGATATAGGGATTCGCAATCATTTATTAATTATTCCAACGGTCATCTGCTCTAATCAGGTGTGCAATCGCATCATGCAGATGGTATCGGATACAGTGGCGATTCCGCATCAGCATGGCTGCAGTCAGATCGGTGCAGATAAGACCAGGACATTCGATGTACTTGCAGGTACAGGTAAAAATCCGAATGTTGGTGGAGTCATCATTATTAGTCTAGGATGTGAAGTTGTTGATCCAATTGCACTTGCGGAAGCGATTAGGGCAACAGGAAAACCAGTTGAGGTTTTTGATATTCAGTCCGTAGGTGGGTCGGTTAAAGCCATTCAACATGGGGTAGAACTAGCTCGCAAAATGCGAAGTGAGCTCGACTTACTAGAGAAGGTTCCCGTCCCATTTAGCAAGTTAAAAGTAGGGGTTAAGTGTGGGGGATCGGATGCGACATCTGGACTCGCTTCGAATCCAGCGCTAGGCGTTGCAGCTGATGAAGTAATTGCTACCGGTGGAAGCATCGTGATTGGCGAGACAACAGAAATTATTGGGGCTGAGCATGTGCTTGCGCAGCGCTGTAGAACGGAAGCAATTGAAGAAAGGCTGTACAGCATTGTGGATCGTTTTGAAAAGGAAGTAGAACGTATGGGTGCGGATATGCGTGGGGGTAACCCGAGTCCAGGTAATATTGCAGGGGGACTTTCTACAATTGAGGAAAAATCACTTGGTTGTATCAGTAAGTGTGGAACAGCGCCAATCGAAGGCATCATTGAATATGCGGAGGCTATTCCGGATAAGGGACTCTATTTTATGGATTCCCCAGGAAATGATATCGAATGCGTATCGGGTATGGCAGCAGGTGGCGCTCATATCGTGTGCTTTACAACAGGTCGCGGAACGCCGACTGGAGCTGCGGTAATACCGGTCATCAAGATCACAGGAAACAAGGTGATGTTCGAGCGCATGTCAGACAATATGGATGTCGATGTCAGTGATATGCTCGCTGGTACACTCAGCTTAGAAGCGGCAGGAGATTTAATCTGGAAGGAAATTCAGAGCGTAGCGGAAGGTAATTTGACGAAGGCAGAAGTACTCGGTCATCAGGAGTTCAGCATTAACCGAATTGGGCCTAGTTTGTAGGATGAGAAGCAGGACGCGATACTTACATTTTGGAGGGATAGTGGGATGAAAAGATTAGAAAACCGCGTTGCGCTAGTTACTGGAGGAAGTCAAGGGATTGGCGAGGCCATTGTGCTGCGGCTTGCGGAAGAAGGCGCACATGTTGCGATTGTGTTCCGTTCAGATAGCTCACGTGAACTATCGGCTGAGATCAAGGCAAAGGTGGAAGCACTAGGATGCAAGGCAATTACGATTCAAGCCGATGTTGGTTACAAAGCTTCTGTTGAAGCGATGTTTCAGAGAGTGGAAGAGGAGCTTGGACCTGTTGAGATTCTAGTGAACAATGCGGGGATTGCGCCATTCGAGTCCTTTTTGCATGTAACGGAGGAGACTTGGGATCGCACCTATAATACGAATGTAAAATCGATTTTCCTCGCGTCACAGCTTGCTGCCAAAGGCATGATTGAGCGTCGTTATGGAAAAATCATTAATATATTGTCCACAGCAAGCTTAGTTGTAACAAGTCCTGTTATTCCCCATTATCAATCATCCAAAGCCGCAGCACATATGCTGACTAAGGGTATGGCGATCGAGCTTGGTAAATACAATATTAACGTCAATGGAGTTGGACCGAGTACAGTGGACACCGAAATGTGCCGTGATTACTTGGCTGACCAGACCATTTATGATCGTGAGATCGAGGCTAATCCGATGAAACGTCTAGGAACAGCGCGTCAAATCGGCGATGCCGTTGTATTCCTTGCTTCGGATGAAGCGATGCAGATTAATGGCCATCTGCTGATGGTTGACGGTGGTTTATCTGTCAAGGCTGCACAACCAGAAGATCATATGGAGCATTAGTTCCTAAATAGTCACAAGAGCTGAGTTCAGGGTAAGCACCTGGCTCGGCTTTTTTTGATATACCTTACGAAACGAGCTCGTCTTTATAAAGACGGTGAAACCGTTTCATCTTGCGTGGTCGATAGTTATTTAATTATGTTTGTCGAAAAAAAGGTAGAATTGTCTAAATAGCAAGCATAATCATAGACACATGGATAGTTATATTATAAAATAATGACTTCATAACAAATATTTTTCGACATGTAAGCGCTTAAAATGCTAAGCGTTGAGAGGAGCTTGTATCATGAACCAAATTGCAAAACCCAATCTATTGTATATTTTTGCTGATCAGTGGCGTAGAAGCGCTGTTGGCTTTGCCGGAGAAGAGAGGGTGTATACTCCGAATATCGATGCATTCGCACGAGAAGGAGTCGTGTTTGATCATGCGGTGTCATGTACTCCACTATGTTCACCAGCAAGAGCGTCATTATTGACGGGAAAATATTCGCTGTCGACAGGCGTCTACACGAACTGTAAGCTCGGTGCGGAGTTAATGCTGCAGCCAGAAGAAGTTTGTATTGGAGATGTACTTAAATCAGCAGGTTACGAGACGGGCTATATAGGGAAATGGCATCTGGACTTACCTGAGCAAAATGTTAGTTTAGAGCCAATATCAGGCGCACGTCACTGGGATGCTTATACGCCACCTGGGCCGAAACGGCATGGTTTTGATTTCTGGTATTCGTATGGTGCGTATGATGAACACATGACGCCTCATTATTGGAAAGAAACGCCGGACATGATTCAGGTAAACGAATGGTCCGTGGAGCATGAAACGGATGTAGCGCTTGATTTTTTACGTGAGAGAAATAAGGAAAAGCCGTTTGCTATGTTCTTATCTTGGAATCCGCCACATAGCCCCTTTGATCAAGTACCTGAGCGATATAAACAAATGTATGAGCACAGCGAGTTGACGTTCCGTCCGAACGTGCAGTCAGATGAACTGAGTGTGCATACTGGGGGTACGATTCCTGGCGGTGATGAGAACTTGAAACAATACATGAAAGATTATTATGCAGCGATCACTGGAATCGATGAGCATTTTGAAATAGTAATGAATGAATTAAAGAAGCAGGGTATTCTGGACAATACAATTGTCGTGTTGACGGCTGATCATGGAGAATTAATGGGTGCGCACGGTTTGATGGCCAAACATTCTTGGCACGAAGAATCAATTGGTGTCCCACTTATGATTCGGTGGCCACAAGGGCTGCAAGCAGGCCAAAGTGATATCGTACTCAATACGGTCGATATGATGCCCACTTTACTTGGACTTATGGGACAAGATGTACCTGAGCAGGTAGAGGGAACGAATTTCGCAGCGTTGTTACGGCCACTTCAAGGTAGCGATAAGAAAACAAATGATACAGTGCTTGTTGAGAAAGCAAATGAAGCATACTTAAGTGCATACCCTGGTACGAAAAATGCCATGGATGCTTTTGCAGAGGCTGGGCTGGATAATCGTGCTTATGGGTGGCGAAGTGTGAGAACGAAACAGTATACCTATGTTGTTCATAAAGGCTATGCGCCAGGTGAGTCTGTCCAAAGACTTCTTTATGATTTAGTAAACGATCCCTATCAAATGAATCCCCTAGCTTTAAAGACAGCAGAAGAGAATCCCCTAGCAGCGCATTTCGAGGAGAAGCTGGGTGTTTGGCTGAGAAGTATTCACGATCCATTTGAGCTTGACTAGGAGAAAGAGAAGGGCATGAAACCCTTTCAAAGGTATTTACCATTTAGAATGGGGGGGATAGACAGATTGAGAGCATTATGGAATAAACCTATATTTTATAAATATCTCAGTTCTTATATCCTCATACTTATGATTCCAATGGTTTTGCTTGGTGTCGTTGGATATAAACAAATTTCGAAGAACTTATATGAAAAAATCGCGGTTTCTCATGCAGATACCCTCGATCGTATGCAAGAGAACATCGAGTCGAAATTAGTGGAAATGAATCGAATATCCGCACAAATCGGGGTTGATCCAGAATTGACCCCTTATGCGTTTAGTCAAGGATTTTACCAAGCCTATTTGGCAAAAAATATACTTGATTATAAGGCGGCTAATCATTTTATTCATCAAATGCTTCTTTATATTCGAAATAAGGATATGCTGTATTCAGCGCAAAGTACGTATTCACTTACAACGTTTAATCAGGAAGTCTATCCATTTACCCACTGGAATGGGAAACAATTCGCTGCGGATATGAATACAAGCACGAAGCCAATTGTGAGGCCGGTAGAGTCAGTTATTGGAGCGGTGGATGAGACAGATCGTTATTTAAACTATATTGTTCCGATTCCTTTCAATAGCTTTAATCCCACTGGAACGGTTCTTTTTCTCATCAAAGAGAATACACTCCACGCTATGCTGAACGATAAAGAGATGCAGCGGTCTAAATTAGGTAATACGATCATATTTGATCAAGCGGGTAATCGGATTACAGCACTGAAGGATGCCTCGTATCTTGAATCGCCTACATTTCTAGGTGATTTGCTGAAGGATGGCGATAACCAATTAGCTGTAACAATGAAGATTGACAATGAGCAGTATATTGTCTCGTATGTGAAATCCGAGCTGACCGGATGGACGTATATGATGATGATTCCCAGAGATGAGGCGCTAAGTCCTGTCATCGAGATGAAAAGCCGCTGGTTTAATTCGCTAATTCTCATATTATTTGTCGGAAGTGTGCTCATTTACGTCGTAATGGTGCTGAACTATAATCCGATTCGTAAACTTGTACAATTAGCTGAGTATACGTGGGGTAAGCAGTCGAGACAGCAAAATGAGCTCGAGACAGTTCGTAAGGTTATTCATCAAATGGGTGAATCACATTCGCAGCTTGATCGAAAGTGGTTGGAAAGTAAAGATGCGGTTAAGGAGCATGTATTGTACCGGTTGCTCAGTGGTCAATATGAGGATCGTCAAGCTTTTAATGAAGAAGGAGAAGCAATTGACGTTACGCTTATGAAAACGTATATAGGTGTCGTTATGGTTCAGTTCTCAACAGTAGGACCTGAGCTAAAACGGCAATTAATGAACGAATTTATGGGCTGTCTGCCTAGTGATTACGAGGGATATGGGAAGGATCAGGTAGAGCCGGGCAAGTTTGTAATGCTACTTGGTTCGGAAGAAATCTCCTTATCTATTGATGATTGGATTCAAACAATGAGACATCATATCCAGCAAGAGCATGGTATACAGATGACAGTTGGGATCGGAAAAATGTACAAAACTGTGGGTGAAGTTGGTATTTCATATATTGAAGCTGCAACTGCGCTTGATTACAAATTTATAAGAGGGAACAATACAACGATTTATTTTCAGGATGTAGCCGGTGATATGATGGCGGGTCGTTGGAACTTCCGTGAAGAGATGGCCCAGCTGGAGCGATTAATTAAACAGGGAAATACGGATAAAATTACGGAAGTAATTAATAACATTGCTGCAAGCCTAGAGCAGAAGCAAACAACCTTGTTCGCTGCGAGATGTGTTTGTTTTGATATGATTAATACAGTGTTTGGTGCAATGGATGACCAGAGCTCGCTTAACACTAAGCAGTACCCGGATATTTTATCGATTATGACGTTTGATACTGTCAAAGAGTTGGCGCTACTAATGAATAATCTATGTGCCGATTTATGTCAAGCAATTGTGGAACGAGCTGTACCTAGATCGGAACAAACCATTGATAATATGAAGCAGTATATACATGAGCACTATAGCGATTATAATTTTTCTGTTCAGCAATTGGCGAATCACTTCTCGCTTTCGATGTCTTATGTAAGTCGGATTTTTAAAGAACAGACGCAAATGAATGTATCGGATTTCTTGAATGAAGTTCGTATTGAACAGGCCAAAAAAATGCTCAAAGAAGGAAATGATTCTTTAAAGGACATCGTTCAGCAAATTGGCTATAGTGACAGTTCTAGCTTCATTCGCAAATTCAAAAAACAGGTTGGCATGACCCCTGGTGAATACCGCAAATTATATGAAGAGTAAAGTATATTGTAACTCCCGGCCAATAGGCCGGGTTTTTTTCTCGCAGAAACGCCCATCATCCTATTAAAGGATGCCGAAGGCGTTTCAACTTGGCTGCATATGTCATCCATGAACAGTGCAAATTTAGCCTATGCATGTGCCTTGAAAGGCGCGTCTTACCTACAAAGTGCAAATTTGACTGATCTACAATGGATATCGCTTATATTCAAACCCATTCCTATTTTGCTTTAATAAGGGCAGACAAGACATACTTCAAATGTTGAAGCTGAAAGCGCTTTAACGATATTGCAAAGTGGGTGAGAGTAGATGGCACATCAGGAAGATGCAGCAACAGTGCAAAGATCGGTCTATAGCAAGCAACTAGTCAGGCAAGTAAAGAAACGAAGTAAATTCAAAAACATGCTCGCAAATTACGAGTTGTATTTACTTCTACTACCGACGATGCTCTATTTCATTATTTTCCACTACTTTCCTATTTACGGGGTGCAAATTGCATTTAAGAACTTCGTTGCAGGAAAAGGAATTGGAGGAAGTGAGTGGGTCGGATTTGAACATTTTGAGCGATTCTTCTCTTCGGATCAGTTCTGGGTGGTTATGAAAAACACACTGGGTATTAGCCTCTATGAATTATTAGTAGCGTTCCCAATTCCGATCATATTGGCACTCATGATTAATCAGATCCGTAACACGAAGTTCAAGAAGTTTGTTCAGACTGTCACGTACGCGCCGCATTTTATTTCGATCGTTGTTATTGTCGGTATGCTGAAGTTATTTTTATCACCGCAGAACGGCTTAGTAAATGAAGCTATCGAGTTTTTTGGTGGGAATCCCGTATTCTTTATGGCGGAGAATGATTGGTTTAAATCCATTTTTGTTTTCTCTGGCGTTTGGCAAAACATGGGCTGGGCGACGATCATTTATTTGGCAGCACTAACGGGTGTAAGTCCAGATTTGCATGAAGCGGCTTGCATGGACGGAGCAAGTAAGCTTAAACGTATTTGGCACATTGATATCCCGGCAATTATGCCGACGATTATGATTTTGCTGATTTTGCAAATTGGTCATTTCATGGGATCTGGTTACGAGAAAATATATTTGATGCAAAACCCGCTTAATCTGGATTCTTCCGAAGTTATTCAGACCTATGTATACAAAATGGGGCTTATTAAAGCGCAATACAGTTATTCAACTGCAATTGGTTTATTTAATTCACTTATCAACTTCATTCTTCTTATTCTAGTCAACACCTTTGCAAAGCGTATGAAACAGAACAGCTTATGGTAAGGAGGAAAATTGGTGGTTACGACACGGTCCAGAGGAGATAAAATTTTTGACTTTTTTAACATCGTGATTATTAGCATCATTGTTTTAATCGTTTTGTATCCGCTTTACTTTATCATTATCGCTTCGTTCTCCAGTCCTGATCTCGTGAACTCAGGTAATTTATGGCTGCTGCCCAAAGAGGTTTCATTCGAGGGGTATCTAAGAATTTTTAGAGAGGCTAGTATTTGGCGAGGTTTCTCTAACTCCATACTGTATACAGTAGTTGGAACATCTATTAACGTTGTATTGGTTTTGACAGCTGGGTATGCGCTCTCTCGAGCCGATTTAGCTGGCCGTAACATGTTCATGTTGATTATCGTATTCACGATGTTTTTCAGTGGAGGCTTGATTCCTAATTACTTGCTCGTTAAGAATTTAGGGATGCTTAACACGATGTGGGCGCTTGTAATCCCGAATGCAGTATCTGCCTACAACATCATCATTACACGGACCTTTTTCCAGGCAACAATACCGAATGAACTGCTCGAAGCCTCTAAAGTGGATGGCTGCTCGAACACGAGGTTTTTCCTCAGAATCGTACTTCCCTTATCATTGCCGATTGTTGCAGTGATGGTATTATTCAGTGCTGTTAGTCATTGGAATTCATACTTCAATGCACTCATTTATTTAAGAGATGATAACTTGTTTCCGTTACAAATAATTTTACGATCCATCCTCATTTCTAATGAAGTGTCTGAATCGATGAACCTCGACATGACGGATGTTGTTGCTCAGCAGCAAATTTCCGACTTGATGAAATATGGTGTGATTATAATCTCATCTTTGCCGGTACTCGTGTTGTACCCGTTTATGCAAAAGTATTTCGTCAAAGGGGTTATGATTGGCTCTGTTAAAGGTTAACCATTATGTAAACAAAGGGGATAAGACGATGAAGAAAAGAGTAGTAGGTAAAACAATGCTTACCATTATGATGGCTTCTGCACTTACGTTATCTGCATGTAGTAATAGTAATGGTGATGGTGCCTCTTCGGGTTCGGGTGGCAAGGTTGACGGTAATTTCAATGCAACTGGATTACCTATTGTGAAAGAAGCCGTGACATTAAAAATGGTTGGCGGTAAAGCGGCAACGACGAAAAACTTTGCGGAAATGCAGTTCTTTAAAGATCTAGAAGCTAAGACGAACGTAAAAGTGGACTGGGAACTAATCCCAGATACCAGTTTGGCAGAGAAAATCAACCTGTTATTTGCAAGCAACGAATTGCCAGACGCTTTCTATGGTCACTATATTTTACAAAATAATGAAGTGTTAAAGAACGGCGCTCAAGAGCTGTTAGCTCCATTAGAAAGTTATATTGACAAGTTAATGCCGAATTTCAAGAAAATTTTAGATGCGAACCCGAGCTTTGTTAAAGAACTTACAGCACCAGACGGACATATTTATTCACTACCAACCATTGATACAACCTATCCAACAGCGAAGGATGCTTTATTCATTAACAAAGCATGGCTGGACAAGCTTGGACTTGCTGTGCCGACAACGACAGAAGAATTCGCTAAGGTTCTTAAGGCCTTCAAAGATAACGATATGAACGGAAATGGTAAAAAAGATGAGATTCCATTCACCTTCCGCTATGACAATCAGAACCAAGGGTTATACTCAATGTTCGGATCATTCGGTCTAGTGGACCGCATGGATAAAGCAGCAAACCTGAACCATATTGCAATGAAAGAGGATAAGGTTACCTATACGGCAGTTCAACCAGAATATCGCAAAGCAATCGAATATTTTAACGGCTTGTTTAAACAGGATTTAATGGACAAAGAAGCATTCACACATGATAACAAAGTGTATCTTGCCAAAGTGAAGAGCAAAGAGAAGAACATCGGCGCATTTGTCGGTTGGTCTTTAACATCGATTTTCGGTGCAGAACAGTCTGATTTTATCGCACTTCCACCACTTAAAGGACCAGATGGATCACAACTTTGGGGACGTTTTAATGCCGGTATTTTAAGTAAAGGTGCATTTGCTGTTTCGTCTAAAAATAAAAATATCGAAGCTACAATTCGTTGGGCAGATCAAATGTACGATCCGAAAATAAGCGCACAAGCCAATAAAGGTGTCATTGGATTGAATCTGAAAGAAACAGCAGACGGCAAGCTTGAAGTAATACCTGCACCAGATGGTATGTCGAGTGATGAATTCAGACATAAGGAATCACCAGGCTCCAAGTCCTTATTCGCCATAACACCAGAAGTAAATAAGATGATAATTGCTACAGGCAAAAATAATGAAAAAGAGGCACTAGAAGCGCTGTATAAGCCATTCCAAGAGAAAAATATTTTCCCGAACATTTATTTCTCAAATGAGGAGAACGAGGAATTAGTGAAGTATTTAGCAGATATCGATTCGTATGTATCGAAGCAATACGCGAAGTGGCTGCTGCAAGGTGGTATTGATACAGAATGGGATGCTTACATCAAGAAGTTAAATGACATGGGCATGGATAAAATGATGAAGATTTACCAAGACGCTTACGATGGGTTTAAAGCGAAGTAGTAATCTCATATAGAAGGATCGAGCTTTCTCTATTCAAATGTGAAGAAGGAAGGGATGCATATGACGCAACCACAAGCTGTTATCTATTCTTTTGAAACCGGTCTTCCTTGCTCATTTACAACCAGTAAGAATTCAACCCTTCAAATAAGCACAAAACACTATAAAGATGGAGAAAGCTCGCTTCGTTGGGATTATTCATCAGGTGGAATAATGACGATAGAGGGGGCAATCGGGTTTACCCCTTTTGTTAGCAATGGCAGTGATCAGGCAAAAATGACGTTCTGCACGTGGATCTATAACGAAAAGCACACAGATGGTGAGATGAAATTCATTTTCGGACGAAATGGATCTTGTGACTGCTTCTTTACAATGGGTCTATCATTCACGGGCTGGCGGGCTGTGTGGGTGATGTATGAGCGTGACATGCAGGGGACGCCTTCCCTGGATATGAACACATTGAATATACATGCGCCTCATGGACTTGCGGGGGGGACCTTATATTTCGATCAAATGATGATGGCAACGCTTGTAGATCCGAGGTTTCCGACACGCGACCATCAAGTACCCTTTGTAAACCTTGAAGCGGATGTAGGTCCGAACAATCATTGGCTTAGCTTACAGTTGTTTCATGATGCTTATGACGAAGCACGTCAAAGTGGTTGGCAGTGCAATTCAAATCCAGAAAACACGAATTATGGAAGCGATATAGCTCGAATTATGAATCGATATGAACAATATGTATGGGATAAACGACCTTCTTTTACAAGACTCAGCATGGATGACCTGCGTAAACAGTTTGCTTCCTATGGAATCAAACGGGAAGGCGAGGGTATAAAGGGGAGATCTCTGGATCTCCCGTTTTTCGACAATTATCCAAAAGCATGTAAGGATGAGCTCAAACGTCTGACGAATTCCATCCAGGTGAAGGAATTTACGGAATTGATGCTTACGGTAGCTTTTGCTTATTGTGAAGCGGTGGAGCCAGAACATCAGAAGGAGCTAGCGAGAATATTCATTGATCTAGCCGATCATATGGTTGATCAAGGCTGGGCTACTGGTTCAGCACAAGGAACCGTTCATCATCTGGGGTATAATTTGCTGAACTACTATCCTGCGATATTCCTCATGCGAGACGTGCTGCAAAATGCGGGTAAACTCGATCAGATGCAGCAAGCCATGTTCTGGTACAGTGGGGCCGGTCGCATATTCATGGAGTTAAGTGAAGTTGAAGGTAATATTGATGTGTTCAATACGACACTATCGGGCATGTTCGCAAGCATTCTTTTGATAAATAATGAAAGGCAACAGGCGGCATTACTCGCGCGTTTTCGGGATTGGCTGAGCGTTTCGCTGCTTCCAGCTCGAGGATTACGTGCAGCCTATAAAATCGACGGATCCGCCTTCCATCACGTTCATCATTATCCTGCATATGCCATTGGTGGATTTACTGGGGTAGCTCCGATCGTTTATATGATGAGTGGGACGATGTTCCGAGTTGAAGAGATTGCTCATCGAACACTGCGGAAGGCACTCCTGATGATGCGATTATATAGTAATAAATATGAATGGCTAATCTCCCTTTCAGGACGGCATCCGACGGGAAAATGGGGGTTAGACATTGAGCCGTATCGTTACATGGCACTTGCGGGGCAACCTGATGGTAACGAAGATATTGACCGAGAGGTAGCATCTGCTTATCTACGATTACGTGAAGAGGGAACTGACGGAGAAACAGCGGAGATGTTAGCTAGCCTTGGGATCGCTGCGGAATCAGAGCCGAATGGTCACTGGACGATGAATTACGGATCACTAGCCATTCATCGCCGGGATCACTGGCTTGCTGGGGTACGCGGGCATAGTCGCTACTTGCTTGCTAATGAAACGTATTTGGACTGTAATTTGTATGGCAGATATATCACGTATGGTCACCTTCAAATTATGAAAAACGGCAATCCTGTCTCCAATGAAGCAAGCGGCTATGTGGCTGAAGGCTTTGATTGGAACCGTTGGCCGGGAACGACGACGATCCATCAACCATTTGACAAGCTGCGTTCCAACGTACGGAATGTAGATACATTTAGTGGGTTCGAGGAAATGCTGCTATCCGATGAGACTTTTGCAGGTGGACTTCACCTAGATAATCGTCACGGCTTGTTTGCGATGAAGCTGCATGAGCATCCTAAATATGATGGATCACATCGTGCACGTAAATCCTATTTCTTTTTTGGCAATCAAATCGTTTGCTTGGGCAGCGGTATTGAGAATAAGGACATGCATCATCAAACCGAAACAACGTTATTCCAGCTACATCTACCTGAACAAGGAATTCCTACTATCGTTAACGGAGTCGAGGTCACGGAGGATGTAGAGTTTGGGATGACATTTAGGGGCGAGCATGCTGTTTCCCTATTGGATCATCAAGGAGTTGGCTATTATGTGCCGAAAGGCCAGTGCTTGTATGTGAAGCGGGATTTGCAGTTATCCAAGCATCAGAAGAATGACTCTGATACGTCGGGGAGATTCGCCTCTGCATGGATCGATCACGGATGTGCACCACAAGGAGCTACATACAGTTATGCAATGATCATCGATATGAATCAAGAGCAAATGGAGCGCTTCACCGAGGAAATGACGGAAGAAATGAATGCCCCATACACAGTTCTTGAGCAGACAAACGCTGCACATATCGTACATGACCGAGCGACTGGCATTACGGCATACGCCCTTTTTGATAGCGGTGAGAATTATGAATTTGGAACTGTAGCCAGTGTTGATACACCTTGTATGCTCATGGAACAGAACGAAGGGGATAAGCTGAAGCTGAGTGTCGTAGATCCTGATTTACGATTGTATGAAGGTGTAGAGCAGGACCAGTACGATCACATGAATCAACAGGTGGAAGTCAGTGTATATTCCAGATCATGGGTGCATGCGGATAGCAAGAAGCATACGCTGCATGTCACACTGAAGGGCAGATGGAAACTTATTCAGGACATGGATCATGTGGCAGTGATGTCCTACGAAGATCATTCCACTTTAATCGCTGTTACTTGTCAAGATGCGATACCAGTCCAGCTGGAGCTAACGCAGGGTATACTAACTTGAGGTGTCATAAGATTTAAAATGATTAAGCTTACGTTGTTATGACGTAAGTTTTTTTGTTTTTGTCGTAAATTTATCTACTTTTTTAAGGAAGTTATTCAATTCTTTTCTAAACCGTTCCGAATTACAATTACAAGAACACATACCATTAGAGGCTTAAGTATTGCGGGGTGAGCGAATGAGTGAAGCGATGGTATTAATGGAAGGAATAGATAAGCATTTTCCTGGTGTACACGCCCTGGATCAATGTCGATTTGAGTTATTGCCTGGTGAAGTTCATGCGCTAGTTGGTGAGAACGGAGCTGGTAAATCAACCTTAATGAAGGTACTGACAGGTGTTTATCAGAAGGATAGTGGCCGTATTGCCTATAAAGGAAAGCCGGTTGAGATTCCGAACACGAGAACAGCTCAGAACTTAGGCATTAATATTATTCATCAAGAGCTTAATCTAATGCCGCATCTGACAGTCGCACAGAACATTTATATTGGACGAGAGCCACGTAGATTCATTCCCTTATTTCTGAATGAGAACCAGCTTAATAAACAGGTTGAGCAATTGTTCGCACGAATGAACCTCAAGATGGATCCACGTATGAAAGTATCGGAGCTAACGGTTGCTAAGCAACAAATGGTGGAAATCGCTAAGGCATTATCCTTCAATTCGCAGGTATTAATTATGGATGAGCCGACGGCCGCACTAACGAACACGGAGATAGAGGAATTATTTAGAATGATCGATCAGCTTCGGGATTCTGGCGTTGGGATCATTTATATTTCACATCGAATGGAAGAGCTTAAACGAATTTCAGATCGCATTACGGTTATGCGGGATGGCTGCTATATCGATACCGTTAAGACATCTGCTGTTACGATTGACCAGATTATATCGATGATGGTGGGACGCGAAATATATAAACAGGCGGATCATAAACCTGAGACGGAGAACAACGATATTGTATTAGAAGTGCAGAATCTGAAGCGGGGCAATGAAATCAAAGACGTTAGCTTCCATTTGAGAAAAGGAGAAATCCTAGGCTTTGCTGGTCTGATGGGCGCTGGGCGTACAGAAGTGGCACGTGCCATTTTTGGTGCAGATCGTTTAGATTCAGGGCAGATTAAGATTAGGGGACGCAAGGTACGAATCAATAGTCCTCATGACGCTGTTAAACAAGGCATAGGCTACCTTTCGGAAGACCGCAAACAGTTCGGGCTTATGGTAGATATGGATGTAAAGACCAATATTGCGATCACATCATTCGGAAAATTCAGACTACTAGGCTGGATGAACGAAAGTAAAATGGAGCAGACTGCGAAGCATTTTGTCGAGAAATTAAAGGTCAAAACACCAAATGTAGAACAGAAGGTTAGATTCTTGTCAGGCGGTAATCAGCAGAAGGTCGTCATCAGTAAATGGCTGGTTAGGGATAGTCAGATTCTCATATTTGATGAACCGACACGTGGCATTGATGTTGGGGCTAAAAGCGAAATCTATAAGCTTCTGAATGACTTAGCAGAACAGGGGAAATCGATCATCATGATTTCGTCGGAATTGCCCGAGATTCTACGCATGAGTCACCGTGTAATGGTCATGTGTGAAGGTAGAGTTACAGGTGAGCTTACTCACGAGGAAGCAACGCAAGAAGGAATTATGAAGTATGCAACAATGCGTATTACCTAGAGACTAACAGACTGGGGGCGTTTTATATGAAATTACCTGTCCTAACAAGACAAACCTCTGCGGGTATTTCTCCAACAGGAATATCTAAGGCCTCAGGAGCCACTCAGAAAATATTAGCCTTTGCGAGCTTAATCATACTGGTCATCTTCTTTACATTAGCCTCTAGCAATTTTTTTGTATTTGAGAATATTAAAGGGATTTTGCTTTCGACAGCGGTTATAGGTGTGCTTGCTCTAGGTTCCACCTTTGTCATCATTACGGGAGGAATTGATTTATCGGTAGGAACAGTAATGACCTTCTCCTCTGTGATGGCGGGAGTCTGTATCACCTATTGGAACTTGTCCATTCCTCTTGGTGTTATTGGAGGTATTGCGACAGGTGCCTTATGTGGACTTATCAGTGGTCTAGCAGTAGCCAAGCTAAAAATTCCACCCTTCATCGCAACACTCGCAATGATGATGATTACCAAAGGACTATCCCTTGTCATATCAGGGACCAAGCCAATCTATTTTCCAACCTCAGGGGTTGATCCAGTTACCGGAAAAGAGGTTCCGCTAGATATCACCTTTAATTCGATCTCCAATGGTTATATCACGAACGCGATTATTCCAGGTCTCGAAATTCCGAACGCAATTCTAATTTTCTTCGGGGTTGCCATTATAGCCGGCATTATTCTATCCAAGACGATTATCGGAAGGTACAACTTTGCATTAGGCAGCAATGAAGAAGCAACGCGACTATCCGGTGTTAACGTGAACTTCTGGAAGGTTACGATCTACACGATTACAGGTATATTTGCAGGTATTGCTGGGATCATGATGGCTTCAAGACTCAATTCTGCTCAGCCTGCACTTGGTCAAGGCTATGAACTGGAGGCAATTGCAGCGGTTGTTATTGGAGGGACTTCCTTAAGTGGCGGGGTTGGGACGATTCTCGGTACCGTTATTGGAGCGCTGATCATGAGTGTGCTGACGAATGGTTTACGTATATTGTCAGTTCCTCAAGAATGGCAGACGGTGATCGTTGGTTTAGTCGTCCTGTTCGCTGTATATGCAGATATCCTTCGTCGTCGCAAAAAGTAAAGGATTGTTAGATTCGGTATTACCTCCGTTATGGGGTCATATACAACTTTAATTAGTTAGGGGAGATCGGATTTGAAAAAGAAAGGTTTACTCATGCTCACTGCTTCAATGTTGCTTGCAGCAACCGTATTAAGTGCTTGCGGCTCTTCCAACACAGCATCAAGCGCAGCTCCAGCTGCAACTAAAGCACCGGAAGCAGCAGGTGAAATCTATATTCCTGTGATATCCAAAGGATTCCAACATCAGTTCTGGCAAGCTGTAAAGCAAGGTGCTGAGAAAGCAGCCAAGGAATTTAACGTTAAGATTTCTTTCGAAGGTCCAGAAACAGAGTCACAGGTGGATAAACAAATTGAAATGTTAACGACTGCTCTGGGCAAAAAGCCACAGGCTATTGCATTTGCAGCACTTGATAGTAAAGCGGCAGTTCCACTTCTCGAGAAAGCGAAGGCGGCTAATATTCCAGTAATCGGATTCGATTCTGGTGTTGATAGTGATATTCCGATCACAACTGCTGCAACGGATAGTAAAGCTTCTGCGGCATTAGCTGCTGACAAGATGGCTGAGTTGATTGGCAAAGAAGGCGAAGTCGCTCTTGTCGTTCATGACCAAACAAGCCGTACAGGTATGGATCGTCGGGATGGCTTCTTAGAGCAAATGAAAGCTAAATATCCGAATATTAAGATCGTAGATACACAATATGGTGGTGGTGATATTTTGAAATCCACTGACCTTGCCAAAGCAATCGTTCAAGCTCATCCAAACATCAAAGGAATATTCGGTGCGAACGAAGGTTCAGCAATTGGAGTTGTGAACGCGATAACGGAATTGAAGAAGAATGACAAGATTGTTGTCATTGGGTATGACTCAGGTAAACAACAAACAGATGCAATTCGCAGCGGTAAAATGGCTGGCGCAATTACCCAAGATCCAATTGGAATTGGTTACTGGTCAGTGAAAGCTGGAGTTATGGCAATTAAAGGTGAGAAGGTGGAGAAGAACATCGATACAGGCTTTCACTGGTATGACAAGACGAATATCGATTCACCTGAAATCAAAGCACTTTTATACGATTAATTACCTATTATAAGAATCATACGACTAAATAAATTTGAAGAGGCTGCCCACCCGGACAGCCTCTATTATTATTGTTTATGTGTAGATAGAGCCAGATAAAGGAATTGAATACTTTTTATTGAAAATAACAACAAGGATGAGATGTGCTAAGTAAGAGAATAGTTTGTTCTGTAAAATAAACCAATCACGAGGTAACGATATGTATAGAATTATCATCATAGACGATGAAGATGAAGTCAGAGAAGGCATCAAGCTCAAAACAGACTGGTCAGCATGTGGCTTCGAGCTTGTTGGCGATTATGATAATGGTCGGGATGCCCTAGAATTAATGGAATCGTTGCAGCCTGACGTCATTATTACGGATATTTGTATGCCGTTCATGGACGGTCTTGAACTGGCTGAGCGTGTTATGAATCAGTACCGGGATGTGAAGATCGTGATCGTAACGGGTTACGAGGATTTTGATTATGCCAAGAATGCCATTAAGCTCAAGGTGAAGGACTACCTCCTTAAACCTGTTAATTCCAAAGAGTTTACGAACTTCCTATACCAAATGAAAAAGGAACTCGATCAGGAGCGGCAGCAGACAGCAGACCTCAGTCATCTCAAAATTCAGCTTAACCAGAGCTTACCCTTACTCAGGGAACGATTCTTGGAAGGTATGGCAACAACCCGTTTAAAGCTAGATGAAATTAACCGTAAGTTTACCTATTTCAACTTAACACTTCCTGGACCGAATTATATAGCTTTAGTAGTGGATATCGATGAGATCATACGTGATACCGCTGATAATCCAGAAACGAAAGTCGAATTGTTACAATTCGCTGCATTCAATATCGTTCAGGAAATTTGCGAGAATGAAGCTGGCGGGATCGTGTTTCGGACCCGAGATAATAAAATCGCAGTCATGTTATCAGGAAATGCAGATGAGATCTCTATGAATGCACAGCTAGCAGCGGAACAACTAAAGCACAGCATTCATAAATACTTGAAATTAACGGTGACAGTGGGGATTGGAAGAACATGTTCGGATCTTCAGCATGTCTCAGGCTCGTTCCAAGAAGCGCTATCTGCGCTGGATTATCGATTTCTACTAGGTAAGAACAAGATTATTTCCATTCATGATTTGGAGTATGGTCAGGGAATTGATACGTCCACCTACAAGGATTGGGAGAAAAGACTACTGTCAGCAATGAAGACAGGGCGATGTAACCAGATCTCTCAAGAACTTAATGATTGGATCGATTACTTGAAGAGCACGAATACCACAATTGAACTATGTTATAGCTCGATCTATAAATTTATCGTTTCCTTAATGGATCTACTTATCGAAACAGGGATAGATAATTTGAAGCTACTAGGGGAAGATCCTTTCTCCCAAATTTCTTCAAAAAAGACGCTAGACGATGTGTTCCACTGGCTTGAGCAGACATGTCATCGTATTATTCTTGTTTTATCAGAGAAAAGAACCGATGTGAGTAAATCACAAATGGTCGCAGCTGAAGCTTATATTCGTGAGAATTATAGGAATGAGGATTTATCGTTGAATGACGTATGCAACCATATTTACTTGAGCACAAGCTACTTTAGTATGTTGTTTAAGCAGCATACAGGTGAAACCTTTGTTGAATTCTTGACTAGGTTCCGGTTAGGCAAAGCGAAGGAACTTCTATCTGCAACTGCAATGAAAACTTATGAAATCGCTTCTAGAGTAGGCTACAGTGATCCGCAGTATTTTAGCGTCATATTTAAACGTCATACAGGAATGACAACCAAAGAGTATCGATCGGCTATGAAGGAGGATCAATCGGTGTGAAATTCAGGAGTCCCTTGCAGTTCAAAAGTATCCATACGAGCTTTGCGATTGCCTTCTCCTGTCTTATTCTTTGTACGACTGTCATCCTAAGCTTTACCTCTTATCAGTTATCTGCAGATGCAGTAACAGAGAATTCACGTGATTATACGACAGAGTTAATCAATCAGGTGAATATCAACATTGAAACTTATATCGAGAACATGGAAAGTATCTCGACGCTTGCCCTCAGTAACGACAATCTAAAACGCTACTTATCGAATCCGAATACGGCTGAGAAAGACCAGCTTAGTAAGCAGGTTAGTAGCTTTTTTCAATCGATCGTGGAATCAAGGAATGATATTGCCTCCATTATGTTTGTTGATTCGAGTGGTGAAGCAGTGTCGGATCGTTCAGACGCGCAGGTTAAATCATATCCTGAATTATCAGGCCAAGAGTGGTATAAGCAAGCAATAGAAGCGCAAGGTAGAGTTGTGATATCTTCATCCCATGTTCAGCATATTTACCAGAAAGAATACAGATGGGTCGTTTCGATTAGCAGGCAATTAGACCTTGATAAGAATACTACTTCGAGTAGTGGTGTTCTACTTGTCGATTTGAATTACAACGTTATTAATGATTTAGCAAAGCAGATTCGCCTTGGTCAGAGGGGTTATGTGTTCATTGTTGATCCATTAGGTAATCTGATTTATCATCCCCAACAGCAAATCATATACACCGCGTTAAAGTCGGAAGAGATTCCGATGATCCTCAGTTCTCCAGATGGCTCAATTGTAGCGGGTAAGGGGAGCGACAGTAAAATATATACCATTCGAACGAATCGTTACGGATGGAAAGTGGTAGGGACAACCTATGCGGATGAGCTGATCGTGAATAAGAAGGAAATACAGTTCAATTCTGCCTTATGGGGGATCATTTGTTTAATTATTGCCCTTGCAATTTCAATCCTTCTTTCTTATACCTTAACGAAGCCCATTAAGAGACTTGATGCCCATATGAAAAAGGCGGAAAAAGGAGATTTTGACAACCGAGTTGAGATTGAGAGTTCGAATGAGATCGGGAAGCTGTCGCGAACCTTTAACCTTATGATTGGTAAAATCAAAGACCTCATGAATCAGATTGTTGAGGAGCAAGAAATGAAGAGAATCAGTGAATTGAAGGCACTGCAAGCACAGATTCAGCCTCATTTTTTATATAACACACTTGATTCGATCATATGGATGGCAGAGACGGGCAAGATGGATGAAGTTGTGGAGATGACATCTGCCTTATCTAAATTACTTCGTTCAAGCATTAGTAAGGGTGAGGAGTTAATCCCGATTGCAGTCGAGCTAGAGCATATTCATAATTACCTGACTATTCAAAATATAAGATACAGGAATAAATTTACCTATTCCATCGATGTAGACCCGAGTATTCATGAATGCAAAATACTTAAAATTATTTTACAGCCATTAGTTGAAAATGCAATTTATCATGGGATTAAGCACATGGCAGGGGTTAGTCATATACAGATTACGGGCAGAAGATATGAAGGTTATATTGAAATACAAGTGAGTGATGATGGGATTGGAATGAATGATGAACAGCTTCGGTATCTCATATCTCGAATTAATATGACGGAGGGTGTCAAGGGCGTAGGTATTCATAATGTAAATCACAGGATTAAACTATACTTTGGAAGGTCTTATGGTTTGACATTTGAAAGCGAATTGGAAGAAGGGACTACGGTTACCGTGCGTATTCCAGAACTGGAGGGAGAGGGATGAAGAAGAAGAAGGTGATTCAAATCGTCATTGTTGCTGTAATCGTCCTAACGGCCTCGGTGGGAGTGTTCATAAAGGTATCTCAAGAGCTCGCTTCTAATGAAAGACCGATCCTATTTGTGCCGAAGTTAATGGTTGATAAGCTGGAATTCTGGCAAGTCATGAATCAAGGGGTTATGACTGCTGCTAAAGAATATAAAGTTGAAGTGAAGATGCTGGGTACAGAGACGGAATCTGATATTGATGGTCAAATTGCGATTCTAGAGAAGGCGATAGAGGATAAGCCCAAAGCGATCATACTCGCAGCGAGTGACTATAACCGCTTAGTACCCGTAGCTGATAAAATTATAGATGCAGGAATTAAGCTAATTACAGTCGACTCTGGCCTCAATGGCGGCATATCCTCTAGTTTCATCGCAACAGATAACTATGCAGCTGGACTTAAAGCAGGACAATCACTGATCAAAGTCATACCGTCTGAAGCTACCATAGCCATAGTCAATTATGTGAAGGTTTCAGCTACAGCCATGGACCGAGAACGGGGTGTAAGAGACAGCTTAAGTAGCTATACGAATATTAAAGTTTTAGATACTGTTTATAGTGAAAGCTCAGCCCAAAAAGGATATGAGGTTGTCACCGAGTTATTGAAGAGTGAGCCGAGTATTACTGGGATTATAGGCCTCAATGAGCCCTCAGCTGTAGGAGCAGCTAGAGTGATTAAAGATAAGGGATTGGCTGGGAGAATTAAACTAATCGGATTCGATAGCTCAATGGACGAAATCGCCTTTCTCGAAGAAGGTGTTCTCCAGGCAACAGTCGTTCAAAAACCTTTTAACATGGGCTACCTAGCAGTCCAAACGGCGGTTCAAGTAACAAGCGGAGAGAAGGTTAACAGTAGCATCGACACTGGCTCAGAGGTAATAACGAAGG
This sequence comes from Paenibacillus sp. P5_B5, assembly GCF_056400365.1. Lineage (NCBI taxonomy): Bacteria > Bacillati > Bacillota > Bacilli > Caryophanales > Paenibacillaceae > Paenibacillus > Paenibacillus sp. P5_B5. Next base: position 317,939 of record NZ_JBFULK010000002.1, read on the forward strand.
ATAATATGTACACGAATGAGAATCAGAAATTACTGTTTCCTTTTGTGGAGTGAGGTGATAGTTCAAAGGTTCGTAACTGTGTCTCTAATAAAATCTCTTCTAGATCTCATGGCTCATAGGTTCTGGTTGGGGAGTTATTATGATCGCAATTCCCTTCTTAACCATTTGGTTGTTTGGTGGGTTAAAAGTAATTGGTGTAAGCCTGGATCAAACTGTCATATCAAACCTAATATACTGGATATATGAGGCCTTCTCTCTCATTCAAAGAAAGATTGTGATTAGGTTCAAACTTCCCGATTGGATAACGTAATTGTTCCACTTACTAATTCCTCCTATTCAGCTTAAGTGCATTCAGATCATTACCCCTTGAGCAACCTTTACAATAGATTCAAATCCCAAAATGCAATATACATTTATTCTCGGTCAGTGCTTTATTAATAATCTCGATTTGTTTGTCTAATTTCTTCATCAAGTCTGTTTTATTATATTCTAATCTTTCATATTGCCCTGATTGATCTTCTCCAGTTGTATAATAACTTCCTGTGAGCACTATGTTCTCTGGTGCAGGTTCAAACAAGTCAGACCATGCTTGAATGACTCTTCTAAATGTAATCAAGTTGTGCTCTCCTTCTACTATAGTTACTCCGTAATAATTCAATCCGTTGCCAGTCTCTTGCGTACTTGGATTCCAGCTAGGTATCCAGTTCAAGGAATCATTCATATATAGGATGAACTCATCTTCAAATGCTACATGATCTTCCTCGGGCAATCCCTCTCTATGTAAATCTCCTTTAGAATCCCACGAATAGTATGAAAAAGAGTCGTCATTAACGGTATTGGTATCTACAACAACAAATTGATGCTTTGGCATAATACGAATCTCCTCATTACTTTTAGTTTATTTTATCTAACGTTCGTGTGTTCACGACGTCCCATCGACTTAAAGCGACGAAGTCGCTGGACCGATGCGCTTAGTCGGTGCGGCTGATTCCTCTTCCTTACTACTGCCAATTGTATCACCGATTTCTCATCTAACTTCTGCAGGACCGAGGGCCGAATGGCCAGAAGTGTAAATAGGGTGTTATGTGAAGTCATATGCCAGCAGAGATCTGCCTACACATGCTTACTTCTTCACAATTGGAAAATATATATCTGTTATTGATTCTTCTGCTTCTGGCCCTTTATTTCTTTCATCATATATTTCAATGTTGTATTGATTAGCTAAATTGTATTCATTGTTTTTAAGCCATGTTGTATATAGATAATTATGAACTTGACCCGCATTTTCGGCAGGTCCTTTAAAGGTAAATACAATATAATCATTCTTTGGTAATTCTCTATAGACCATATCTTTTGGCAATTCTGTAGTTGCAGAGACCTCAACCCCAACAAAGTATTCGAATTTATCAGTTTCAGGATTATAATTCTCCGGATCAGTAGATAATCCAAAAACTTCTCTTGCATTAATGATATTATGTATTTCTGATTTTCTAACCATAAATTGTTCTGCAAGATTAATTGTCAGTCTGTTTTGTACATCCTCAAGCGTTACGTCACATGCCATTCCTACCAGTAATAATTCCTGTCTTTGAATCAATTTTGCTTCCATGAACATTCCTCCACTAAATGAGTTTGATATTTCACTTGTATTGGGTTTCATCTAACTCCACATATACGAACTACTCAAATTATCTCCATACAGAAGTATTCGCGTACTTCGATGTATTTCCTTTTAAATTTAAGATCTACACTTCCAACAAAAAGAACGCGAATAGCCCAGGTAGTGTATGTTACAATATATTTACATTTATGATATAGGAGTAGGTTGAATATGCAGAATATCACGATACTGGTAGCGGACGATGAGGTGGAGATCGCTGACCTGATCGCGTTACATTTGGAGAAAGAGAATTACAGGGTTATTAAAGCGCACGACGGCGAGGATGCTGTACGTGTCATTCAATCGCAGCCGATTGATTTAGCAATATTAGATATTATGATGCCAAAGATGGATGGTTATGAGGTAACCCGTCAAATTCGCGAACAACACCATATGCCGATTATTTTTGTAAGTGCCAAAACTTCAGATTTCGATAAAATAACAGGGTTAGTAATAGGGGCGGACGATTATATGACCAAGCCGTTTAACCCGATGGAGCTCGTTGCTCGTGTGAATGCTCAGCTTAGGCGCTCCTTGCATATGAGTCAACCTCTAGCAGTCGATCACGCAGTTCTTGAAGCTGGCGGACTGACAATTGATAATGAACAGCGGAGAGTAACACTATATGGCAAGGAAATTGAACTTACACCCAAAGAGTTTAGTATCTTGTATTTACTTGCAAGTCATCCTAAGAAGGTCTTTAGTGTAGAGAATATTTTTGAGCATGTGTGGGGCGAAGTCTACTTTGAAGGTGGCAATACGGTCATGGTGCACATCCGTGCATTAAGGAAGAAGCTTGGGGATGATACTAACAAGAACAAGCTAATTAAAACTGTATGGGGAGTAGGGTACTCGTTCAATGGCTAGAATGTTACGAAGCTTTCGTTCCAAAGTGGTCCTGCTATTCGGCATTAGTACGCTGTTATCTGCAGGGATTACCTACATGCTCTATAAAATACTACAGTACTATTATCATGAAAATGTTCAAGTTGGAGATTCATGGGATTATTTGCGTAGGTTCATCTTTAAGGTTGGGGATATTAATTTCTTCATCATCATATTTATCCCGCTAGCGATCTTCTTATTCTTTATTCTCACCAAGCCATACTTAGCCTATTTTAAAACCATTTCGAATGGTATTCATCAGCTTGCAAGTGGGAATTTTGATAATCGCGTTCATATTTCATCTTATGATGAGTTTAGTGATATTGCAGAGGACATTAACTTGGCAAGTCAGAAGCTCCAGCAGGCTATTGAAAAAGGATATTTTGCCGAAACAAGTAAGGATCAATTAGTCGTTAACTTGGCTCATGATTTGCGCACGCCGTTAACTTCTGTGGTAGGTTATTTGGGGCTGGTTCTTCAGGATGATGGATTGACAGAGGATCAGAAGAAACATTTTACGAATATCGCTTTTACCAAGTCCAAACGTCTAGAGAAGCTTATTGATGAATTGTTCGAGATCACAAAGGTCAACTATGGTAAGCAGACACTACGTCCAACGCCGATTAATATCAGTCAACTGCTGTTGCAAGTTAACGAGGAACTGTATCCGATTGTTGAAAGTAATGGACTGAGTACAAGGCTGAATATTGCTCCAAATTTACCTACAGTTGGTGATGGAGAGCTGCTTGCGCGTGTATTTGAGAATTTGCTAAGCAATGCCGTGAGGTATGGGAGTGATGGTCAATTTGTCGATCTAACGGGTAAGCTTGAAGAAGGCTACGTGATTGTACAGGTTGTGAATTATGGGAATCCGATAGTGGCAGAAGATTTGCCCTATTTATTTGATATGTTCTATACCAGTGATCAAGCACGCACTCATCAGGGGGGAAGTACAGGGCTTGGTTTGTATATTGCTAAGAATATTGTGGAACAGCATGGCGGAACCATTACGGTTGAAAGCAGCCTGATTCGGACTCTGTTTGAAGTAAGATTGCCTGTTAATAGCTAAACTTTAAGAAAATCTTTAAACTTGCCCTGCTATTTTGTTAAAATGTTTCTCTTATTCTATTCTTAATAAGAATTAGGGAGCGAATTAATGATGAAGAAATGGGCATTTATCCTATTACTAGCCATCTCTTTGTGGCTTTTTGCTACGAATAGAGTACCTATCTTGGAGAAGGTTGTAGAGTTTCCTGAAGTATCTAATACGGAGCAAGATCATCAAACTGATGAACTAGTTTCTAAGAATACGCGTAAGCAGCAGATCACCAATAATCAGATCCACGAAGGCAATCTGTTGCTCGTGAATCGGGAATATCCGATTGATGAAGATGCGATTAAATCGGATGTTATTCGTCTAGTTGAACATAAAGAGTTAGTAAAAGGATATAGCTTGCTCGATAATAGCATCCGCTTGTCAGAGGATGTGGCTCGTAAGTTTATGAAGATGATAGCTGCAGCTAACCGAGATGGGGTTAATGGCTTCTTAATTAACAGCGGATTTAGGGACTTAGATGAACAGAAACAGCTCTATAAGGAGCTGGGTGCTGATTATGCGATGCCGGCAGGTTATAGTGAACATAATCTAGGTTTATCGATTGATATAGGCTCCTCACAGACGAAGATGGAGCAAGCGCCCGAAGGTAAATGGCTCAAGAAGAACGCATGGAAATATGGCTTTGTGATGCGATATCCTCAGGATAAAGTAGAGATCACAGGTATTCAATATGAACCCTGGCATTTCCGTTATGTCGGTTTACCTCACAGCGCGATTATGCAGGAGAATAATTTTGTACTAGAAGAGTACTTAGATTATTTGCGCGAAAATCAAACGATTTCGACTGTTATCGAAGGGGAAGAATTCCGTATTTCCTATCAATCTCTTTCTAAGAAGAGGGATATTGAGTTGCCTGAGAATCGTGACTATGATATTTCAGGAGACAATAGGGGTGGCGTTATTATAACGGAGTATTCCAAGTAATTCTAAATATTGTTATTCCAAGTCGAATCTACTGAGTGATATAATTTGAACATATAGTAATAGCAACAGGTATGGTAGCAGGTAGTAATCTGTTGTTATTTGAAGTGAGGATTGTTTATCAGCCTAGAAGGGATGTTAAGATATGACATACAAAATGATTGTACTAGACTTAGACGATACACTACTGCAAGATGACCACTCTATTGCACCACGTACCAAGCGTGCATTAATGGATGCACAAGAGGCAGGTGTTAAGGTTGTACTTGCATCCGGCCGACCTACATTTGGAATGGTGGATATCGCCAAGGAACTAGAGTTAGAGAAATACGGAAGCTTCATTCTATCATTTAACGGTGCCAAAATTATAAACTGCCAAACAGGCGAAGAGTTATTTAGCAGCACATTACCAGTAGAAACGGTTCAAGCATTATATGAGATTAGTAAAGCAGAAGATGTATGGATTCATACCTACATGGGCAATGACATCATCACGGAAGAGAATAATGAGTACACAGAGATTGAACGTGAGATTACGGGAATGAGAATAGTCGAGGTTGAGAGTTTTGTCCAAACCGTTCAAGAGCCTGTTGTCAAAACATTAATGGTAGGACATCCTGATCGACTTGTTAGTCTCGAAAAGAAACTTCAAGAACAGTTGGCAGGCCAGCTAAGTGTTATGCGCTCTAAACCATTCTTCATCGAGTTCACAGAGAATGGTGTCGATAAAGGAACTAGCTTGCATCATCTTGCGCAGCAGCTTGGTATTAAACAAGAAGAGGTTATTGCTATTGGTGATAGCTATAATGACATTGCAATGATTAAGTATGCAGGACTAGGTGTAGCAATGGGGAACGCGCCTGATGATATCAAAGAAATAGCTAATTATGTGACCGATACAAATAAGAATGACGGGGTTGCTAAGGTAGTAGAAGAATTTATTCTGAAAAAAGAGGTCTCTTTATAAAAGTGAAGCAGAGATTGCCCCGCTTGGGAATCTTGCAAATGGGATACTATTTAACCGGATTCTCTCCCGTTAATTTCATACATTCATGACAATAGATTAGAATAACTGGAAATCTTCCCTATATTTCAATAGGTGCGGCTTCTTAGATAGCAAAACTTTTTGAATAACAGGAGGATTTCCGGTTAATCCTTGAAAAAAGCCAGATTTGCCGACATTAACATGATTTTATCCTGTTAATGATTCTGTTAATGATTATACGCTGACCGCTGCCCAGCGCTTATCCGCTCTACCCGCGCTGCCCTTAAATAGACAATTCTATTTGAGGGCAGCTCCTTTTTTTATAGATGATGAAATCAAGGTAACCAATAAATAATTGTTAGACTAAATTAGTAGACTATTCAAACAGAATTTACTAAGTTATAATAAACAGCATAAATCTAGGAGGTGTTCGATATGTCAGTCAATCAAATGATCGCAATCGAAATGAACAATAATATAAGGAACGGTAGAGTGATACGCGCGTAATGCGCTAGTAAAGTAAGTAATCATTACGCACTTGACGTGACGTATCATCTGCCCGAAAGGCGGATACAAGAATGAATCATTTACGTACGTCACAAGTTTATATCATGATGATGTTTATGCTTTCCCTAGCTAATAGTACGATCTTTACAACCTATGCCATCTACTATGTCACAGAGCTTGGGCTAAGCCCATTACAACTTGTTCTTGTGGGGACAGTTTTGGAATTAACAGTGCTCTTATTTGAAGGAATTACGGGTGTTGTTGCGGATACATACAGCAGACGTATATCGATTATTATCGGTATGTTTATCCTGGGTAGTGGGTTTATATTAGAAGGTAGTATACTGTGGATCGCGGATTGGAGCTCCTTAATCCCTGTATTCATCTGGCTGCTCATTTCGCAAGTCATATTTGGCATTGGCTGGACCTTCGTGAGCGGAGCGGATTCCGCTTGGATTGTAGATGAGCTTGGAGAAGATCAAGTCGGTCAAGTATTCATGCGCTCGCAGCGTATTTCACTAATAGGTACTTTATTTGGTATTGGAATAAGTGTGGGATTGTCGATTATCGCACCCAACTTACCTTATTTGATAGGCGGTCTTATGCATGTAGGATTAGGCTGTTTCTTGATTGTATTCATGAAAGAGACCAAGTTTGTTCGACAAGAGCGAGCCGCTAATTCTTCACCTTTGAAAGAAATGGGCAACACATGGCTGACAGGTGCGAAGGTAGTTCGTCGAAGTCCACTTTTGATTATTCTAATCGCGGTCACTTTGTTCAGTGGTGCGGCATCGGAAGGGTACGATCGTTTGTGGGAAACTTATCTTATTCATGACATCGGTTTTCCTCAGGGCTATTCCTTCTCGATGGCGGTATGGTTTGGGATCATTGCTGCTATTTCGACGCTTATCGGGATCGTTGCAGTACAGTTTACGGAAAAAAGAGTCGATATGAGCAGCAAACGGATGATATCAGTGGCCATGTTTATTCTGACTGGAGCACGTATTGCCGCAATCGTGTCGCTTGCCCTATCACCTAACTTCGTATGGGCGATTATTTCCGTATTAGCTGTTAAAGTGATAGGCATGATCAACTCACCCATTTACAACACATGGCTCAATATGAATATTGAGAGTAAGACAAGGGCTACCGTTCTATCCATGGTTAGTCAGTCGGATGCGTTCGGTCAGACGGCAGGCGGACCAATGGTTGGCTGGATTGGTAGTCGAATTTCGATACGCGCCTCACTTGTGGCGTCGAGTCTATTACTCGTCCCTATTATGATCGTATTCGGTAAAATATTACGGAAGAGCAGGCCGTGAACTTAGTATGAGTTAAGCACAAGCTAGGTTACACCTGCTTGTTTAGATTCGGTATATGAGAAAGAGGATACTTCACATGAAGTATCCTCTTTCCTATTGTAATCCTGATAATCCTTAATCCAATTATACGTGTTTCTTTGCAGTCTCAGCTCTATTGAATAATACCTTCATCATTGGTGGTGTAACAATAGTTGTTACCAAGATCACGATGACGATGATGGCAAACATATCTTTACTGAGTAGAGCGGATTCTAGCCCCATTGCCGCTATGATGAGCGCCACCTCTCCACGAGAAACCATCGCTGCACCTACACCGAGTGAACTCCCCCAGCTGAATCCAGCTAATCTTGCACCTAATGCCGAGCCAATGAGCTTTGTAAGGATAGCTAATATACTCAAGATTACTATAAGGCCAATATTTTGGGTTATGCCGGCAAATTCAGCAGTTACCCCGATGGATGTGAAGAAGACGGGAACAAAAATCGAGTAACTGATCGTTTCAACCTTTTCAAATACTTCATGCTTGTATTTCGTTAAGCTAATAGATACACCTGCAATGTAAGCTCCGATAATCCCTGCTATACCTGCATATTCAGCTAGAAGAGCGAACACAAAGCAAATAATGAGACCTGCTGAAATGACAGCCTCTGAAACACGTAACGGTGCGAATTTCTTCAGCACCCAAGGTACTACTTTCCAAGCGAGAAGGATAGCGATTGCAAAGAAGGCTACTTTTTTCAGAACAACCATTCCTAGATTGGCATCTCCGCCTGCAAAGCTCATGACAAAGGCTAGAGCAATAATGACAAGAATGTCATCAATAACAGCGGCTCCTAGAATAGTTGTTCCTTCTTTAGATTTGAGCTTATTCATTTCTTTAAGCGCTTGTACAGAGATGCTGACACTTGTGGCTGAAAGTAATAATCCGAGGAAGATAGACTCTATTTGAGGAAGACCGATGACGATACCTGCCAAATAGCTTAATACAAATGGGACTACAATTCCAAGTATGCCCACATAAGTGGATGCCTTTCCTGTCCGTTTCAACTCGTCCGTATCGGTTTCTAATCCTGCGATGAACATCAACAAAATAACACCGATTTGGCTTATTTCTTGAAGAATATCTGTGCTATTTACGATACCTAGTAGGGAAGGTCCTAAGACAATACCGATGAGTAATTTACCAAGCACAGAGGGTTGACCTAATTTAACACTGATATCACCAGCGATTTTAGATGCAACAAGGATAATAGCTAATTGAAAAATAAGCATAATTGTTAAATCCCCCTTTCGTATTCGTGATCTATTAGATTTTCATGGCAACACAAAAAGAGCATATCAAATACACAATTTGCATAAAAAGATTGCAAACCGTGATGACAGGCTCCTCCGATTATAGTATTCAATTTGTCATTACCAGTAATCTTATACGTTTAGTACTATATTATGGTTTCGAAAATTTTCAATAGCTATTCACATATAATTAGATATTTGTCACAAAAAATATAGACATTGTATAATACCGGTATATAGTTTTAATTAGTAAGTATAAATGGTACTACCCCAAAGAAATGGAGATTTATGATGAGTTTAGAATGGTTGAATTTACAGAACCCTATAGTTCTTGCTCTTATAGCTACTTTAGGAACGTGGGGACTTACTGCACTTGGAGCGTCTCTTGTATTCTTTTTTAAAGAAATTAATCAGAAGGTACTTAATACGATGCTTGGATTTGCGGCTGGTGTAATGATCGCTGCAAGCTTCTGGTCACTACTTGCTCCTGCCATAGAAATGGCTGAAGGTAGAACACTTCCTGCGTGGTTTATTGCTGCAGTTGGTTTTGTTGGTGGAGCTGCATTCTTATGGATTGCGGACAAACTTATCCCTCATATGCACTTTAGCGCTCCTAATGGGCAGAGTGAGGGTATTTCTACAAGATGGCGTCGTAGCATATTACTTGTCATGTCCATCACCTTGCACAATATTCCAGAGGGACTTGCTGTTGGTGTTGCTTTTGGTGCGGCAGCTAGTACTGTTGACGGTGGAACAGGATTATCTGCTGCTATTGCTATCGCTATCGGGATCGGTATACAGAACTTTCCGGAGGGTGCTGCAGTTTCAATTCCACTTAGACGTGAAGGATTATCGAGGACGAAGAGTTTTATGTACGGTCAAGCTTCGGGGATTGTTGAGCCAATTGCGGGTGTGATCGGAGCCGCTCTTGTTATGAGCATGCAGTCGATTCTTCCTTATGCGCTTGCATTCGCGGCTGGAGCCATGATTTATGTAGTCGTTGAAGAACTAATTCCAGAAGCGCAATCATCACGCAATGGTGATAGTAATAGCGCTGACTTAGCAACAATCGGTTGTATTATGGGATTCACAGTTATGATGGTTCTGGATGTGGCGCTCGGATAGTAGCATTAGTGGCGCTTGCGCCAAACCACGATCCAGCAAGCAGGTTTACCCAAGAAAAGCCTGTTCCTACAGCAAGTAGGCAGGCTTTTTTGAGGTCTATTTTTTCTTTCCATCTTTTAATAAAATACAGAAAAAACTGACTTACCCCAACTTTGTTAAGGTTGGGGAGAGGGCGAAGGTAACGAAGGTATTGGAGTGTACTTTGGTATTCCATGTGCATTCTCCAAATACTCCGAACTGCTGTTCAGTTCGCTAATTGGATTAAGAAGGGATTATTGCATATAGATAGATATGAGATACAGAATTGCCTGCAGGTAATCATTTAGTGACGCATCGGTCCTATAATGACGGCGAAGTCGTTTCATCTTAGGAGAAATAAACGACACTCACGCCTAGGGAGCTATAGATTTCTTCTTTGTAATGACCCTGCGGGCAAGCTTTAACACAACATATAGGATCATGTTCACATAACAAAGGTTCATTACACCTCGGACATTTATTTTCAAATATGCGTTTGAGTAAAGCTTTCATTGTCGATCACCTAATTCATATGAATTTGTTAGTACCGTCCTATAAGGACGGCGAAGCCGTTTCTTCTTGAGCAGGAGGTTATATGGACTTTTTACTATGGATTGATATGGTCGTTCTGGGATTTGTCGGTTCATTTTTCTCGGGACTTCTGGGTATAGGTGGAGCCATCATCAACTATCCGCTGCTATTATTTGTTCCATCAGGCCTTGGTGTAGCTGATTTCACAGCACAAGAGGTTTCCTCTATCAGCATGTTTCAAGTATTCTTTGCATCATTAGCGGGCGTTATTGCATTTCGTCGAAAAGAAAAAAGAAGTGGTAGAGGCAGCGGCAGCGGCAACTCATTGATGATTCATAAGGGACTTGTTCTGAATATGGGTATTAGTATTTTGCTTGGAAGTCTAATTGGGGGTACGAGCTCCAGATTTATTAATGGTGATGTGATCAATATCATCTATGGTATTTTAGCCATAATTGCGGTTGTGTTGATGCTAATTCCGAACAAGAACAAGCAAGAGAATCTACTGCAGGAGCTAACATTTAATAGACCCATTGCAATCATTTCTGCATTCCTCGTTGGGATTGTATCAGGGATTGTGGGTGCAGGTGGAGCTTTTATTCTTATTCCGATCATGTTAACTGTGCTGAAAATCCCAACTAGAACAACGATTGCGTCATCGCTTGCGATCGTATTTATCTCGGCCATTGGCGGTGTTATTGGCAAGATCGTAGCAGGTCATATTCCAATCACACCAATTCTTATAACGGTCATTGGGAGTATATTGGGGGCTCCACTCGGTTCGCGAGTAAGCTCTATGATCAATGTGAAGTATTTGCGCTATGGATTGATTGTTCTGATTTCATTCACTGCTATTAAAGTGTGGTTGTCGATTGTATAACATTGTATTGAAGAGAATAATTTATGTGCCTATAATACGGCTGTATTTATAGATATAATTCCCTCCACTATTTCGGTAGGCATATTTAATTACGCAGAACTCTACACGCTAGCGCTCATCTTATGTGCAATAGTCGGTTTATTGTTCACGATAGGTTCCGTGCTAGGATTCAAGAAGGAGGCTCTAGTCGCATGAGTATATGGTTAATTGCAAAGAATGAATGGAGACGTCAGTTGAAAAATAAGATGAAGCTTACGATCACATTCCTTATTCCTGTTATAAGCCTTCGATCCACTTGGGCATAATGAATCAATCAGGTTCTGCTGTAGGTCATAACTTTGAGCAAAGTGTCATGCAAATAGAAGGTGTCAAAATCCGCGAGGTTGATGCTACTTCGATTCAGACGGATTTAATTATGTCTAAGTATGTTGCTGTGATAGAATTTCAAGGCGAGCAGAACTATGTTATTCACAGCATTGATAATAGATTAGAGCCTGTGATACAGGGGATAGTCGGTGAATATGTATCAAGTGGGGAACTGAAAGGGCTAACTGAAATATTACAAGAGATGGAAAGTGCGAGTATTTCTGTTGCGCAGAGAGGTGTAGGTTTTATTCTCCTTACGCTTATTGTGACAAGTGTACTCACCGCTTGCAGCTTTATTAAAGATCAGCAGGATGGCATATTGAGACGCTATAAGCTTACACCTCATCCTACGAATACGTATATTACAGCAAACTTTGTTTTTAATTTTGCTATGTCACTCCTGCAGATTATGGTATCGATTCTGTTAATTTGTCAGTATGCTGAGTAGTGAGCTGAATGCAAGTCTTACAGCTTCTACTTTTGCCATACTCGCATCACTACTTGGGGGAGCCTTTATGCCTCTTGCCAAAATGCCTGAAGGTATGCAATTACTTAGTAATCTAACCTTTACAAAATGGCTTATTGCCTTTACATCTGTTCTTGAGCAAGGCTCAGTCACTCTTGCAGATCTATTTCCTCTATCTGTCATTATGGGGATGGGAATTGGTTTTCTACTACTAGCAATGGTTCTGAGTAAACGTAAATTTGCTCTTTGATTAACTGCGAAATTCATGGAGGACGTATGCTCATTAATCTTGGATTTGTTTCGACAGCGATAGCCATTTATAACAACACGCCAAGCTCTACTTTCACTTATAAATTGTTTTCGCAGCGACCTCGTGAGGAAGCTATGGAGCGGGCAATCCAAATCGGATGTAAAAACTTACATGCGACACAGCGGATTATGTATTATTGCGCAGCGCACGGCATTCAAATGCTTCGCATGTCCTCAGCGCTCATTCCTCTGGCGACTCATCCTGATGTCATGATTAATGTAAGCGCTGAGTATACGAAGGAATTGAGAAAAATGGGTGAATTCGCTTACCATAATCATATTCGACTTAGTATGCATCCAGGTCAATTCACCTTGTTAAATGGCTCAGACAAGGTTGTTGCCTCCGCTATTCAGGACTTGGAATATCATGCGGCTATACTCGATGGTATGGGACTTGATATGTCCAGTAACATCAACATCCACGTAGGCGGCGTATATGGTGATAAAGTAGCCGCATTAGCCAAGCTATATGATAATTTCCCTTCGGTACCTGATTATGTGCGCAAACGAATTACATTCGAGAACGATGATAAAACCTATACGACAGAGGAAACTCTCGAAGTATGTGAGAGACTAGGAGTCCCAATGGTGCTCGACCTTCATCACGACTATTGCAACCCTTCCTCCCAAACACCACTAGAATTGTTACCGCGGATTCTGAACACTTGGGGAATGATCTCACCGAAAATTCATGTATCCTCACCTAAGAATGAACACAATGTTCGGTCTCATGCCGATTATATTGCCCCCGAACTTTTACTCCACTTCCTTAAAGGATGTAAAGAAGCGAATCTAGAGCAAATTAACGTCATGATTGAAGCCAAAAGTAAGGATCTGGCTCTCTTTTGTCTGGCAGAAAATTTAGCTAAAGTCCGCGGGATTAAGCGTGTCGATGGCGGCATTCTGGAATGGTAATTTAAGTATGTCATTATGACCACTGCATGGTACAATAAAAGAACGAATGTTCCCCAATAATTGGTTGTAGGTGATAACATGCAGAGTTCGGTTCATATAGCAGTGAGACCTCTAGTAGAATATGTGTTTAGAAGCGGGAGTATTGATTCTGGGTTCCGGACTACGAGCACACTGACAGACGGGACGAAGGCTCACCAGAAAGTACAGAAGCAGTATACAGAACAAGATCAGAAGGAAGTATATTTACAAGCGGAGGTCGCTTATAACGATCTCCTCTTTGTCATAGATGGGCGTTGTGATGGTCTGCTAGTTCAGGACGGTCAGATTACAATAGATGAAATAAAGTCAACAGCATCGAATATTGAACGCATTACGGAGGATCTATATCCTGTCCACTGGGCGCAAGCGAAGTGCTACGCTTATATGTATGCCAAGGAAAATGGGGCAGAGAAGTTGCGAATTCAGTTAACCTATGTGCAGGTGGATACGGAGGAGCAGAAGCGATTTGTACAAGAGATGTCGTATATGGAGCTAGAGAGTTTCGTGAACGATGTGATTAAGCAGTACGCACCATACGCTGAGATGCTGGATCAGCATAAGCAATTAAGAGATAAGAGTATCAACGAGCTGCAATTTCCATTCGAGTCTTATCGAGCAGGGCAACGGAAGCTTGCAGGCTCGGTTTATCGGACCATAGAAGAAGGCGTTAACCTTTTGGCTAAGGCCCCTACAGGCATAGGCAAAACAATCTCAACCACTTTTCCAACGATTAAAGCGATCGGTAATGGGCTGCTTCAGAATATCTTCTACCTGACAGCCAGAACGATAACTCGAACTGCTGCGGAAGAGGCTTTTACCCTAATGGAGTCCAAAGGTCTTCGTATGCACACAGTGACAATTACAGCGAAGGACAAGGTTTGTTTTCAAGATGAAGTCAGATGTCAGAAGGAAGCTTGCCCGTTCGCGGATGGCTACTATGATCGGATTAATGGCGCTGTGCTCGATATCCTATCCCATGAAACGTTGATGAATCGGCAGGTCATTGAGCAATATGCTCGTAAGCACCAAGTATGTCCGTTCGAATTCTCACTTGATCTTGCGTATGCCGCTGATACTGTCATCTGTGACTACAATTACATCTTTGATCCACGAGTTTCTTTAAAAAGAATGTTTGCTGAAAAGAAAAGCCAAACAGCGTTATTAGTTGATGAGGCACATAACTTGGTGGATCGGGCTAGAGAGATGTTTTCTGCTACGCTACATAAATCAGATATTCTTGCTGTGCAGCGAGAGTTCAAAACCATCAATTCCGAAGTTTCTAAGGCAGCCAAAGCAGTGAATGGATTTTTTATCGCACTGCGTAAGCAGATTGAGGACAAGCATCATGTTGCCAAAGAACTGCCCGAAGAACTAGTGACGCTTGTCGAAGAGTTTGTCGTTCAAGCAGAGAGAGAGCTGGTCACATCCTCTGGTAGCAATGGATCGAATCAATTGCTGTTAGACGCTTATTTCTCAGCTCAGAGCTTTATTAGAATTAGTAAGCTCTATGATGAACGTTATGTTACCTACTCAGAAGTTACAAGCAAGGACCTTCAGTTAAAGCTGTTCTGTCTCGACCCTTCACATTTATTACAGCAGATGGGCAAAGGCTATAGATCACATATCTACTTCTCAGCCACACTATCTCCAATGCCATTCTATAGAGATATGTTAGGAGCAGATCCAGAGGATTATAACGTCTCCATTCCGACGCCTTTTTCTAGAGACCAATTAGATGTACATATTATGCCGCTATCTACTCGGTACCAAGATCGAGAACGAACCAAAGTACCGCTAGTACGGATGCTGCAGCAGCTTGTTGAACAACGATTCGGGAACTACCTCTTTTTCTTCCCATCTTATGCTTATATGAAAGATGTTTACGAAGCTTTTATGGAAGAAGAGAGAGGTATAAATACAATCCTGCAGCAAGGGAGTATGACAGAAGAGGAACGGGAGCATTTCTTGACTGCCTTCTCCGCGGATAATGAACAAACTTTGATTGGGTTCGCTGTAATGGGGGGGATCTTTTCGGAAGGAATTGATTTGGTAGGCGATCGGTTAACGGGAGTCGTTGTCGTTGGAGTTGGCTTACCTCAGCTGGGTGTGGAACGTAACATCATGAAGCGGTATTTTGACGAATCGGGCAAGAATGGCTATGACTACGCGTATCTGTTTCCAGGGATGAATAAGGTGCTGCAAGCAGGTGGACGACTAATTCGTTCTGAGCAAGACACAGGTCTGCTGGTATTAGTTGATGATCGGTACCTGCATGCTTCATACCAGAGGCTATTGCCTGAAGAGTGGAGCGGGTATACGGTGTTAGCACGAGAGTAAAAAAACCGTCCATGGACGGTTTTTAGTTTGTTATTGAATCAATTTCATAACTCATTGAATCCATGTAGTTGAAACAATATATAGACAAATTAAACCGTTTTGATCTATATATAGCCTTGATTGAAGCAGCTAAAGGTATTATGAAATTGATTCTATTCAGTAAGTATACATATTCTCTATACTTCCTCCGAATAGGGTGTATGTTATGATGGCTTATTTACTAACGGTTAATCTTGAATCCTCACTTATAATCGTTCCTGTATTCATCCCCAATAGAATCTGTTTCATCGAACCCGGTTCATTGAAATTAAACACATGAATGGGTATGCGATAATCCCTAGCGAGGATAAAAGCAGACTGATCCATAACCCTTAAGTCATGTTGAAGAACGTCATTATAGTGAAGAGAGTCGTACTTCTTAGCCTCTTGATTCAGCTTAGGATCACAACTATAGACGCCATCTACACCTTGTTTAGCTACAAGAATGGAGTCACACTCGACTTCGATTGCTCTTTGTACAGAAGGGTAATCGGTTGTAACGAATGGCTGACCATTCCCAGCTGCGAAAATGACAATATACCCTTTTTCCAAATGATTGATCGCTTTAAGACGGATATAAGGCTCCGCAACTGAGGATACAGGGATCGCAGTCATGACACGTACTTGTGTTTCTGTCTTCGACTTAAGTGCGCCTCTCAGCATTAAGCTATTGATGACCGTTGCGAGTGTGCCAATATTATCTGCCTCTGCTCTAGCAATTCCCCAGTTCTCCCCCATATTACCTCGAAAAATGTTACCACCGCCGATTACGATCGCAACCTCGACTCCCATGCTGACAACCGATAACACTTCATTTGCTATGTGTTCTAATCTCTCAGGATCAAATCCAAAATCATTGCTACCCGCAACTGCTCCACCACTAAGCTTAATAAGGACTCTTTTATACCTCATGCTCTCACCCTCCAAAATAAAAACACTAAAGCAATAGATGCTTTAGTGTTTAATGTAAGGAATAGGGATGAACTGTAAGCGAGAAGGCCTCTTAACCGTCATCTTATATTCCTCCTTTTATTTAGAATATTCTTAATAAGTAATTATAAACGGATATTAGAATGTTGCAAACCATATTATTACAGTTGGCAATATAATCCATTATTACTCACCACTTTTTGTTTTGTAACTATTTCCCAAGACCTGCGTCTAATTGTTGAGAAGGAGTGATGCAGTTGAAGAACCGAATTCCTGTTTATATGATATTATCCCTGATTGGGTGCTTATTGCTGAGCAGCTGTGATTCCAGTCAAGCAAGCGATGCTGTTAAACCTTCTGTACAGCCTTCAGCACAACCTACCGTGCAAGCATCAGCGCCACAGGCGCCGAGTCCAACTGCTACGGCTACGACTTTGCCTGAACAAACGATAACACCGTTGCCGAGCGTGCAATCTCTTGTACCAACCGTGCAGTCTCCAGTGCCAATCGTGCAATCCCCATTGCCAACTGCTTCTGCCAATGTTACCGCATCCGTAACACCAACGGAGTTGTCACCTAGCTCTTCCCAACATGTTACTAGCAAACCACTCGCAACTGCTAAGCCTGCTAAGCCAATAGCGAAGCCCTCACCTGTCATCACTGAGGTATCCCGAATAATGGGCATGGACGGCGTTGAAGGCTGGGGAATCGGAGACGGAAGACTTCTCTACACCGGTAATGTGGGCAAGACATGGGAGGTTAGGATTCCAGATGGAATCGGAGCGAAGGACCGTTTGATCGGCGGTGATTTTCAAAATTATTTCTTAGGTTTTGCTTACTATCTTAGGAGTGAGAAGCAGGCGAAACTACTTGCTACTCATCGCATTCAAGATGGAGGTGGTGAGTCTATAGGTTGGGAAACGGTGGCACTACCGACTGTAGAAGAATGGGAAACCTCATCAGATGTTACAACACACAGCAGTATTGATGATTATGAGGCAAACTATGTACTTCTTACTTCTTCCCCTGGATTAGGACAAATGAACAAATCTCTCTATAGAACGGACGATTCTGGGAAGTCGTGGGCTCGTATCGGAGACATTAGCAGCATTATAAGCGGATATCCTACAGGAGTCACATTTCGGGTTCCGAATGAAGGCTGGATCACGGCAACGTACCACGGACAGGTAGATTTCCCTTTATTCCGGACCAAAGATGGTGGTAAAACGTGGGAAGTTCAGCAAGTTGAGATCCCTGATGAATTCAAAAATGGATATGCTAATACACTCCCTCCTGTTTTCGATGAGGAAAATGGTCATCATGGGCTCTTCATTGCCGAATTTGTACAGGATGATCAGAAAACATATATACTTTACGAAACTTATGATGATGGTGAGACTTGGCTCCCACTTAACTACCGATTAAGGGATGTGCAGGAGCCTCCTGTTTATTATTTTGATAATTTAATTATGGGTCGGGCGATTTCCATGGACGGAAAGACCATCTATACGATGGATACATACATCAAAGAGGATTGGCAGAAGGTCGAGCCAAATATGGAGTTGAAAGACGCTTCCCAATTTTTACTTCGTATGGACGGGTATGGTTGGGTGTTTCTTAATGGACAAATGAAGGTTACTGCTGACGGTGGTAAGACATGGTCTAATCCAAAATAATATCAATTGCATATTAATACATAACCCAGTGATTGATTTCACTGGGTATTTAGTTTGCTCATCATTGCATCATGGCAATAGAAATGGTAAATAGCGTGATATACAACCCAAAATGCAACATATATTTGACATTATGATTTGAATATCGTACATTATTATCAGTAATTTGTGCAACATAAATCCCGGGAGGTTTGAAGTTATGGGATTATTCAAAAAAACCAAAAAACATGTTGATGAGCGAGTTGTAAGTACACAAAACAAAATTTATAAAGAGGCTTATATCATCGCAATGTTGTTATGCTTTGTGTCGATTGTAGTTAAATCCTTCATTTATGGATTTAGTATTCTACTCATAACGGCAGAGCTACTCATTATGATCTTGCCAGCCCTTTATTACGGGGTTAAATCCGTATATCTTGGCTTATATGCAGACGAGGTTGAACTTCAGACTCGTACAAGTAAATTTCCTATGAGTGTCAAGAAACTGATCCTTGGCTTAGGGGTCGGTGTAGCGATCGCTATTTTTCTCGGAGTTAGGAGCTCGATGAAATACGGGAATGATTCCAATTATATCTGGTATTTCATTATTGTATTTTTCGTATCTCTAATCATTTATATTCCTTGTTTTGCAGGGTTTGTAGCCCTGAGACATGTTCTAGCTAAGAAGTTCAGAAAAGAGTGACCCAAGAAACCTGATTGCATAAGGGATAGAAATGGGTGAGGTGATGTTTAGGTGAAGAATTTGAAGTTAAAAATAGCAAGAGTGGAGAAAGATCTATCGCAGGATGAGTTAGCCAAAACGGTAGGTGTATCTAGACAAACAATAGGGTTAATTGAGTTAGGGAAATATAATCCGAGTTTAAGCTTGTGTGTTGCGATTTGTAAGGCTTTGTCCAAAACATTGGATGACCTATTCTGGGAGGAGCAATAGTAGAATGGAACATGACGAGCACGGTAGTTGGCGCAAAGACGTCGCACCTTATGAAAGACCACATATGAAGAGTAGCGTGTGGCAATTAATAAACACAATCGTACCTTATATAATCCTTTGGGGTGTAGCTTATTGGAGCCTTGAGGTTTCTTATTGGTTGACAATTCCTATTACGATTGTTGCAGGTGGTTTTCTAATCCGCACCTTCATTATTTTTCATGATTGCTGCCATGGCTCGTTCTTTAAGAATAGAAAAGCGAATGCGATTGTAGGGACGATAACCGGTATTATGACATTTGTTCCTTTTTCGCAGTGGCGGTATAGTCATGCTGTTCACCATGCGACAAGCGGTAACTTGGATCACCGTGGAACCGGGGATATCTGGACGATGACGGTGGATGAGTATTTGGCAGCCACTTGGTTGCAACGTTTAACCTATCGATTGTATCGTAATCCGTTAGTAATGTTTGGCTTAGGGCCGATCTTTATTTTTCTCTTTGACTATCGGTTTAACCGTAAGGGTGCAAAGCGTAAAGAGCGCATTAACACGTATGTGACTAACCTTGGGATCATTGCATTATTAGGGACGCTCTGCCTGGTGTTTGGCTGGAAAGAGGTACTCATGCTTCAAGGCCCGATCTTCCTTGTTTCAGGTATTGCAGGTATTTGGCTGTTCTATGTACAGCATCAGTTTGAAGAAGGTTATTACGAAGAGGATGATAACTGGGATCACGCGAAAGCAGCCTTACAAGGTAGCTCGTTCTATAATCTTCCGCGGTTCTTACACTGGATTACAGGTAATATTGGCTATCACCATATTCACCATTTAAGTCCACGAGTACCTAACTATTACCTCGAGAAGGTTCATAATACGAATGCCAAATTAAGAGAAGTACAGACTATTACTTTGACGACCAGTCTTGAATCGCTTAAGTACCGGATTTGGGATACGAAAATTAAGAAGTTTGTAGGCTTTAAGGATCTTAAGCGGTATGTAACCAAACAAGACAGTCAAGTTAAATACAAGTAAACCATAATGCCAAGGCAATGATGCTAGACGTTGCCTTGGCATTATTTTGTGTTAGTAAGAAGCTCAATAATTTGATTGACGATCGGATGCTTACCCTCGTAGAGATCATTTAAATATTGAATCATCGTCCTACCATTCTCTAAGGTTACATGGGTACTGGCACCTGCGGCGAGCAATACCTGAATGGTTTCGACTGTATCATTCGTGTAGGATTGGAACCAGGGCATTATCGCAGCGAGAAGAGGTGTAAAGCCGTTGTTAGATTGGGCATTCACATCGGCACCGTTCTCAAGTAAGAGCTTCACAAGGTCTATTTTACCTTTGGAGCTTATATGTATGAGGGCTGTCGAACCATTATCCTCGTCTACCGCGTTTACGTCTGCTCCATGCTCAATTAGCATTTTCACAACATTACCAGTGATATAGGAATCCATAAGTAGAGGTGTACTGTTATTCTTTGTGTAGTTCACATCGATATTTCTGGATAACAGTTCCTGTACGATTAATTCTTCTGGGCCATATGGATTGTGCATGGACTGAATAATCGTTTCAACCAGAAGATCATTGAGATCAATATCTTGTGCTGCATCAATGAGTCTGTTAATATCCTCCGTTGATCTACCTGTTGCGACTTTATAGAGTTCTTCAGTTAATTGTTCAACCTGCTTCTGATATTCTATAGGTGTTGGCGGAGATTTCCATTCTATATTCGGATAAGGACTCCAGATCACCGAACCTGCATGATTTTTGAGGTTGTTCTGCGCAATGAGTTCAATAGTTTGGCGGATTGCTGAATCCGGTGGCGTTGATCTTTCAATAAGAAACGCTTGAAGTGTTTGCTGTGTACCAGGAATGATGACATTAGGATTTACTCCAGCATTAAGAAGAAAGCTTACTTTGGTTACGGTTATTTCACTGAATAAGGGAGTATTGGGCCAAAACATATGGATAAATGGATTTAACCCATCTGCTGTCAGTGCTCTAGGATCTGCGCCATTATCAAGCAAAAGCATAATCAAGGAGGGTCTGTTTATTTTGGCTACAGCACTTAAAACAGCTGCACCACGATCATTGTGTACACTTATACGTGCACCGTTGTCTATTAATATTTCCATCCCATTACCTGTTAATTGTGCATCTAACAAGAGAGGGGTGCTGTTATATGGGATTATGGTTTGGTTGATCGCTATATTTTGTGACATGAGGGCTTGGATAATTTTCGTCTCCGTCCCAAGTGGGTTATGAGGGGATTGAAGGATGGTTTCCGCTAGAACCTCGTTCATATCCATATCGACCGTTGTACGAAGCATTTGCTCAATAGCCTCAATATCCCCGGATTCTGCGGCTGCATAAAGTTTCTCTGTAAAAGGGATTACCCGTTCTTTATAGGAGGTTGTATTCGTTTGTGTAAAGGGTACCTCGTGCTGGTACGTCGTACTTAAAACTAGCAGCAAGCCAATCAATAGTGGATATAATCGCTTCACAGCCATTCCTCCTCACACAACATCAATAAGTAAAATAATCCCATAATAATTAACGCAAAATTCTATTAAAAGTTGCGATAGGCATCAGATAGGGCTGAGTTAGATGTTCATCTAACTCCGTAATAGCGCATACCAATATAGCATTGTAATATAGTATTACGAGAATAGTAAAAATGTTACAGTAATAGCTTCGGCACTAAAACTGTTAAATTCATAGTTCCTATGGTAAGATAATCCTGTGATATTTATCACAGGATTATTGGCGTATGGCAAAGAAATTATAGGGTTCGATTCATAAATTCTGCTATAAAATAGGAGGTCATGATCATTAAACTTCAAAATTTAGATATTCAAGAGACGCAAGGTAATACGAGCTGTTTTTCCGAGGAAAATAAGGCGCTATTATCTACGATCATGACGGAGCAGTTTGTTAGAAAAGGCTGGAATTTGTTTTGGGAAGGGGATGCGACAGGGTCCCTGTTTTATATTAAGAACGGTAATGTGATAACAACAAAGTCTACCCAAGAAGGTAAGGAACTAAGAATGTACACCTACCATTCAGGGGATTTATTAGGACATGTGGATTTATTTCAAACAGGAATACATCATTTAACAGCTGAAGTTGTTGAAGACTCAATTGTCGGTGTTATTTCACAGAATGATTTAGAGAATCTCGTACGTCAAAATAGTAGTTTTTCCATTGAACTTATGAAGTGGATGGGACTGAATCATAGCTTAACGCAAATGAAGATGCGTGATTTAATGCTCTATGGCAAGCAAGGGGCGTTAGCTTCAACCTTGATTCGTATGAGTAATTCTTATGGTAAACGACAGGGTCAACATATTGTGATAAACAAGAAGATAACCCACGCAGAATTAGGGATAATTATTGGAGCAACACGTGAAAGTGTTAATCGTATCTTGATGGGTTTGCGTAATAGTGGGATAATTGAAATTCAAGATGGATTATACATCATTAAGAATTTATCTGAACTTCAGGAAATCTGTCACTGCGAAGGATGTCCATCTAGTATTTGTAGGCTCTAGAAAATAATAGTTTTCACATCACAAGGAGGATAACATAATGAAGCAAGAGAATGTCTCACCATCAAACGGAACTGTACGAATTGCAAACGATGTTGTTGCCACAATCGCTGGTTTAGCTGCTATAGAGACGCCAGGTTTCTTCGCGATGTCGGGTGGATTATCAGAAGGATGGGCTAAGCGACTAACCGGGAAAAATGTGCAAAAAGGCGTTACAGTTGAAGTGGGTGAAGTTGAAGCAATCATTCATTTGCGTGTGGTTGTGTTATATGGACTTCCGATACATGAAGTATGCAAACAATTGCAAGCTAAGGTTCGAGAAGCAGTACAAACGATGACTGGCCTAGTTGTTGTTCAGGTCAATGTTCATGTAGAAGGAGTCGCTTTTAAAGACGAAGAAATGCCAAGTGATTCTCCTAGATTGATCTAAATTGAAAGATCTAAGGATCTAATTAAATGGAATAGATATAAGCCATACAAATACGTGTGGCTTTTTTTCTTATCCTTTTGATGCACAACAAGTACAACTCCTTTTCATATCATGTGATGTTGTGCTATCTACGAGTGTATTAGCATATGTATGGGTATCTATTGGCAATAAACAATTGCTAGGAGGTGCCCTTCGTGACAGATTCACCTACAACTGTAGCTCCGCAGCGACATATTTATGATCGATTTGGTCGAGTAGATAGGGTATTGTTGGTCTGCACGATACTATTTAGTTTATTTCTGATTATCGGGTGTACGATTGTCCTCTTCCCTGCGATTAATGACCAAGTTGTCGTGTCTATTTTTGGAACTACTCAAGCTAGTGGTGACACACCTCAAGCACAAGCTTTAGCTAAACAATTTTTGATGAACAAAATATTGTTTAGCGTTTTCTGCTCGGGATTACTTGGGAGTACCTTCTTTGGTTTGCGTAGTTTATATACGAAGCTTACGCGGCAAGTTGCCTTTGATAACGTTGAGCTTACTGATCCTTTTCGGATCAAGCTGTGGCTTGCCACTTTTATGTATAAACCATTCTTGGGTGGTGCACTCGCTGTTGTCGTTCTAGCAATGCTTAATGCAGGATTCTTGTCATTAGCCAAAGAGATCAATACTTCGGGAGACAATACACAATCGATTTACTTTCAGATTAGCTTCGGTTTCTTAGTGGGATTCGGGGCGAATCAAGTTGTAAAGAAAATTGAAGAGATTGTATTGATTACGTTCAATGTGCCCAGTAAGAAAAGCGAATGACTCAAATATAGAAAAGTACAGGTGATTGAATCAATTTCATAACTCATTGAAACCATTAAATTGAAACTATATATAGACAAATTAAACCGTTTTGATCTATATATAGCCTTGATTGAAGCAGCTAAAGGTTTTATGAAATTGATTCGATTGCATATTATTTCTTAAAGCAATTGAGCACCCAGCTAATCTTATTCAAACCGTCGGTTACTTGACCGTGTAAGGCTCCAAAGAATGTATCCTGCAATTCTACTGTCACTTCGCCATCTATGCTTTTAAAATGAAAATGCACCTCTTATAGCTGTTTTAGCTACAGAGGCGCATTTGTTGTTTATTTGGCTACAGAGGTGCATTGTTATTTAATTGTCCAATACCGGAAGCTCTAGTATTTCTCCTGACTGAAGGCTAAACGGATCGTTTGCTATATCCAGTGAGAAAATTCAAGATCACATACAATGCCATCCGAACGGTTGCTCTACGAGGGTCTTGCAGAGGGT
The DNA here is from genome assembly GCF_056400365.1 of Paenibacillus sp. P5_B5. Classification (NCBI taxonomy): domain Bacteria; kingdom Bacillati; phylum Bacillota; class Bacilli; order Caryophanales; family Paenibacillaceae; genus Paenibacillus; species Paenibacillus sp. P5_B5. The sequence continues at coordinate 342,485 of NZ_JBFULK010000002.1, forward strand.
CGACACAGACGATGTCAAACCCTTGAACCATAGGATGCTTGCCTAGTAGGAAGACTGCTTCATAAAGCTGCCAGGAGGTCATTCCGGCTGGTACCATTGCAGGTACTCCAGGTGCATAGGCTTGGTCAAGTACATCCATGTCAACTGTTACATAGATCGCATCTGTTCCATTACTTGCAACTTGTATAGCCTTGTTCACGAGAGATTCTATTCCTTCTAAGTAAACATCCCTCGCCGTAAATTGTGTAATTCCGTGCGAGAGGGCATATTCTCGGTAGGGCTTCGAGTTAGCGAAGCTATGAATTCCGATTTGGGCGATATGCTGCCCATCGATTGTGCCGGATTCAATTAATCCACGAATAGGTGTCCCATTCGTAGGCCCTCCATGCGCTAAGCTGCGAACATCCATATGGGAATCGAGTTGGATAATACCGACATGACCGCCGATTTTATGTTTGAATGCCTTAATCGAAGGGCATGTAATGGAATGGTCACCACCAGCTATGATAGGAAATAAGCTAGGCATTTTTTTATAAATATTTGTTAATCCTTGCTCGATATTCGTATGACATTGAATGAGGTCAGTTAGATGCATTTGAATATCACCGAGATCTCTGGCTAAAAGCTCCTGTAGATCAACGTCATGATCCATGCTATAAGTGGTGACATTCGAAAGTAATTCTCGTAAGGCATTGGGAGTCGTGGAAGCTCCTGATACACTTATGGATGTCTTGGATAAGGGAACGCCAATAAAGCCAATATCTACAGGTTCAGTTCCATTCCATGAGGTCAGCCAGCTAGCTACCTTGGTCTCGAATGGATCTTGCATATTAGAATGGCGAGTGATTTCAGGTGGATTTAGAAGCTCGATATAGTTCAATGGAATCTCTCCTCTATCCGCGAATAAACTAAGTGTCCATCTGAGACAACAAGTTGACCATTCTTGATCACACTATGAATATGATTAATGCCAAAATGGTAGGGTAGATAGGCTAGATTAGTTGCGTTAAACACAGCGATATCTGCTTGCTTGCCAATCTCTAGACTGCCTATGGTATCTGCTTTACCAATGGCATAAGCGGCATTAATCGTTACAGCTGTGATTACCTCCTCGGGTGATAAGAGTAAATTCAGACATCCGAGTGTCATAACGAGCTGGATCGATTCAGTTGGTGAGCTTCCTGGGTTATAGTCAGTTGATAAGGCAACAGGGACACCAAGCTCAATCATTCTGCGAGCTCTAGCATGGTGACCCAGTCGCAGGTTAAATGAGGTAGCAGGGAGGCATACGGCAATAACTCCTGACCGCTGCATGGCTAGTAAGCCCTCATCAGTCGCTGCGATCAAATGATCCGCTGATATACATTTGAGTTCTCCTGCAAGCTGTGCCCCGCCCATCGATTCAATTTCATCGGCATGAATTTTGAGCCCATAACCTAGCTCCTTCGCTGCAGTTAGAATGCGGCGGGATTGATCAACACTAAACACACCATGTTCACAGAACACATCGCAGAACTCAGCTAGTCCTTGACGTTTAACTTCCGGTAGCATTTCTTGGATAAGTAAATCAATGTAGGCAGATGGCTGCTGCTTATATTCAGTCGGAACCACATGAGCGCCCATAAACGTTGATACGAGATCAACAGGATGAGATTGATTTAACTGTTGAGTCACTCGTAATTGCTTGAGTTCATCCTCTAAGGTTAATCCGTAACCACTTTTGGCTTCGATAGTTGTTGCTCCATGTAGTAGCATTGTATCGAGGCTTACTTTGGCTTTGTCATAAAGCTCTATTTCACTTGCTTGACGAGTAGAGCGGACCGTACTCAGAATTCCACCTCCTTGAGCCAGAATTTCTAGATAGGATACACCTTTTAACTTCAGCGCTAACTCATGCTCACGCGAACCGCCATGGACAAGATGGGTATGTGGATCAATTAACCCCGGTGTAACGAGCTTGCCTTGTGCATCTAACTCCTGTGTTACTAACATACCTTTAGTCATTTCGCGAACTTCTTGCTCTGTACCAATGGCAATAATCTTGCCATCACGGACTGCAATTGCTCCGTTACGTATAGCTCCGATTTGCGACATTTGCTCACCCGATCGAGGTCCTGGACTTCCCTTCATCGTGACCAGTTCGCCAATATTACGTATGAGTAGATCGATTCGATTATGTTCCATTAGATATCCAGCATGGGTATATGAACCCCGCGTTCCTTTGCAGTTTGTACGGCAAGCTCATAACCCGCATCTACATGTCTAACAATTCCCATACCAGGATCAGTTGTAAGCACTCGTTCTAACCGTTCCTCTGCATCTTTCGTTCCGTCGGCTACAACGACCATACCAGCATGAATCGAATATCCCATACCTACGCCTCCACCGTGATGAACAGATACCCAGCTTGCGCCTGCTGCTGTATTAATTAGAGCGTTCAGAATCGGCCAATCAGCAACGACATCACTGCCGTCCAGCATAGCTTCGGTTTCCCGATTCGGAGAAGCTACTGAACCCGCATCTAGATGATCGCGCCCAATTACAATAGGAGCTGAGAGTTCACCTGAAGCGACCATATCATTAATTATTTTGCCAAAACGAGCCCGTTCACCATAGCCTAGCCAGCAGATTCGAGCGGGAAGACCTTGGAAAGCTATGCGTTCACGTGCCATGGTAATCCACTTGCATAGATGCTCATTGTGGGCGAACTCTCTCAAGATCACTTCATCCGTCTTATAAATATCTGCAGGATCACCAGATAAAGCGACCCAGCGGAAAGGTCCTTTACCTTCACAGAACTGAGGACGAATATAAGCAGGAACAAATCCGGGGAATGAGAACGCATTTTCAACCCCTGAATCATAGGCGATCTGACGAATGTTGTTGCCATAATCGAATGCAATCGCACCTTGCTTCTGCATATCTAATATAGCTTGCACATGAATCGCCATACTCGCTTTGGACCGAGTGACATATGCCTCTGGATTCGTTTGGCGAAGCTCTATTCCTTCTTCAATTGAAAGTCCAAGTGGTAAATAACCATGAAGTGGATCGTGAGCTGAGGTTTGATCAGTAATGATGTCAGGGATGAAGCCTCGCGCAAGCATTTGGGGTAGAACCTCAGCCGCATTGCCGGGCAATGCAATAGAGAGTGGTTTGCCTGCTGCTTTAGCTTCTAGAGCAAGCCTGAGCGCTTCATCGAGTGATTCGACCATGATATCGCAGTAGCGAGTATCGATTCTTTTCTTAATTCGGGTAGGATCTGCTTCAATCGCAATCATAATGCCGTCATTCATCGTAACCGCTAGAGGCTGTGCACCGCCCATTCCACCAAGACCAGCAGTCACCGTAATCGTACCTCTTAAACTCCCATTATAATGCTGCCTTGCACACTCGGCGAACGTCTCATATGTGCCCTGTACAATGCCCTGTGTTCCGATATAAATCCAGCTTCCAGCAGTCATTTGTCCGTACATCATTAACCCTTTGCGATCTAATTCGTGGAATGTATCCCAATTCGCATATGCAGGGACAATATTCGAATTGGCTAATAGCACGCGAGGCGCATTCTTATGTGTGCGAAATACAGCAACAGGCTTGCCGGATTGGACAAGCAGTGTCTCATTATCTTCGAGCTGCTTCAGTTCCTTTACAATGGCGTGATAGCTGTTCCAGTTACGAGCTGCCTTGCCAATTCCTCCATACACGACAAGTTTATCCGGATACTCGGCTACTTCAGGGTCCAGATTATTCATGAGCATACGAAGTACGGCTTCTTGTACCCAGCCTTTGGTATTAAGGGTTGTTCCTCTAGGTGCTTGAATCATAGCTTGGTTCTGCTGTGTCATGACAATTTCCTCCTACTTAAATTGAATTACTGAAGATGAACGAGACCACTTAATTCGTCTAAAGCACCTAAATATTTCATCATATTGACCATGGTTATAAAATCAGCAGAAAGCACACGGTCATCTGTTACAGCAGCAACATGATTGCGGCAGTTCGTATAAACCCACTTCGTTCCTTTGCCTAATCGATTCGGATCTCTGTACTCGATAGCTTGTGATGCACACAAAAGCTCAATTGCTAGAACATAGTAGGCGTTCTCAATGATTTGCGCAGCCTTGCGTGCTCCGATGGTTCCCATACTGACATGATCTTCTTGGTTAGCAGATGATGGGATTGAGTCTACACTAGCCGGGTGAGCTAACGATTTATTCTCGGAAACAAGTGCAGCAGCTGCATACTGGGCGATCATGAAACCAGACTGTACGCCACCATGCTGTGTTAGAAATGGAGGTAGCTTCTCATTTAATTGTGGATTAACCAGGCGCTCAATTCTGCGTTCAGAGATATTAGCGAATTCCGACATGGCAATCGATAAGAAATCCATACTCAGTGCAATCGGCTGACCGTGAAAGTTACCTCCTGAAATCACACGATTCTTATCTGCAAAAATCAGAGGATTATCGGTGACGGAGTTAATCTCAATCTGTAATTTATCAGCAATGTACGCTAGTGCATCACGACTTGCACCATGAACCTGTGGTAAACAGCGCAGCGAGTACGCATCTTGTACACGCAGCTCCCCTTGAGTCGTAATTAGCTGACTTCCTTGTGTTAATTGTATGAGGTTACTCGCTACGATTTGCTGGAATTTATGCGGGCGCAGCTCATGTGTCTCAGGGTCAAAGGCATCTCTAACGCCTAATAGTGCTTCATAGGTCAGAGCACCGATGCAGTCTGCCCATTTGGCAAGGTTCAAGGCATCCCAGCAAGCAATAGTACCAATAGCGGTCATTACTTGTGTTCCATTAATAAGAGCGAGTCCTTCCTTCGCTTCGAGAGAGATTGGTTTGATCGCTGCAAGTGACATTGCTTCGAGTCCAGTCATTCGCTTTCCTTCGTAATACGCTTCACCTTCTCCCATAACAACGAGCGCAAAATGTGCCAAAGGAGCTAAGTCCCCGCTAGCACCAAGGGAACCTTTCTCAGGAATAACAGGGATTACATTCTTATTTAACATGGCGGCGATTGTATCCATAAGCTCTAGTCTTACACCTGAATATCCCTGTGCGAGGGCATTCATGCGAAGCAGCATGATCGCACGAACAACTTCCTCGGACAGTGGGTTACCAATTCCGCAGGCATGACTCCGGATTAAATTGACCTGCAAGGGTTTGGCATCTTCACTTGAAATATAGGTGTCACTAAACTTTCCGAAACCTGTCGTAAGTCCGTACACAACTTTCTTTTCTAGGAGTATTTTGTTAACGTAATCCCTGCTTTTAGTGATGTTAAGTTTGCTTGCTTCTGTAAGTCCAACGGGACATTTATGGCGTGCCACTTGAATAACATCGTGTAAGGTAAGCGACAATCCATCTAGCAAGATTACCTGATTCGCTGTATACGTCTGTTGCATGCTGATCAGCTCCTTAGAATAAATAAAAGAGGCCAATACCAAAGAAAGGTATTGACCCCTAAACACTAAAAGACTATGGTCTCCGATTATATATGGTTATATCCAAACCCAAGCGTATCATGCTCGAAACCTTTTTTGGGTGCGCCGATCGATCCATACACACAGACACTAATCCATTCACCCTGATGACCTGGCTTATCGACATTTCCTCTAACAATGGCAAAAGTTAACCCAACCGTTCTTAGAATTTCACCAAACTGGATTGTCCCTCTTCCAATACCTTGTATAGCTTCGATAATGGTGTGATAGAGGGCATGAACCTCGCGATATTGGTTTTCATCAATAATATGCTTCGCTTTCGCAGCCGTTTCAATAGCAGCAACGACTTTAACGATATCCATCGAGCCTACTTTACCAACCGTATAACGATATCCTCTAGCGATCAGCTCATTCTCGACTTCTTTGCCCCAATTGTTCTGGTGCAGCATAGCTAATAGACAGGTTAACTTCCCCATTGAGAACGAATTGCTTTCTAGTTCAACGACTTTCATCATTCCTCTCACACAAGTAAAGGCCATGTCTAAGTAACTAAACAACTAAATAACTAAAGTGGCTGTTCGCTTGGTTTCTTGTTTTCAGTGTAAGTCTCGGATCAGATAGTTGTCAAATTAATTTAATTATTAAGATTATTTACTTGTTATATCTTATGTATGATCGATTCTTCGTGTTAACGAAACAAATACAGGATGCCAGAAGGCATTCTGTATGGTATTGAAGTAGAGCTAGCTTCCTATACCACACTAGTCGGAAACATAGCATACCTCTGTAATACAGATTTCCACCAGATTTGATCTTGATTTGCTCGGTCGTTGTTAATAGTGAATATATCAATGTTATCAGATGATGGGAGTCTCAGCTTAGCTTGATATTCTCTTTTGAGAAAAGATTCATGCTCATTGCCGTAGTGGAGAATGGCTAATCTTTTGCCTGAAGTCGCAAGTGATCGGAACAGTCCATTGATATGACCATCATCTCCGTTAAACCCATACCCAATAATACAAATGATGTCTGAATCATTGAATCGATCATACAGCTCAACATACCTTCGGGACATTGTGATGGAGGTAAGAGGCTTAATTCCGCTCTGTGTAAAAATAAAGGGTACGACGATGTGTGGATATTCCGCTAGTAGTTGCTCTTGTTCGTTTACTTGTTCATCTACTAGTAGGCTGTTGCAATAAGGGTCATAGAATTCATTCACACTTCCATTTAAATGATAGATAGGTACAGATGAGAGCGTGCTTGATTCTAGTACTTGCTGAGCAAAACTATTATAGTTCGTAGTTCCAATGGCAATAATAGATGCATATTCAGCAAGCGATAATAGATCATGATAATAGCCGGGACCATGACTAAGCTTACCCGGATCAATGTTGTTATGATGACTAATATATCTTCTTACTGTATGTAGAAAAATACTAATACGCGTAAACTTCGCCCAATGAGCTTTGGGGTTGTATAGGTACCTAAAATGACTATCGATCAGAGCCTGATAATCCATTGCTTTGGCATAAATATCCTCAAGAATAGTCCTTCCAAGTTCGATGATAATTTCCTCTAATGAATGGTCTGGGGTAACAGGGCGAGCGGCATCTCCTAGTACAATTTCCATACCGGTCTGTCCTACACTGCGGTAATCCAGACTAAAGACACCTGATAAATCGTCAAAGACGGATAGTTTATCAGGCGCCGATTCAAATAACTCTTCATTAAGCTTAGAAATGAGTCGTTGACCACATGATCCAACAAGAAGCTCTAATATAGCTCTAATTGTGCGCTGAAGACACTGATTCTCTGGATTATGCTCCAAGGTTCTTAACATAGCTGAAAAGAATACCGACTCGAATAGCTTAACGCTTTCTGCGAGACGCGTATTTAATTTAACCGCTTGTCCATAAAGAACATCCCCAATGTCATCTTGGGTAGTCTCTTGGAATTTATCGCGCAATTGATCTTCAGTCAGATGCCAATTACGAAGGATACGCATCACATGAATATCAAAGTCATCCAAGTAGGACATGATGTCTTCTCGTCTATATTCTAAGCTTGAAGCAATAATAGCTTCAAAATCACTTTTTCCAAACACATGAACTCGCTTCTTGAGATAACCGCTCGGCAACCATTTGGCAGCATAGGTTGATGTGTTACTGATTCTTTCAAGCTGTCGACGGAATTCAGCTTTATCTTCATCGACTGATGTTCTAAAGAGGTCAAGTGCAAATTTACCGCCTGAAGGTAAGCCATATCCAATCTCTGCGCCAGCTCCAAAGAACAATGAAATTTTAGCCTTCGTCATAATTGGCAGCACCTCAATTTATTGGATACCTTGCGTTATTTTTTTCTTTTCTTTATGAGAGTCAAGAATTGAATCCAATACAATAAGGATTGCCCCACATGTAATCGCTACATCGGCAAGGTTGAAGATCGCAAACGTATAATCAATAAACCCAAAATGAAATTGTAGAAAATCGACTACCTCACCAAATATCGAACGATCAAGAAAATTACCTGCAGCCCCGCCTAGAACAAAACTCAGAGCAAGTGGAAGTAATTGTTTTCCAGCCGACTTCATTTTATGAATAAACCAGATGATCACAACGATTGCGATGAGTGTAACGATCAATAAGAGCCAACGCTTACCTTCTAGTATAGAAAAGGCTGCACCCTTATTTCGTATAGATGTAATTTGAAAAAAATTGCCGATGACACTGATCTCTTGTCCAATATCCATGTATTTCACAATGATCCATTTGGATGCTTGATCGATAGCAAATACGAGTAAAGCGATTAGATAGTAGTACATGGATTTCCTCCTTTATTAAGTGCTGCAACTCCCCATTAAAATGTCATAAAATGACTATATACTTTACGTTATTGTAGCACAAAAAGAGTCTGCATTGTTAATGAAGGAGATGTTAACATTAATAGAGAAAAGAGAAGTAAGTGATAGGATGAAGAAGAGGTGTAAGGGATGAATTTAGAAGACGTTATGCAGAAGCTTGAAGCAATGGGAACCGAGCAAACGAAGAGTACATTTTTACGGCATGGAGCGAAGGAGCCTCTATTCGGAGTGAAAGTTGGGGATATGAAGAAGCTCGTCAAGTATGTTAAGAAGGATCAAGAGCTAGCGCTCACTTTATATGAGACAGGCAACTATGATGCTATGTATTTAGCTGGACTGACAGTTAATCCGAAGCTAGTCACGAAGGAAACCCTTGGGCAATGGGTGAAGCAAGCGAATTGGTATGCGCCAGCTGAATATACGGTAGCGAAAATAACGGCAGAAAGTCCATATGCAGCTGAGTTAGCGAGAGAATGGATCGATTCTGATGAAGAAATAATTGCGACATGTGGATGGAGTACATACGCTAACTATGTATCGGTGGCCCCTGATGAAAACCTGGACATGGAAGAAATTCGAACTTTACTTCAACGAGTCGAATCCACCATTCAGCAGGAAAAAAATCGTGTTCGTTATACAATGAATTCATTTGTTATATCAGTCGGTTCCTATGTGATCGCTTTGAATGAAGAAGCGAAGCGGGTTGCCTCACAGATTGGTAAGGTACAAGTAAATGTTGGACAAACGGCCTGCAAAGTACCACTTGCTACAGACTATATAGCGAAAGTAGAGGAACGGGGATTAGGCAATAAGCGAAAGACGTGTATTTGTTAGAAGGCTAATGTCGGGATAGCGGGATAGCAGGATAGATTGAGACCAGTATATAGCTTATACCACAAATTAAGAGTAGAATAGAAACTCTTCCTTTATAGATGGGGGGAGTTTTTTTGAGGATGGATGAGATCATCCATTTGAAGAAACATTATCAATACATCACGTTCAGCCAGCAAGGAGTGGTAGTGTGACATTAAAAAGCTTTTTTGAGCTAGTTGAGATTAAAACAAAAGTAGCAAGTATGGTACCTTTTGCCATAGGGACTGTATATGCTATATTCCGGTTTCAAGCGTTTCAGTTGGATCATTTTCTGTTGATGTTTATTGCATTAATTAGCTTTGATATGGCGACGACAGCGATTAATAATTATATGGATTACAAAAAAGCCCTCAAAAAGTATGGTTATGGGTATGAAGTTCATAATGCCATCGTTCAATATAAGCTTAAAGAGAGTACGGTCTTAACGCTGATTGCTACTCTTCTAATCATCGCTATGGGAACTGGTTTTATCTTATTTCTAAGCACCAACATCATCGTTTTACTACTAGGCGGTCTGTCTTTTATGATTGGTATTCTATATTCTTTTGGGCCTGTTCCCATCTCTAGATTGCCACTTGGGGAGCTGTTCTCTGGGTTATTTATGGGTTTTGTCATTATTTTTGTTTCGGTACATATTGAGGTTCCGAATGGACAATTAGTTGCCTTGCTTTGGGATCGTGGATATATCAGTTTACATATGAATATTGTGGAGATTTTACTTGTGTTTATGATCTCGATTCCGGCAATTACAGGGATTGCTAACATTATGTTAGCTAATAATATTTGCGATATGGAAGATGATCTAGAGAATAAGCGATATACGCTGCCTGTATTTATCGGTAAGTCAGGAGCGTTATCGCTATTTAAATATGTGTATTATATCTCTTACTTTGATGTAATTATATTGCTTCTATTACGTGTGAATCCTATCTTGATCTTGCTTATTGCAGCGACCTTTATTCCAGTCCGTAAGAACATTCGTTTATTTACTGCCAAGCAAACGAAGCAACATACTTTCGTTCTAGCGGTTAAGAACTTTGTTCTGATCAATTGCACTCGGATTGTAGTGATTGGGATAGCGGCGCTAGCTCCCAAACTGTTCAACCTCTTCTAATGTTGGCAAAGCGGAGATTGCCCCGATCTTGGTACAGACGATCCGGTTCGGTTAGCAAAAGCAATAATCGTCTTCATGGCTTCGAAATCTTGACTATGCTTAATCGGATTATTAGACAAAGACAGCTGATATAAAGTAGCGCCAACAAAAGAATCACCAGCACCAGTGGAATCAATAGATTGAATAGGCATACTGGGTACAATGCATTGATGACTACCAGTAGATAGGAGCGTCCCATTCTTACCTAAGGTAACTGCTATGGTCTGCCCGCCTAGTTCGTGTAGGCGCTTTATGCCTTCATAAATATCATGCCTGCCTGTGATAAGCTGCAATTCTTCATCGCTAACTTTGACAAAATGGGAGAAAGGAAGAGCTTGTTGTACCAATTGCACGAACTCAGCTTCCTTACCCTCCCATAAGTTAGAGCGGTAGTTCGGATCAAATGACACACATACATTCCCTTGATACGCTTGTTCTATTAAAGCTAGATAGGTAGCTCTAGATACTCCGCTAAGCAGAGCTGTCGCAGATCCAAAATGAATGATGGATGACGCCATAACTCGCTCCACATCGAAATCATCGCCTGATAAATTCTCATCCGCACCCCGATAGAATACAAAATCACGCTCTCCGTTTGCCTGTAAGGATACGAAGGCAAGTGTTGTTTTGAGTATCTTATCCTTGGAAATCATGGAAGTATCTACATTCGCTTGGTTAAGCGCGTCAATTAAGAAGTCACCGAAGGGATCATTACCTACTTTGCCGACGAATGCAGAGGCTCCTCCTAGTTTGGAGACCGCGGCTGCTACATTAGCTGGTGCACCACCTGCTTGTTTCATAAAGGATGCTCCATTCATCAGATTAATATTGATGTCTGTACAAAAGAAATCTATCAGCAACTCGCCAATACAAGTGATGATGTTAGCCTGTTTCATTGAAATAAAACTCCCATCTGATGTTCGTTGATCATAATGTTATGTCAATCGTTTGGGGATGTAAAGATAAGCATTAGAGCTTAAGGTTATGCTTCATCTTTAGAACTAATAATTGCCTGAAGCATGTTCGGATAGTCACTTTCCATTCGGGGAAATATTCAACCATAGTGAACATTATGGGAGGGACAGTGACAATGAATCATCTTATTGTATATGCACATCCGAATCCAGCTAGCTTCAATAACGCCATACTGAAAACAGCGGTGAACACCTTACAGAGCAAAGGACATGAAGTTGTCGTGCGTGATCTATATGCTCTAAATTTTAAATCGGTACTTTCAAGTGAAGATTTCGTTACGTTTAGATCGGGGAATGTCCCAGCTGACATTAAAACCGAGCAACAATTCATTACACAAGCGGATGTGATTATTTTCATTTATCCTGTATGGTGGGCAGGGCTCCCAGCTATTATTAAGGGATATGTAGATCGCGTATTCTCTCATGGTTTTGCCTATGGCTCAGATGAAAATGGGATCGTTAAGCTATTAACTGGCAAAAAGGGTTTTATCATTAATACGCATGGTCAGTCTAAAGATTATTATAATGAAAATGGAATGACAAAGAGTATTGCGCAAATAATTGAAACGGGTATTTTCGATTTTGTTGGAATTGAGCCCGTTGGGCATTTATTCTTTGGTAGTGTTCCTTACATCGATGATGCTGCGCGGAAGCAAATGCTAAAGGAAGTTGAAGATAAACTGGGTAGCTTGTTTGGGTAGCTATAATATGAAACGGGTAGAGAATGATTAGGTCTCTACCCGTTTTTTAGTAACTTGGATTTATCGTGATCCTAGTTGATCCTAATCTAATTCTGATAATACATAAACAAGTAAATTGCTAGGCCCGCAAGGCCTAGACATATAAGTGCGAATAATGTAATTTTTAGTGCGCTTCTAGGCACATGACCAGAGACGCTGCCCGTTTCTCCATTCACCATATAGCGATAGGTTTTGCCATTGTAGCTGTACGTTGCGGTCCAAATAGGCAGTAGAATGTGTTTATAAGTCCTGTCCGAATATCGTGTAGAGATGGAAAGATTTCTAATTTCATCGCCACCAATTTCTGCTTTTATTTCTGACTCGAGTGTATCATTTATACGATTCTTAGCGTAAGTCCATCCATCTTGTAGAGAGACGGAGTATCGTTCCGCAATAAAACCGCTTAAGAACTCAGGCTTATAACTAACAAGCTGGTTGAGATCGAAGTCATTGAACTTCTCTAACAGTTTGGTCTCGTGCTTAGCTGATGCCGGGATTAGGATGTCGTCAAATTCACGCTCATAATCGCCATTTGTCCAATGCCACACGGTATATTTGACGGTTTCGGTATAGGTCTCCGTCTTCCCGTCAACTACTCGAGTTCTTGTCTCAGTACGGTAATGGTAAACCCCAACTTCGGCTGTATAAGATGATGCGGTATAGGAGTCAAAAGTCCAAAAGGGGATGTAGACACCATTTAAGCTTGAGTTCGTGTTCCGTTTCTTAAAATTATTAGGAAGGAACCATTTTTTCCGTTTCCAAGCATGAAATGCGGTTGTTGCTTCCTCTTTGGAGATGTGAAAAGGTATGACTGATTCTGGCCGGATGCTATTTGGACTCCCTTGTGGAAGCACTTTGGCTGATCCGCAGAACGGGCAAGCAGTTGCAGTCTGCTGGATGGGAAGCAATATTTCGCCTCCGCAGTTTTCACAGTGGATGACTTGCTGCTCGGTACCCCAATCCGTTAACGAAGCATCACTGTCTCCATGAAAATCAAGTTCGTGTTCGATAGGCGCTTCACCCGAATTGTCAATCGCTGATTCATTGCTACAATACATGCACTTCATCTTCTGGCTTTCGGTATCGAATACCATTTGACCGCCACAATCCGGACAAGGGAAATGGGCCAATGCTTCCTGCGCGTTCATCTTCGCTCACCCTTTATACTTTAGTGCCACAATTGGAGCAGAACTTCATATTAGCATCAAGCTTATTGCCGCATTGCGTGCAATACAGTTGCACAGGACGAGAAGTTCCGCATTGCGGACAAAACTTATCATTAGCCTGTAACTGATGACTGCAATTGCTGCAATCGACAGTGGATTCATTAGTTGTAGATTGAGTGCCATTCGCTGGCTGTGCGGTTTGGGGCTGCACAGGTTGTGCATCTGGCTTAGAGATCATCTGATTGACCATTTGTCCCATTGCCATTCCAGCACCAAGACCAACTCCTGCACCAGCGATACCTGAATCAGGGTTATTCGCTAATTCCCGCATGGCTTCAGCAGATTGATACTTCATATATTGATCCAGATTGCCAACAATGTTCATAGAGGATTTACGATCAATTATTTTCTCAACCTCATCTGGAAGTGATAGATTCTCAATGAAGAAGGCGGTCAGATCCAGACCAATCGCGTCAAAATGTGGCCGTAGTCGTTCACTAGCATCACGGCTAAGCTCGTTATAATGAATAGCGAGGTCTAGCGCAGGAATCTTCGATTCTGCAAGAAGATCGCTCACACCAGAGACAATTACAGTTTTTAGAAAACCAGTAATTTGCTCAGGGCTGAACTGCTGCTTCGTCCCGAATACTTCTTTCATGAATCGAGCAGGATCATTAACCTTGAAGGAATAGTTTCCAAAGCCGCGCAATCGAATAACACCAAATTCTTGGTCCCGCATGAGAACTGGATTGGTCGTTCCCCATTTTTGGTCTGTAAAATTAGTTGTGTTGACGAAGAATACATCAGCTTTGAATGGTGAATTAAATGCATGTGCCCACGACTTTAATGCAGTGAGGACAGGCATATTCTGTGTACTTAACGTATAACGTCCTGGACCGAACACATCAGCGATTTGCCCTTCGTTCAGAAAAATAGCAGCCTGTGACTCACGAACCGTAAGTTGTGCGCCCATTTTGATTGCATTATCATAAACCGGGAAGCGATAGATAATAGAATCTGTATCCTCTGTCCATTCAATTACTTCAATAAATTGACCTTTAATAAATGAAAATAATCCCATGAGTCAACCTCCAATTATGAAGTGATATTCCATAAGAGCCTATTAATATTATTATACGATATAAAGTTGGTTTTGGTAACGATGTAAGAATCAGGAACTAGACTGTAGTCACAGCATTTTATAAGTAAAAAGGGTCGTTCCATCCGCAGCCAAGCTACTTCTGGAACAACCCTGTATAGGTATTCTATTTATTCACTTAGCTTACTACTGAGGATTGGTTGTCCAAATACCTGCGCTCTTAATAAAAACGCGTTGAGGTAACTTCAATGTCGCAGTAATTAACTCAGCAACATCTTCGGACTGCATCATACGATCTTCATCACCAATTTTGAGGCCTGCATTTACAGCTAGGTCAGTATTTACCGTACTAGGTGTGATAGCAGTAACACGAATGTTCGATTTGCGAACTTCTTGTAATAGAGACTCTGTTAAGCCGAGTACGCCAAATTTAGATGCACAGTATGCGGAACCTGTAGCAAAGCCTTTCTCACCAGCAGTGGAAGCAACATTGATGATACTTCCTTCATTTTGCTCCATCATAGCTTGCAATACTGCACGGCTTACATAGTAAGTTCCCATAAGGTTGACCTGAATGATGCGTTCCCATTCCGTTGGCTCCATATCAAGCACAGTACCAAACGAAGCAATTCCAGCATTGTTAATGAGAATATTTACGGATCCGAGTTGTTCAATTAATGATGCAATAGCGGAGTCAACTGCAGACTTGTTAGCGACGTCTGCAGTAGCATAGTAAGCTTTAATTCCATATGCAGCGGTTAACTCTTGCTGAAGGGCTTGTAAATCTGAACTACTTCTAGCTAATAAACCAATGTTAACCCCTTCTTTAGCAAGTGCGATTGCAGTTGCTTTGCCAATACCTTTACCAGCGCCAGTGATGATCGCTGTCTTATTTTGCAAACTCATTCAAGCTCACTCTCCTCGTCAATTCTCGATGCATAACTGTGATGTGTCTATATTATATACTTTTATGAGGGGGAAGATAAAGTGAGTTAGTGTGCTCACGTATGAATGCATTAAAACCCGTTTTCTCTGTTCGCTGTGTCTATTATATAGTCTAACAGGAATTCCTCCCCTTATTTGCAGAATAATTAAAAATTTCACTGGAATAACAGGAATTCCTCCGTTTATTTCAATAGTTTTATCTGTTCTAAGAGTAATACCCTTGAAATAGCGGGACAATTTCCAGTTGTTATATTAGCCGAGCCGAGTGTAGTGACATTAGTGGGAGGATTTCCTGTTAATCGATCTTGTAGAAGCGTATCCGATCATAAAGACGGATGCATTACCTCTTGTTAGAGCATTTTTTCACTAACTGCCGCTGCTGTGCTTTCTTTATTAAGAATAGACTCTTCATGCGTTCTTTTGAAGTATTCTACGTATAGAATATCTAGTAAATAGAGCTGCGAAATTTTGGCTAATAAGGATCCACCCTGTAGAGGACCTTCGTTAGCACCGCATAGCAAGGTAAGATCGGAATAAGAGGTTAGTGGGGACTTAATAAATCTCGTAATCGAAATAACGGTTGCCCCGCGTTCCTTAGCCTTCTTCGCCAGTTCGATCGAATCTTTAGTTGAACCTGAATAAGAAATAACAACAGCGATATCACGCTTGGTCATTAACGCTGCCGATATCATTTGAAGATGTGAATCCATGGAGCATTCCGTTTTGTTTGTTATGCGCATAAATTTATTTTTAGCTTCCAATGCAGTTACGAATGAAGAGCCAACGCCAAAAAATAGGACACGATCCGCATTCACGATATGATTAACTGCTTTATCGATATCCTCAAAATTAATCAAGTTATAGGTCTCGTTAAGTGCGCTGATATTGTTCGATAACACCTTGGAAGCAACCTGTTCAATCGAATCAGTCATCCGTACATGATCCGTCAGCTGTGGTATTTCATGATCAACCGTTATGCTATGGGCGAGGGCAATTTTAAATTCTTGATAGCCTTTATAGCTGAGTGATTTACAGAACCGAAATATGCTTGATTCACCTACACCACATGCCTCCGCGAGATCTGTAATAGACATATAAACGACACTTCCCATATTGTCTAGAACGTAGTCCGCTACTTTTTTATCCGTATTGGTAAAGTTGTTGTATTTCGAATGAATGGAAGAATAAATACTGATTTTACGCATGTCCCCACCCCCCTTTACTTAAATTATAGTTTCTGGCTATTCCTTCTGTGAGAATAAGGAAACAGCTCCTAGAATGCCTGCTTTATTGCCCAAAGAAGCTTTAAGGATTTGTACTCCTGTAAAACTTTCCATGATTAATGCCTTTGTTCTTGCCTCAATGATCCGAACTAAACTCTCTTGCTCCATCACGCCGCCGCCTATAATAATTGCCGCTGGATTGAAGATATGAATAAGCGAAGCTAGTCCGATCGATACTTCATCGATCCAATCGTCCAGAATCGCTTGTAGTTTTTTGTCGCCTTTATGTATTTTACCAAAAAAAATTCTTCCATTGATACACTCAGGATCTACTTCTCTTGCTTTTTTTACTAGAGCTGTAGTTGAAGCAAAGGTTTCATAGTAAGGCTTGTTGCCAATGTCAAGCTGTTCAGACAGTGGGTGAGTCACAATATGCCCGAATTCAGCAGCTACACCATTAGCGCCTTTGTATACTTGTCGATCCATGATAATGGCCCCGCCGATACCCGTACCAAAAGTCAAACATAAGAAATTTTTGAACTCTTTAGCCGCACCGAAATGTGCCTCACCTAATGCGGCCGCATTCACATCATTCTCTACCTTAACGGGCTTATGAAACCTGGCTTCAAGAATATCTTTGATCTTCATTCCAGTGTAATCAGGTATGTTCTCGTTCGCATAAACAATGTAACCTTCTTCGGAATTCACTTGTCCTGCTGTACTAATCGCAATCGCGTCAAAATCATTATACATTGATATCTGATTAAGCAATTTTTGAATGACATACGGTCCGCCCTTGAGACTTTCAGTTTCGTACTCTGAAAATTGATCGATCGTTCCTTGTTCATCACAAAGGCAGATCTTGGTATTCGTTCCGCCAATATCAACCGCAACTATTCTCATTCCCTCATCGTTCCTTTCACGAGAGATATCTGTCAGCTATTGAATAGCCTGCATGAATTTCTTAGTAATATCCATTGGTCTTGTGATCGCAGAACCGACAACTGCTGAGTAAGCACCAAGATCAAACATTTTCTTCAATTTATCAGGTGTCGAAATACCTCCTTCTGCGATGAGAGGAATGGTAAGGTTTTGAATGATTTTCTCTGCCATTGCAAAATCGGGTAAGGATTGACCTTTTGTAGCTGCTGTATATCCAGCTAATGTCGTTCCTACACAATCAAATCCAAGCTCTTCAGCCTTCACAGCTTCCTCATAGGTTGAGCAATCTGCCATGAAGAGCTGATCTTTATACTTTTCTCTCAGGATTGGGAATAGCTCGGATATGGTAGAGCCATCCGGTCTTACCCGATCGGTTGCATCCATTGCGATAATGCTAACACCCTCGCAGTAAAGGCTATCTACTTCTTTCATCGTTGGCGTAATGAATACATCTGAACCTTCATATACGCTTTTGATAATTCCGATAATCGGTAGATTGACATTCTTCTTAATTTCTTGAATATCCTCGACACTGTTAGCTCGTATCCCTGAAGCTCCGCCCAAGTAAGCAGCATAAGCCATTCTCCCCATGATAAAGGGGCTATGCAACGGTTCATCAGGTAATGCTTGACAAGAGACAACTAACTTTCTATGGATATCTTGCAGTATTTTTTGGTTTGTGTTCATAGGTTTCTCAACTCCACTTGATTTGATATATTCTTCCACAACTCCTGCAGTTATACCTTGGATAATTATTTGTATTTTTCTAGTGTCATTGTTCATTTTCGTAGGATATTATTGACGCATACAGCTTTAAAATATCACTTAATTATGATTTTGTAAATTATTTTCATCATATATTTTTTTTGGGAAATTACTTTCTCCAGAAGCTGAGTTTCTAGAAATTAAGTTTGAAGCAATCATTGAATAACAATAAACAAGGGCTCAACCATTCTTCAATGAACGGTCGAGCCCTTGTTTATTGTTATTTATCCGAATCAATTTCATAAATTCATCCTAAATGATTTTATCCAAAAACTGCTGTGCACGATCTGTCTTCGGTTTCACGAAGAATTGTGCGGGCTCTGTTTCTTCGATTAATCTGCCTTCATCAATAAAACAGATCCGATCTGCTACTTCTCTGGCAAAGCCCATCTCATGAGTAACAAGAGCCATCGTAATACCTGTATGAGCCAGGTCTTTGATAACCTGTAGAACTTCTTTGACCATTTCAGGATCAAGTGCAGATGTGGGTTCATCGAAAAGCATGATCTCCGGCTCCATAGCAAGTGAACGGGCGATAGCTACACGCTGCTTCTGTCCACCAGATAGCTTGGATGGGAAGGCATTTGCTTTCTCATTAAGCCCAACACGTTCGAGCAATTCCATCGCTTTGGCTTCCGCATCAGCTTTGGACATGCCTTTCACATGGATGGGTGCATAGGTCATGTTCTGAAGTACAGTCATATGTGGAAATAGGTTAAAGTGTTGAAACACCATCCCGATGTTCTGACGAACGGCCATAATGTTTGTTTTCTTATCGGTAATATTATGGCCATTAATATAGATAGCTCCATCCGTAGGCGTTTCAAGTAAATTCATGCATCTTAGCAAGGTCGATTTACCTGAACCTGACGGTCCAATGATCGCTATGACATCACCTTTGTTAATTTGTAAGGATATATCTTTGAGTACTTTATGATTACCAAATTGTTTGGAGACATGATCGACTTTAATCACTTCGACGCACCCTCTTTTCTAGTAAACGAGCTAATGTAGTTAGAATCATAACAATAATATAGTAAATGACCGCTGCAAGAATTAAGGGTTCAAATGCAAGGAAAGTCGCACTCTGAATGAACTGAGCACCTCTTAGAATATCCATCACCCCGATGGTCGCAACGAGGGAGGATTCCTTAACTAACGCAATGCTTTCATTAACAAGTGCAGGAAGAATATGCTTGAAAGCTTGTGGCAGTATGATGGAGAACATTGTCTTACGGTAAGGAATACCGAGTGACATCGCCGCTTCCATCTGGCCTTTATCCACTGCAAGAATACCGCCTCGAATAATTTCAGCAATATAAGCAGCTGAATTTAATCCGAAGGTTAGAACCCCAGCCCCTAATGGCGAAATATTATAACCAGTTAGTTGCGGTGTTGCAAAATACACGAGAGATAATTGCACAAGCAGCGGTGTTCCGCGGAATATGGACGTATAAGCGATCGCAAACCAAGTGAGTAGTTTAATGTTCGATATCCGAATTAAGCTAAGAACGGTACCCCATATGAAGCCTAAAATCCCGGATAATAGGGTAAAGGTAAGCGTCACCCATATCCCGTCGATTAGAATGGGTAGACTGTTGAATACTTGATCAAAATGCAGATCCATGATGTTAGACTCCTTTATGAGGTGATTATTCTACGAATCCTGCACCTAGCCATTTTTCAATCAGTTTATTTAGTTCGCCGTTCTCTTTCATTTTCTTCAATTCCTGATTAACGGGTTCAAGCCACTTGGAACCTTTAGGGAAAGCGATGGCAAATGCATCCTCTGAAGCTTCGGCAGGAAGCAGGTGCATTTCTAACTTAGGATTTTTCTCCAAGTATTGAGCAGCTGATGAGCCATCAAGAATGGTTGCATCTGCTCGTTTGTTATTCACTTCTTGAATAACTGCCGTAATATCGTCAAGTGCTGTAACTTTGGCATCTTTAATGCCAGCAGCTGTTTTTTCATAAGTGGTACCAAAAGCGACAGTGATTTTCTTGCCCTCTAGTTGCTCAAGTGTAGTAATGTTTGAGCCCTTTGGAGCGATAATCGCGATTCTAGGTTGGAAATAGGTATCTGAGAAATCTACGTTTTGTAAACGTTCAGGCGTAGCTGATAATCCGGAGATCGACAGATCAGCACGTCCTTCAGTTAATGAAGCGATCACACTAGGGAATGGCATTTCGTTGATTTTAACGGTAAGGCCAAGCTCTTTAGCAATATGGTTAGCGATATCAACGTCTAATCCGATAATATCCTTGCCACCTTTAGCTGTATCAATGAATTCAAAAGGAGCGTATGTTGCATTCAAAGCAACGGTAAGAACTTTCTCTGGATCAGCAGGTGGTGTTGCTTCTGCAACATTTGGTTTAGATCCACAACCTGTTAAAAATGTTAGTCCTAAAATAACGGTTAAACTTAATTTACTGAGTGATTTCTTGTTTATCATGATGTAATCCTCCATGTGTTTGTTATGATGTGTACGAGCTAATAACTATGCTTTATATTGTATATTAATTAATTGACATAGTAAACCTATTTTTCATAATAATTGTCAGAAATTACTGACTATTAATGTGGATTTATTTATAAAACCCTTTCATTCAGTGATGTTATTTGATTTGAATTGATGAACATAAATGGATGTAAATTGTAATTTAGTTAATATAATATTTATTTGGTTATGTATGTGCATGCATAAAATTGCTTTTTTATTGTATATAGAATTATAACTTTCAGATCATAAATTCTAAGTATCCCCTTAAGAAATGCATCCGCCATCGCGACGGACGGTAAAACCGTTTCTTCTTGTTGTATATAGAATATTAGGCTTTTGTGTGACAATAAAGGGATTTCGACTAGAAAGAGTTATGCGTATGCTAAGATAGCACTAGTATATTAATAGGAGAATAACAGGATGAACAAGCAGCCTTTATTAGAGAAAGCCGAACGTTTTATTATAGATTACAGCCATGAGCTGATGAAATCGCAAGAAGAAACAAACAGCCGATTGTCTGAAGTTAGGCAAGCGATTATGGAACACGGTTATTATGTGCATACGTTTGAAGAATTACAACACGGAGCCAAAATGGCTTGGCGTAACAGTAATCGCTGTATTGGGCGGTTATTCTGGGATACCATTCAGGTATATGATGCTCGTAAGGTTGAAACAGAGGATGAAATGGTAACAGAGCTATTTCACCATATTGAAATGGCAACCAACGGCGGGAAGATTCGGCCTAGCATTACGGTTTTTAAGCCTGATCTTCAATCAGACGAGCGCGTTCGTATATTAAACCATCAGTTGATTCGTTATGCCGGATACAGGACGGAGAATGGGGTTGTTGGTGATCCCGACTCTCTTATGTTTACCGCTACATGTGAAACATTAGGCTGGCAAGGTTCTATGACACCTTATGATGTCCTGCCGCTAGTTCTGCAAATTGGCAACCGTGAACCACGCGTTTATGAAATTCCTAAGGATTTGGTGCTTGAGGTCCAAATCGAGCATCCGGAAATAACTGCTTTTACTGAGTTAGGCTTACAGTGGTATGCCGTACCGATTGTCTCGAATATGCGGCTTGAAATCGGAGGTATTTCGTATACGGCTGCTCCATTTAACGGATGGTATATGGGCACAGAAATTGGAGCTCGCAACCTGGCTGATACGGAACGTTATAATAAGTTGCCCGAGGTAGCGGCAATGATGGGGCTAGATACGAGCCGACAATCGTCGTTGTGGAAAGACAGAGCGCTAGTTGAGCTTAATGTGGCGGTGCTTCATTCTTATAAACAGAGTGGAGTGGCGATCGTGGACCATCATACAGCAGCACAACAATTCATGCATTTTAAAGCTAACGAACAGAAGGCGGGCCGAGATGTGACGGGCAATTGGGCCTGGCTAATCCCTCCAATGTCTGCAGCAGCTACGCCCATCTTTCATAAGCCATTTAAGAATGAAATAAATACTCCTAATTTTTTCTATCAAAAATGATATCCTATAATCAAGCAGAAGCGCAGACAAGCCAACGATAGTTGATGGGTGAGTCTGCGCTTCTTGTATATCTGTAAGTTAAAAGTACCGACTGTATCTTATTTTTGGGTATCACAGGATATTGCTGGGTATATCTAGTTATTACTGATTATTATCCGCGTATACAGCCATTGCATCTCGCATAAACACAGCTAACCCTTCCCCAAATTTATCGATGTTCTTCGTGAAGCGTTCGTCATCTACATACATTTGACCTAAACCTTTGAAGGCTTCGAGTGAGTAGCTGCCGAGTTGATTCAGAAAGTCATACCACTCTCTAATTGCCACTTGTGCTTCAGGCGAATCAGGTGATTCATTACGGAGAGAAGCGAGTTTGGTGTAGATTTCGTTCATAGCTGCTAACATACCATCCTGCTCCTTCCTAGGTAGGCTTTCCACCTTAGCATTTGAAGAATCAACAGCTTTATCTCCCCAACGCTCGCGTGCTTCTTGTTCATATGGGTTATGACTAAAGTCAAACCCTTCAAATTTCTCTTTATTCGTCATGGTAATTTCTCCTTTTGTATATTGAATCGTTTTATCCACTGTTGCAATCATCTGATCCAGTCTGCGGCGTTTCTCAAGTAGCATTTGACGGTGTAAGTTCAACGCCTCTTGTCGATCATATGAGGGATTATGAATAATTTCTTTAATTTGTTTCAAAGGGAAGCCCAGCTCTTTAAAAAATAAGATTTGCTGCAGCAATTCAAGATTGTCTTGTGAGTAGAGGCGATAGCCGGACTCAGTTGTCTCCTCAGGAGTTAATAACCCCATTTCATCGTAATGGTGTAGTGTGCGCACACTAATACCAACTAAATCGGCAACCTCTTTCACCTTCATAGCCATTGTTTCTATTCTCCCTTCACAATTCACTATAAGTTATAACGTAACGTGAGAGTCAATATTCAAAAAAAAGCTCCATCCGCAGGAGCAGATAGAAGCTATGTGTTCTTCATTAATCATTTAATTGAATAAAGCGATGATTCCTGGTGTGAGTCCTAGCGTGAAGATCGCTGCTAATATCATGGATATGCTGGAAATAGCTCCGGCTTTCGAGCTAAACTCAAATGCTTTGGTGGTTCCGAGTGCATGTGCGCCAGTACCAAGTAGAATACCGCGTGAAATGTCGTTATGCAAATGTAGCTTTTGAATAATGAGAGGTCCAATCATACTACCGATTAAGCCTGTCATAATAACTATTGCAGCTGTAATACTAGGATTTCCTCCAATGGATTGCGATAGTCCCATCGCAATCGGCGTTGTAATGGAGCGTGGAACCATGCTTGTCACTATTTGTGAACTAAGATCAAACCAGCCAGCAATTATAATGGTTGATATGATGGAAATCAATGAACCGGATATGACGCTGACGATGATCTCTACTGCATATTTTTTGAGAACGTCATAATATTTATATAGTGGAATTGCAAAAGCAATTGTTGCAGGTTCTAGCATATCAATTAATACCTTCGTGCCTTTGTTGTAGGTGGTGAGGGGAATATCCGCCCAGACTAAGAAGAGAATAAGAATCGCAGGAACAACGAGAATAGGCGATAAATATAATTTAGGCTTACGCATATATCCCCATTTTGCTCCATAGTACGCCCCTATAGTAGCTATTAAGCAAACAATTGCAATGATCATGATGATTTACGCTCCTTTATATGGGCGAGTCTTTGCGCAATGATTCCAGAGCATGCCATTACAAGAGCTGTACTTAGAATAATGATTACGACTAAACTAACACCATGCGTATAAATCATATTTTTAAACTCCATAATCCCAACTGCAGCTGGAATGAAAAATAATAAAATATGAGCTAACAACCAGTTAGCGCCAAGCTCAATCCAACTTAGCTTTAGAATGTTAAACTTAAGCAGGAGGAACACAACTATAATTCCTAGAATGGTCCCAGGAATCGGTAAGTGGAGTAAGTCTGTGAGCTTATGCATGATGTAAGCAATGATGGACAAGAAGACAACCTGCCAGGAAACTTTGAGTATATTAATCATGATGACTTACCTCCCTAACCTATAAAAGTATAAGGAATCTGTTATCATAGGTAAAATACATATAAAGAATCATTGCCATTCATTTTATCTATACAAAGGAGTGATTAAGAGGATGGATATCCGTCATTTACAGTACTTTCTAGAGGTCGCTCGCTGGAAAAGCTTTACGAAAGCGGGAGAGGAACTTCATATAACACAGCCTACTATCAGTAAAATGATTAAGAATATAGAAGAGGAATTAGGCGTCGAGTTATTTGATCGCTCAGGTAGACGAGTGGAGCTGACGGATGCAGGAGAGGTTATATTGGCGCAAGCGAAGCACATTGTAACAGCATTCGAGAATCTATCTTCGGAGCTTGATGTCCTTAGAAGTTTGAAGAAAGGACATATTCGGATTGGACTACCACCAATGGCTGGTTCGAGCTTCTTTCCGCAGGTGATTGGTCAGTTTCACGAGCAGTATCCTGAAATCACAGTAGAGCTAGTAGAAGTAGGGGCAAAGAAAGTTGAAGCGGATGTAGAAAGTGGTGCGCTTGATATTGGCGTTGGTCTATTACCGACGAAGGCAGATATTTATCATTCTATTACCATAGTCAAAGGGAGACTTATGGTGCTTGTCCATCCCACGCATCCGCTTGCTAACAGGAGTGAAGTGAGGTTAGCTGAGCTATCACAAGAACTGTTCGTTCTATTTCGCGAGGATTTTGCCCTTCATGACCGTATTCCGGCTGAATGTATGCGTGCGGGGTTCCAGCCACATGTAGTGTGCGAGAGCTCGCAGTGGGATTTTATTCGCGAAATGGTCGCAGCAAATCTAGGTATTGCCCTATTGCCAGAGACGATATGCCAGGGATTTGATCCCACACGTGTATGCTTCATTCCCCTCGTAGAGCCGGAGATTCCATGGCATTTAGCCATTATTTGGCGTAAAGACCGCTATGTTTCATTTGCTACACAGGAATGGATAAAATTTACTCGTAAATTACTTACCCCTTAAACTGAGGTTCCATTAAATTAGAACTCTTCTCAAATTAGACTTATTTTTTCTACCTTTTTGTGACGTTTAAGCGAACGGTCTGTATTTATTGATTTCTTTCGTGTATATTGTGATAATAATCACATGTTTATAGATGAAAATCTGACATTATATCTCAAGGGTATTAATAATGACTATTATTAATTCTATTTTTTGTAACCTCTGAGAATGGCAGATTCATACTATTAGAGAAAGAAGGAATGTGAAATGTTGGATGTAGTTTTCCTGTCTAGACTTCAATTTGCTTCAACGACTATTTTCCACTTTATTTTTGTTCCATTGTCGATTGGTTTAGCTCTACTAATTGCTATCATGGAAACGATGTATGTCGTTAAAGGCGACGAGAAGTACAAGAAAATGGCAAAGTTCTGGGGACATTTTTTCCTCATTAACTTCGCAGTCGGTATTGTTACTGGTATTTTACAAGAATTCCAATTCGGAATGAACTGGTCAGATTACTCACGCTTTGTTGGGGATGTGTTCGGTGCTCCGTTAGCTATTGAAGCTTTACTAGCATTCTTTATGGAATCTACCTTTATTGGTTTATGGATATTCGGTTGGGATAAGTTATCCAAAAAGGTTCACTTAGCCTGTATATGGCTCGTTGCCTTTGGTACAACAATCTCGGCATTCTGGATTCTAGCAGCGAATTCCTTTATGCAAAGACCTGTTGGAATGGAGATTGTTGATGGAAGAGCACAAATGAATGATGTTTTCGCGCTCTTGGGTAATGGACAGCTGTGGGTGGAATTCCCACATACGGTACTAGGCGCATTTGCTACTGGTGCTTTCCTGATTGCAGGAATAAGCGCGTTCAAGTTGCTTAAGAAACAAGATATAGCTTTCTTCAAAAAATCATTCTCAATCGCGATTATTGTTGCGTTAATTGCTTCTTCTGGTACAGCACTTTACGGTCATCAGCAAGCACAATACTTAATGCACACACAACCTATGAAAATGGCAGCAAGTGAAGCTCTGTGGGATACAAGCGCCGACCCTGCGCCTTGGACTGTGTTTGCTGTCATTGATACAGAAAAGAAAGACAATTCCGCAGAGATCAAAATTCCTTACATGCTGAGCTTCTTGTCCTACAGTAAATTCTCAGGTTCAGTTCCCGGGATGAATGAGCTTCAAGCACAGTATGAGCAACAATACGGGCCAGGAAATTACATTCCGCCTGTCAAAACAACCTTCTGGAGCTTTAGAATCATGGTTGCAGCTGGATCACTTATGATCGTTCTTGCCCTGTATGGTGTATATTTGGTCGCTCGCAAGAAGCTGGATCGACCGAACAAATGGTTCATGCGCTCAATGATTGGGGCGATTTTCCTGCCAATCATCGCGAGTACAACGGGTTGGATTATGACAGAAGTGGGTCGTCAGCCTTGGACTGTATTTGGTTATATGACAACGGAAAACTCTGTTTCTCCTAGTGTTACAGGAGGGGAAGTGCTATTCTCATTAATTACTTTCTCCACAATCTACCTGATTCTATTATGTGTTCTGATTTACTTGTTCGTTCGTGAAATTAAAAAAGGACCATACGGAGAACACCCAGTTGCATCGAACTCCGTTGATCCATTTGCTAAGGGAGGACACTAATTATGTCACTGCCAGAACTGTGGTTTCTACTTGTCGCTGTTTTGTTCGTTGGTTTCTTTTTCCTAGAAGGATTTGACTTTGGTGTAGGTATGGCAACTAAGCTATTAGCTCGCAATGATGGAGAACGTCGTGTTCTGATTAATACAATTGGTCCCTTCTGGGATGCGAATGAAGTTTGGCTTATTACTGCAGGCGGTGCGATGTTCGCAGCGTTTCCAAACTGGTATGCTACCCTATTTAGCGGGTTCTACATTCCATTAGTATTCGTTCTGCTGGCGTTGATTGGCCGTGGTGTTGCGTTTGAGTTTAGAAGTAAAGGCAAAGGTCCAACCTGGACCAAAACATGGGATTGGGCTATCTTTATCGGAAGTCTAGTACCTCCTCTCTTATTTGGTATTGTATTTGCAAACCTACTTAAAGGATTGCCAATTGATAAAGATATGGAATTGCATGCAAGCTTATTGGATATGGTGAATCCATATGCGCTTCTGGTTGGTATTACGGTAGTCGCTCTCTGCCTTGTTCATGGTCTGATGTTTACATCACTAAGAACCTTGGGAAGCTTACAAGAGAGAGCACGTAAAATGGCACAAGTTCTATTAGTACCGCTTGGTGTATTACTTGTTGCTTTTGTAATTGCAACTTACTTCGTGACAGATGCATTTGAAGTTCGTGGTGCGATTCTTTATCCGGTTGTTGCAATCATTGTAGTTGCATTAGTTCTCTCCTATATCTTCATGACGAAGAAGAGAGATGGATGGGCATTTGGTATGACTGGCATCATGATTGTCCTATCTATTGCTTCTGTGTTTATCGGACTATTCCCACGTGTTATGGTCAGCTCAATTGATAGTGCATTCAATTTAACGATTGAAAATGCATCATCTGGTGCATACTCACTCAAGGTAATGACAATTGTTGCCTTAACGTTATTACCGTTCGTAATCGGCTATCAGATTTGGAGTTACTTCGTATTTAACAAACGCGTTACTGAGAAGGAGCACTTGGAATACTAATGGGTAAAGACCTGCTCGGATACAAAGGGGTTAAGCAAGTACTTTTTATCGTAACCTTAATTACTTTGGTGCAAAGCTTCATCATACTTGTTCAAGCAAAATGGTTGGCGGAAGTTATTTCCGCCCTTTTTGCGCATGAGCCTCTACAGGAACAATTCGGGACAATGGGCTTGTTCTTGGCTGCTTTTCTAATTAGACATTTATGCAATTTAATTATGCAAAAGGTGTCATATCGATTCGCTGAAATAACGGGTACGACTCTACGTAAACAGCTATTAGATAAACTATTCAAGTTAGGTCCACTCTTCTCGAAAACGGAAGGGACGGGTAATCTAGTTACACTTGCGTTAGAAGGTGTGGGCTATTTCCGTACCTATTTGGAGCTGATCATCCCTCGGATGATCAGTACGTCTATCACGCCTATTATCGTACTCGTCTATATTTTCATGCAGGATGTAGTTTCGGGTATCATTCTACTCGTGACCATGCCAATTCTGATTGTCTTCATGATTCTGATTGGCCTTGCTGCACGTAAACAAATGGATCAACAGTGGCAGTCCTATCGTATTCTGTCGAATCACTTTGTTGATTCGCTTCGGGGATTAGAGACTCTAAAGTTTCT
Source organism: Paenibacillus sp. P5_B5 (assembly GCF_056400365.1). NCBI lineage: Bacteria > Bacillati > Bacillota > Bacilli > Caryophanales > Paenibacillaceae > Paenibacillus > Paenibacillus sp. P5_B5. Next base: position 371,014 of record NZ_JBFULK010000002.1, read on the forward strand.
AGGACGCAGCCGTGAGCATGAACAAACAATCGATCGTGTAAGTAACTCCTATCGATCGGCTACAATGCGCACACTGCGAGTTGCTTTCTTATCTTCATTTGCACTTGATTTCTTCGCTATGTTATCAGTTGCTTCGGTAGCGGTTAGCTTAGGTTTACGCCTAATAAGCGGTGATATGCTGCTTACAACAGGACTTACGATTTTGATTCTAGCGCCTGAGTATTTCTTGCCGGTTCGAATGGTGGGAGCAGATTACCATGCTACGTTAAATGGCAAAGAGGCTGGAGCAGCTATTCAGTCGATTATTGATCATCCAGTAGAGGAAACAGAATTAGGAGATTCCTCCTCATCTACCTTGCGCTGGACGAAGGATAGCACGCTTGCTTTATCTTCTATTGAAGTACAGCATACTAAGGAAGGCTCGCCTTCACTGCATGATGTTTCTTTTGAAATTAAAGGTATGAATAAAATTGGGATCATTGGCGAGAGTGGGGCTGGAAAGTCAACGCTGATCGATGTCCTTGGTGGTTTCTTAAGACCATCGGCTGGCACAATTGAATTGAATGGTCGTCCTATCCAATCGTTAACAGGTACGGCTTGGCAAAAGGAGCTTACCTATATTCCGCAGAGTCCGTATCTGTTTAGTGGTTCTGTGGCTGACAATGTTAAATTCTATATACCGGAAGCATCGATCCATGAAGTTGTTGAAGCGATTAAAACGGCGGGTTTATCTGAGCTTGTAGGTCAATTGCCTAATGGTTATGACGAATTGATTGGTAATGGTGGACGTACGCTAAGTGGTGGACAAGAGCAGCGTGTAGCGCTTGCTCGTGCATTTTTAAGTGATCGTCCTGTTATTTTATTAGATGAGCCAACGGCTCACTTAGATATTGAAACGGAATATGAATTGAAAAGCACGATGCTTTCTTTGTTTGAGAATAAACTGGTGTTCCTAGCCACCCATCGGTTACATTGGATGCCCGATATGGACTGGATCATCGTTATAGATAACGGCTTAGTAGCTGAGACAGGTACACATGAACAATTAATTGCACGCAAAGGTGTGTACTACGCAATGATTCAATCACAACTGGAGGTGCTGCAGTGAAAAGGGAACAATGGCTTCGTCCCTATATCCGCGCACACATCGGAAGGTTTATCGCGATTATTGCCTTGGCGACACTCACGATTCTGTGTGCGGCTTCGCTCATGTTTACTTCCGGTTACCTCATTTCGAAATCATCACTTCGTCCGGAGAACATCCTCATGGTTTATGTTCCTGTTGTTCTAGTAAGAACCTTCGGGATCAGCAAGTCGTTTGTTAATTACGTAGAACGACTTGTGGGACATGACGCGGTTCTACGGATTCTGTCCAAGATGCGTGTAAGGCTGTATCGCATTCTTGAGCCGCAGGCTTTGTTCATTCGGTCTAGATTCCGTACAGGTGATGTTCTTGGTGTGTTAGCTGATGATATTGAACATCTGCAAAATATTTACTTGCGGACTGTATTCCCAAGCATTGTGGCATTAGTTCTATATGCCGTATGTATCATCGCTTTAGGATGGTTTGACATGCAGTTTGCTCTCTTAATGGCGCTCTATATCCTGATTCTCGTATTTATTCTGCCATGTATCTCCTTGTGGCTGACAAAGAATAAGCAGAAGCAGGTTAAGCAGCAACGTAATCGGTTATATCAGACGCTAACGGATGCTGTTCTCGGCATGAACGATTGGGTCATTAGCGGAAGACAATCACAATTTGTCCAGACGTATGAATCTGACGAGGCAGAAGTAGCCCGAATGGAAAGAATTCTTAGTAACTGGGCCAGATGGCGTACGTTTATCGGTCAATTGGTAGTCGGTATTGCAGTCATTTCGATGATTTATTGGACGGGACAACAGGTCTCTGACGGACATATGGATGTAGTACTGATTGCAGCATTTGTACTTGTTGTATTTCCTTTGATGGAAGCCTTCCTGCCTATATCCGAGGCGATTGAGAAATTGCCTAGATATCAGGAATCGTTACATCGATTATCGACAATGAGTGACCCTACTCCTAGTGAAACGAGTGGATATTCACTTAGCCAGGAACAGATTGATGCAGTGGGTAAGAAAGCCAATATTCAATTGGACCGCATTAGCTATCAATATGATGCGGAGCATTTAACAGTCAACAATGTTTCATTGGATATCCCGCAGGGGAAGAAGGTGGCTATCATTGGACGAAGCGGTGCAGGGAAATCTACTCTGCTCAAAGTGATTCAAGGTGCGCTTGTGCCTCATCAAGGCTTAGTCACGATTAATGGTACCCCAGCCGCTGCTTATGGTGAGCATATCCCAACTGTTATTTCAGTGTTGAACCAAAGTCCGCATTTATTCGATACGACAGTGGCTAATAACATTCGCCTAGGCGATGTGGATGCGTCTGATGAAGAGATAAGAAGAGTAGCTAAGCAAGTTAAATTAGATGCTTTGATTGAATCTTTACCTTCGGGCTATGATACCCGAATGCTAGAAACGGGTCAGCGCTTCTCAGGCGGTGAACGTCAGCGAATTGCACTTGCGCGTGTGTTATTGCAAGACACGCCAGTTGTTATTCTGGATGAACCGACGATTGGGCTTGATCCTCGGACGGAGAAAGATCTACTTTCGACGATTTTCCACTCTATAGAGGGGAAATCACTCATTTGGATTACGCATCACCTTGTAGGTGCTGAACTCATGGATGAAATTATTTTCATGGAGCATGGTCGGATCGTGATGCGCGGCTCACATGATGAGTTAATGGAGCATGAGGAACGTTATCGGAACTTATATCAGCTTGATCGGCCAATCCAGCTGTCCTAATACTTGTAAGAAAAGCGTGGTACCAGAGAAATGTGAATTTCACTTTTCTCGGTACCACGCTTTGTTGTATTTGTTCGTCTGAATAGGCTGTTTAATCTTACTCTGTTCGCAAATCTGGACGGATCGAGCGGAGGTAATTCAGGCTTCTTTTTGTTATTTTACAGTTTTATTGTATTGCTGAAGCTTGGAACTGATTTCTTTAGCAGCGGCATCTAGAGCATCCTTTGGCGATTTCTTGTTGTTAAGAGCCTCTTCAATAGCTCCTTCAACAATTTGCCTTGCTTCTGGGAATACACCCATAACTCCGCCCTGTGTTGCTGTGTTTAATTTTGTTGAATGAAGTTGTTCGATTGCTGTCTTGAACTGCGGGAACTTCTTCAAGTTTTCCTTAACGCTTTCTTCTTCATAAGCCTTGGTAGTGATTGGGAAGTATCCTGTATTAATATGCCAGTAAGCTTGCTCTTTAGGTGAAGTCAAGAATTTGATGAAATCCCAAGCAGCATTTTGCTCATCATCCGGACGGTTGTTCATCATCCACAAGCTAGCTCCGCCGACGATTACGCCGCCTTCTTTGCCATCGGCAGGTTTAGGTAGTGGTGCAGTACCAACTTCGAATTTACCCGTATTGCTGTCTACAAGTCCTTTAAGTGCTGCAGTGGAATCGAGGATCATTCCGACTTGCCCTGCAGAGAATGCCTTCTTGGAATCATCTGTTTTACGTCCAAGATTATTTGCAGCCTTCGTGTCAATTAGGTCTTTCCACCAAGTAAGTGTTTTCACACCAGCTTCAGAATTCACGAGGGATTCAGTTGCGAGTTCTGTACGACCATTACCGTTATTTAGATATTCTGCACCTTGTTTAGCAAAGAATTGCTCCATGAACCAGCCATAGATTGCGAAGTTTGCACCAGTTGCTTTACCAGCTTTGGTAATCGCAGTAGCAGCTGCTTTGATTTCTTCATACGTTGTTGGCGGTTTCTCTGGATCTAGACCAGCTTCTTTAAAAATTGTTTTGTTATAGTAAAGAATAGGATTAGATGTGTTGAAAGGCATTGAGTTTAGTTTACCGTTAAAAGTATAATAGCCTGCAATGTTCGGCTCTAACTGAGTTACATCCCATTTATCAGCATCAATGAATTTTTGCATCGGTGTAACCGTTTTGGAATCGATCATGAAGCGGCTACCGATTTCGTACATTTGTACAACAGTAGGACCGTCATTAGTGCCCATTGATGCTTTAAGCTTGGCTAATAGTTCATCGTAGTTACCTTGGAAAACAGCTTCAACCTTGATTTTGTCTTGAGAAGCATTGTAATTCGCAACCAATTGGTCTACGACCTTGGTGTTTGCTCCGCCCATTGCATGCCAGAACGTTACTTTCTTTGTGCCAGCTGCTACAGGAGCGGAAGTACTGCCACTTTCTTTTTTCTCTTCTGTTTTTTTGGCACCGTCCCCCATATTTACGTTACAAGCAGACAAGAATAGCATAACCATAACTAAAAGTAGACTCATTAACCCTTTTTTCTTCATAAGTTTATTCCCTCTTTCTTCGTACATATTTAAATGAAACTATATGATAAGTCTGTCAAAGGACAGACGGATCACCAGACAGCTATCCTTTCAGTGCACCTGCTGTAATTCCGCGTACCAGTTGTTTTACTCCAAATGCAAGTAGGATAAAGGAGGGTAGTAAAACGAGCGTAACACCTGCCAAAATTAAGTTCCACGACATAACCTCAGCATGTTGCAGCATGGCTACCCCGATTTGAACGGTTCTCATCGATGGTGAATTGGTAATTAGAAGTGGCCACAAATAGTGATTCCAGTGCGTTAGGAAAACATACACAGCTAGTGTCGAAAGCGCAGGTCGTGACAGTGGCAATACGATTGAGAAAAAGTTTCGTAAGTGTCCACAACCATCGATTTTGGCTGCATCAAACAATTCGCTAGGCAGTTGTAGGAAGAATTGACGTAGTAAGAATACGCCGAATGCGCCAGCCATGAATGGAACAATAAGACCTTGATAGCTATCCATCCACTGTAAATCTTTTATCATGAGATAATTCGGGATGATCGTAACTTCCCATGGAATCATCATCGTAGCTAGGAATAGAGTGAATAGTAATGTTTTGAATCTGAAATTTAAGAATGAGAACGCATAAGCAGCTAATGCGGAGGTGACGACTTGGCTGGCCATAATCGCCGACGATACAATAAAGCTGTTCAGAATAAATCGGATAATAGGAAAGCCTTCAACTGCTTGCTGAAAATTTCCTAAGTACAACTGAGAAGGAAATAGTGCTGGTGGAAAGCTGGATACTTCCTGCTCTGTCATGAAAGATGATAGAACGGTGAAAATCAGCGGATACAGAACCGTGAGAGCCAGTAAGATCAGCAATAAGTATTGTAGAGTGGATGAGATCCTTCTCGCCATCATTGATAATGCACCTTCTTTTCGAGAACTTTAAACTGAATAATCGTTAATGCTAGGATAATCAAGAAGAGAATTAATGCCTGAGCACTCCCTGTTCCAAACCGGAAGTTGATGAATGCATCCTGGTAGATGGAATACACGATTACATTTGTTGAATCCATCGGACCACCTTTGGTCAGAATGTGGATTTGCCCGAAGGTTTGGAAGGCACTAATGACAGAAACGATAAGGGCAAAGAATAGGGTAGGAGTTATAAGCGGTAGAACGATTTGGATAAAGGTTCTAACTGGTCCCGCACCATCGATTTTTGCACTCTCATAAATTTCCTCAGGAACCCCTTGCAGACCGCTAGACAGGACGATGAAGAGGAAGCCCATGTTCATCCATATGGTCATGAGGGAGATGGATATAAGAGCCCATGAAGGATCTGTTAACCATGGAATCGCCTCAATATGCACAAAGCTTAAGAAATAATTCAGCATGCCTGCAGTGGGGTGAAAGAGCAATAACCAGATAATGGATCCTGTACCTACAGAAATAACAATGGGTAATGAGAAAATGAACTGGAATATCTTCATACCCCTAAGTTTGTTGTGTGTGAATGCTGCTAACAGTAACGACCAAATAATTGAAGTAGGCACTGTAAACAAGATGAATAATAGCGTTACCTCCAAATTCGAGTAAAATTTCTCCGATGAAAGCAAATCGATAAAGTTCTCTAGGCCTACGAATTCAACGACTCTACCACGTGGATCTGTAATCGTCATGCTTAAGTAAATGGATCTCAACATTGGGAAAAAAAGGAATACAATGAAAATAAATAAGGAAGGAGCTAAAAATAAATAGGCTAATGCGTTTTCGCCTGACTTTCTCTTTTTTTTAAGTAGAGCGCTTTCATTAATTTTGGTAGTTAAAACGCTTTCATTTACTGACATGATGCATGCCCCTTTCTTTCAAAAATATAACCTCTTAGCAAATGGGGTTGTTTCCCTCTATTGCTCTTGATGCATTTAGGATGGATCATTGCTTCTCGAAATGAAGGAATAAAAAAACACATAGAATGCAATGTCGATTGACATGCAATCTATGTGAATCTCCTAATCTCCATCACATTTTATTAACTTGTTAACATCATACAAGGTTGTAATGACTACTGTCAACGTAATATTCTGAATTTTCTTTCCTTAATTTAACTGTACATATGACATGGCTTTGCCAAGCAGTTGTTATTGAGGTAACTATTCGGTGGAGCCGTTGATTGTCTTGTTATCAATAAAGATATGAAAAGCAGACTGCCGAATTAAATCGACAGCCTGCTAGGGGTAGTGAGTTTAGTTGATTAGTTTGGCTTTTTGTAACAAGAAATAAATAGCTGATGCAGCAGTTTCACGAGAGGTAGGATCTACTGGTTTGAAGTAGATGGAAGAATCTTCTTTTTCCCCGTCCATTAAGCCATTCTCTGTAATGATTTGAATGCTGCTTTGTGCGTAGGAGGAGATTTGCGATGCATCTGCATAAGTTACATTTCCAGGTAAGCTCTTGCTTTGGACTTTAAGCAGGGTCATCGCTCTGGAAAGCATCACAGCCAAATCCTGACGACTAATTGTTGCATTCGGATCGAACTTGTCGTTTCCAACACCACTTATTAAACCTGCTTCATAAGCAGCAGCAACGTTATTCGCGAACCAATCAGTAGCTTTTACATCTGTGAATGGTGCAGCGGATTTGGCTTGTAAGCCAAGAGCACGTGTTAACAAAGCTGCAAACTCAGCACGTGTTACATCTTGTTTAGGTGAGAAGGTATCAGCAGATGTCCCACTGATTAGGAACTTGTTCGCAAGTGTCTGAATTCTGGCTTGTGCCAAAGAAGTAGCGATGTCATTGAATTTGATCTGATGCGATGCAGCTGCATAGATCGAGAATCCAGGGCGGTTGATAACAACGGTTGTTGTACCATTACTATTACGTGTAAATGTGGCTGGAACCCCATTCATCTTGCCATCTTCCACAAATAGCGCTCCTGTTGCATTTGAATCAACAGTTCCAGATACTGTGAATGAACGTTTAATGAAGTCGCGATTAGAAACCTCAATTGGCGTAGATTCACTGCCATTAATCACATTTACTTCAAAATGGAATGGTGTACCTAGAATCTTGCTTCCAGGTAGTAGACCAGAGACCGTAGCATTTTGGATTGCTACTCCACCAAGGGTAATACTGACACTAGCGTTTGCAGGCAAGTTCTTGAAGATCGACACAGGTATTGCTACAGAAGCGTTTCCTATGGTTACAAGAATGGTGTTTCCTGCATTGGAATCTGCTAGTAGTTTTAACTGTGTAGGAGTCAATACAATTTGAGCTTGTTGTGGGCTTGTTACAGGGACATTGATTACAATCGCTGCTGGCGAATTACCGTTTTTCTTCAAAATTGCTTGAAGATCTGCGTCCGTAATTGTTGCAGTCGAAGTTTGACCCGTTTTGCTGATCTTGGCTTTGATTGGAGATGTCAGCTGGCCTTGATTAACGATAGCAATACTTGACGGGTTGCTACTTGGAGGTGTAGTGACACCGCCACTACTTCCGCCACCGCCGGAACTGCCACTGCCAGTATTACCGTTGCCATTATTTTGGGCTGTTAGAGTAACCGTAACATTCGTAGTAGTATTAATAGTTGGTTTAGATGCTGATGCAATGGTTACGGTCAGATCAACATTAGCCGATCCACTAGTAGGAAGAGCTGCAAGAATACCATCATTTCCAATTAAATCTCTATTATTACTTGCTGTCACCTGATAAGTAATTCCTTCGGTTGTTGGAAGAGTCAATACAGGTGAGTTGATGACTGTTGTATTCGAGATGTTCGGAACAAATGCGTTCTTGGCGTCAGTCACCTTTTGAAGTTCAATGAGGTCTACGTCTATAGGTGGAGCATCAAGATTAAAGCTAACGACCACGCCGTCGAAAATACTTGGTTTGGATGCTGAAGCAATGGTTACGTTAAGACGGACATTAACCGTTCCGCTAGTTGGAAGAGCTTTAAGGATACCATCGTTTCCAATGTAGGTTGAATTATTGCTTCCAGTCACTTGATAAGTTATTCCCTCTGTAGTAGGGAAAGCGAGTACAGGAGAGTTAATGACTGTTTTATTTATAATATTGGGTACAAATTGTTCTTTGGCTTTATTGACTTTTTCCTGTTCGATGGAGTCGTTACTTTTGACAGCAAATACTTTCATTGTGTTATATTCAATTGGAGTACCATCTGGATTTAGAACTCTTTCTTCGGTTAATGGATCAAGCTGTAGTGCAACAACGTTAACCTGATATTGACCAACAGGCAGCTTTTTAACTACAGGTTCTGCACCATTATCATCTACATATTGCTGATCAAATTCAAATTCATAGTAGCCAGTTTCCAATAGACTTAAATCGTCGTTATATTTAGCTCCAAAGTTACCTAGATATTCGTCATCTAAATTATTAATTTTGAATACGATTAAGTTTACATCTTCAGCTGTAAGCTTAAACGTTCCTTTAATTGGAGTGCCATTGTTTCCATCTTCAACAATAGCGGTAGGAGAGAATTCGAACTCCTGTAAACCAAACCCATTATCAGGAATCTCAGTGCCTACATGTACGGAGAATGGCAGGTGAAGTGATGGCAATCCATCGCTCTCTAGAAGAACTTCTCCTTCGTAAACTCCGTCTACTGCATCAGCAGTCGGCTCAACTGTCAGCGAGAAGACCTTATTAGAATTTCCGCTAACTGAAATTGTATTATCAGGACCGAGATTTTCGAGTGTCGTCCGAATATGATTGACATTCGGTGTAGCGATCGGGTCGTTTGGATCAGAAGTTACACTTGAATGCATACGAACGGATGCTTTGTACTGAACATTGCCTGCAATAGTGTTCTTGAGCTGTAGAATATTCGTTTTAACATCCCCATTATCCATTAAACCGAAGCTTGTATTGTCGCCATAATTCGTAACCACTTGCGGGTTCAGATCTTTGTCGAGTATCGTAAGTTCTTCAACAGATTGAAGAATAGCAGGCGTCAATAAAGCGTTCTTGATATTAACGCGTCCTGCACCTTGCGAATAGACATCATATTGCGTTCCAGTACTGTCACTGATTTGATCGGCTGTATTGCCCAGCGCAGCCCGAATATCAAATGGCGTCCACTCAGGATGCGCTTGCTTTAACAAGAGCGCAAGTCCTGTAACATGAGGAGTTGCCATACTAGTACCGCTCATGCGTGTGTAAGCTTGATCATAGGAGACAGTTTGATCGAATTTGCCGTAAGCTGGATAGGTTGAAAGAATGTTTACTCCAGGAGCAATGAAATCAGGCTTAATGCTGAAATTGCCATCAGACTCAGGTCCTCTGGAGCTAAAGGTAGCCATATCATCACCTGGTGCAATCACTGCAATGTAATTCGAGTCAAAGGTGAAGGATAAAGCGGAACCAGGATTGTCAATTACCTGCTTGGCAAGTTTACGGCCTTCTATTCCTGACATGTCAAAAGTAGGTATATAGGCAAAGTCATCTCCTAAATAACCACTGCTGCCGATATTGGAATCTCTGCCTGGAATGGATTCAGAGAGATTAGGAGTTGACGTTCCTGGAATTACATTACCATTGAAAATGATGATCGCTTTGGCATTGTGTTTCTTAGCGTTTGCGATCTTGTCAACGAAAGGCAATACACCTCTTGAAACCAAAGCAATTTTGTTGGCAACGTCGACATTCGCGTAATCAGCATCTGCTCCAATGCCTACATAGACCGTCTCAACTGGATCTGTACCTATAATCGCAGCAAAATCATTTTTGGCTGTTTCCCATCCCATGACATTAAAGTGGTGAGGTGCTGTAGTTGCCGCAACATTAGCAGGCTCTTCGCTTGGAGTAGGAGCAGCTTCTGGAGAAGGACTAGGCTCTTCGCTTGGAGTAGGAGCAGCTTCTGGAGAAGGACTAGGCTCTTCGCTTGGAGCAGGAGCAGCTTCTGGTGAATTAGCAGGTTCATCTTGCGGGCTGATAGGCTCATCGCCTGATGGTAGACTAGCGTCCGGTGAAACTGGTGGCGCAACGGGTGCCACTGGTGTCAACGTACTTGCAGCTGCTACTGAGTAGCGATAAGAAGGGCTCGTAACAGCTCCTACCGATATGGACAGCAGAGAGGAAGCTGGTGATCCCATTGAATAGTAATAAGGACCTTTATCTCCTGCATTACCGCTGGCTACAACAACTGTGACACCAGACAGAACCGCATTATTGAGCGCTATAGAATCTGGTGAGTTGGGATCTTTGTCCTCATCAGAGCCGAGTGACAGGTTGATGGCATCCATTCCATCCTTGACGGCATGTTCAATACCATCCAGAACCTGAGCAGTAGATCCTGAGGATCTTCCGGTTTTCGGATCAAAGCCAAGCACCTTGTATACGTAGAGGTCTGCTTCATATGCAAGCCCTTTCTGGACGATATCTGAGGTTGGATTGGCGGCTCGACCTACAATCGTACCTGCTACGTGAGTGCCATGATAGGTACCTCCGAAGGCTGTACCTGGTTTAGGAGCCTCTTCATATGGATCATCATTTTTGAAGTATGAGTTATATCCTCCCTTAAAAGCACCCTTCAAATCAGGATGGAGATAATCGACACCAGAATCAATGACTCCAACCTTTAATCCTTTTCCAGTTAGACCTTGGCTCCAGGCATAGTCTGCACCGATTTGTTGAATCGGCATAGCTTCGAAGTTCTTGCCCTCAGCATCTAATGGTGAACTATCAGCTATCGGCATTTCGTAGTAGATATGATTTTCATGGATGGATTTAACTCCTGGCAGTTTGGCCAATTGTGTGATTTGGTTTGCAGGTATTGTTACTTCCATTCCATTGAAAACCGTATTATATTCATAGTTTTTCTTCAGATTAATTCCTTGACTGCCAGCCAAATTGATTAGATTCGTTTGTTCAGTCTTGATGGAGGCTTCGGTAGCTGGTGCTGCGAAAGAGCGTAAGCCCATTTTGGCTGCATACTTGCTTGCAGTGATCGACTCGCTTTGCATTTGAATGATAACTCGAACGGGGTCTGAGGATGTTGTGTTAAGCTTGGGAGAAACGAATGCTTGCTGTGGAGCTGATTTTGCAGAATTGGAAGTAAGAATCTTATGAAGTGCTGGAAAACCTGTTTCTTTCAGCAGCATCTTGGTTGTACTTGCTTGAGCTAGACCACTCTGGAACAGTGTGCCGGAGCCAAGTAGAGAGAGAGCGAGTGCCGCAACCGAAATTCTTTTAAATAGCTTTCTTCTCAATCTTTTCCCTCTTTTCTTTTTAGAATTGGTGATACACTTCTATTGCTAGAACAAGTAGAAATAGTCCTAGCATCTAGAATTAAACAATACATTCTACTATAGTAATGTAATTTCCTTTTTATTCCTTGGTTAATAATATAACCCATAAATTGAGATATTTTGTCAGTATATGTTCCTGATTTTAGTGACATCAAACACGATAAATATAGGAAGGGCTTCATAATTTTATAGAAATGACTTTTTTTGATGGCATTGCGAGAAAAGATATTTTTTGAGAATAAGAGAGTTATTTGATCAAATAGTGACGATGGATGGAGGTAAAATATTATTTATGAAAATAAAAAAAATTAGAGTTGTGAAATTTATTTACTAGCAATAACAGGAAAATGCTGTTAATTATACAGCCAGGCTAACATTACATGTGTTAGAATAAGTTTACTAATTAGGGCGGTGTGCCTCAAAACGATTCTGAAAGGTTGAAATATGCAAAATGAATATAGGTACTAATGATCAAGCTCAGCCGTCGTCTGGGCTTACCAATAAACAGCGATTGTCCATGGCTGTAACACTAGGTGCGATGACAGGAATAGGACCCTTATCAATCGATATGTATTTACCCGCTTTGCCGATCATCACGAACGACTTGCAAACGAGTACCTCGCTTACACAGTTTAGCTTAACCGCTTGTTTATTAGGACTCGCAATTGGTCAACTGATTATGGGAGCGCTTAGTGATTCGAGAGGTCGCCGCATACCTCTGATTACTTCCCTCATTGTATATGCCATTGCATCCGTACTTTGCGCGATTGTTCCTTCTATATGGGGGCTCATTGCACTACGGTTTATTCAAGGGCTAGCTGGAGCGGGAGGCATTGTTATTGCTCGCGCAATGGCACGTGATCTATATACAGGATCAGAGCTAACGAAGTTCTTCTCTCTATTAATGCTTGTTAATGGGCTTGCACCCATTCTTGCACCTATTGCAGGCGGGCAACTGCTTAAGTTCATTTCATGGCATGGTGTCTTTATTGTCTTAGGTGTTCTTGGCGTACTGATGGTTGTTGCAGCTGTCCTGGGCCTTCCTGAAACATTACCTGTTAATCGTCGAAGTAAGGGTGGCATTAAGACTACGTTTTCTACCTTCCGAGGCTTGATCGGTGATCGTGTGTTTATGGGATATGCATTATCACAGGGATTCATATCTGCGGCGATGTTTAGTTATATTTCAGGTTCACCTTTTGTGCTGCAAGATATATATGGTATCTCTCCGCAGGCATTTAGTATGTTCTTCGCTATGAATGGGCTAGGGATTATCCTTGCTACTCAAATTACGGGCAGACTGTCACCCAAACTGGGCGAGACCAAATTGTTTAGTAGCGGTCTTATTATTGCGATTTTGAGTGGATTCACATTACTTGCAATGATTATGATTAAGGCACCGTTAATTGGCATACTAATCCCCTTATTCATGGTTGTTTCGTGTGTTGGGATTGTCAGTACCGCTGGATTCTCACTCGCGATGCAGAGCCAAGGAGAAAAGGCAGGCAGTGCTTCTGCGATGCTTGGTCTCTTACCGTTCATTTTTGGTTCCATTGCAGCTCCACTCGTCGGTATTGCTGGAAGCCAGACGGCTATTCCAATGGGTGTGGTCATTGCTTGTTGTGTAATGGTGGCGGCAGGATGTTATTTGCTCATGGTTAGAAGAAGGCAAAGTGTATCTAGTTCTACGGTTACGTTAAAACAATAATCTATTGTTATTCATTTATAGGCTAAAGCATACATGTTTTAGCCTTTTTGTGTTCCTATTATAATCAGTCTCCAGTCGCTTTAGCCTATTTCTCCATCCTATGATTGATCTATCAATCTGATAGGTGAGGCTCATTGATGAAACCTTCCTTACATGTTTATAATATGAATAGAAAAATAATCCATTTACATATAAAGCTGCCCGAGAGGAACATTCCTATGAATCCTTATCAAGCCCGAGGCTAGCTTTATCAACATACTTCCGGGTGTGAACTTAGACTGACAGTAACAATCTCTGTTGTTTCAAATCAAGAGGGTAAGCCTGAATTCTCTGACCATGACCTATGAAGGAGAAAGAGCCGTTCTCGGTGTTTTTATAGATGTTACGAAGCGCAAAATCGAGGAAGAATTATTGATGCAGTCAGAGAAGCTTTCAACAGCAGGCCAATTAGGGTTATTTTTTTAAAAAAAGTGTTACCTATATTATCCATTCTACGTATTAACTTATCGTTCTTATAGATACAAGATTCAAGGAGGCTTAATGTGTATTGCCTATACTTTTACGCCGTATATCACTGCAGTTATTAAAGCTTAAAAATTCAGTGCTTGCAATTGCCGCTTTTATTTTTATTGTGATAAGCAGTACGATTGCTTACTTCCTAGAGCCGGAGACGTTCGGAACATGGTTTAACGCTTTATACTGGGTACTTACAACGATGGCGACAGTGGGATATGGAGACTATTATGCTCATAGCTTAGCTGGCAAAATATTCTCGATCTTCCTATACGTATTTGGGATCGGATTACTCAGCTTAATCATCAGTAAAGTAATTGATGGGATTTCTAATTTCCAAAGACGAAGGGAGTCTGGCAGGTTGAAGTATCATGGCAAGAATCACATTATTATTATCAACTGGAGTAAGAAAGCGCATTATGCGATTGATGAGTTGTTGTCGTCTGAGCCTAATTTAGAGATCGTTATTATTGATGAGGGTGATCGGCGTCCTTATGATCATGCGCAGGTTCAGTTTGTTAGCGGTGACCCAAGCTCTGAAGAAATTCTGAGGCAGGCTAATCTTGCTGAGGCACGAGCAGCCATTATTTTTGCGGATTCCAGAATTGATGAGCCTTCGCTTGTTGATGGTAAATCACTTCTTGTTGCCTCGAGTATTGAGAGTATTGCTCCAAATGTTCATACGACGGTAGAGGTTATGCTGGAGAAGCATATTCAGAATTTTAAACATAATCGTGTGAACGAGTTCGTTCTCTCTCACGATTCGGTGTCTAGATTAGTGGCACGTTCAGCGCTTAATGAAGGTAGTATAGATATATTCACCCAACTGCTCAGTCATCAGCATGGAGCGGATATTCGTCATGTTCCGATAAGAGCGGAATGGAAGACCTATTTGGATGCTTTTCACGATCTCTTAGATGAAGGGGCAACACTCATTTCGGATAGGAACGATTTAAGTATTAATCGCAAGCTACACGATCCCATCCCGAAGGATGCCAGGCTGTTCGTCGTATGTGAGCCGGAGACTTATAACAGAATCATGAGTAATGAGAGGTGAAAGAATGACTACTACGCGATCCATTAGCTATCAAGAATGGTCAGAAGACGAAGGTAAAGTTGTACGTGTGTTACAAGAGCAATCCGTAACGAACGAAGAAATCTTTATTCGTAAGCTAGTGAATGCAACCGTTATACGGAATCAATTATATGAGCATACATCACATGAATCAGAAGAGGGTACACGGCATATTGTGTACGCTAAACCATTCCAAGAATCTGATGTTCAGGTGTATGGCAATAGCATTAAACCGCCTTTATTCGAGTACTGTTCCAGTACCATTCGTGTGGAGCCAGAGTTTCTCTACTGGGATGGCCATACATTCAGGCGTGGCAGTAGATTGATGCTAACGAGAGAGCCTTTGGAGATTGCTCAATTGCTGCTTGATCATTATTTGGTCGTACAGGATACGACATATGAAACCGTATATTCCGTACTCGATACGGATCGGAATAAAGCAGTCTTCTATTTGAAGGAGGTGAATAGTTAATGGATGAGCATAAACGCCTTCCTTTGTCCAAAATGCTGGCATTTGCCCTACTCTTGACTGTACCTGTTGCAATGACAGGCTGTAGCTCACCAACGCAATCTAGTATTAATTGTGATGAGAATAATGATAACTGCGAAGAGGGTTATTATGATTCAGGGGGGAACTCCATCTATTACGGCTCATCAAGGTCTTATAAGTCTTCGGGCAATTCTTCTTATAATTCTAACGCGACAAATAACTCTGGCTCTTCCTATAAATCCTCTAGTTCGAGCAGCAGTTCGTATAAAGGGTTTGGCAGTAGCGGTAGTAGCAGTACAGGGGGCTGAGTTCACTTGAGTTACATGTATCATTTGGGTCGCTCGCATGATAAAGTTTTTCAAGGCGAAATCGCAGCAAAACTTCCCTACCATCGGATGAACGGCAAAGAGTATTGTGTACCATCCCTTGTTGTATTCCGTTCAGCTGAGCTGGAGCAAATGCGCATCGCAGCTGAGAGCGTGGATCGGCTATATTGGAAGGTGCTACGGTTTACCCAAAGATTCATGCCCGATGTATTCTTGGAGAATCAGCTAGGCATTCATCCTGCGCTAATTCCTGCAGCAAGAATGGAAGTGCCTTATCATGGGGTATCTCGTCAAGATTGGATTAGGAATAATCAAGGACTTAAATGTATTGAGAATAACACGGATACACCTACAGGCATTCCCGAAACCGCTTATTTAGCCGAAGCCATTATATCTGCATATAGTACATACACTTCAGCTTCTTCTCATATGAAGGAAGCCATTCAACAAGCATTTAAGCAGTTAATTGACTACTATCAAGACTTAGGATTGACAGATGCGATTGCTTTCTCTAGTTATAGCTGGCATCTCGAGGATAAGACGAACACACAGTATCTGATGGAGGCCGTCCAAGAGTTAGGTTATGATACGTTATTCGCACCACTGGAAGATCTCGAAATCATCCCGGGTGATGGGCTGTATGTTAATGGGAAACGGATTTCCATTCTGTATCGATTATATCCCTTAGAATACCTTGTCTATGATATCGATGAAGCCACACAACGTAAAATCGGTGAAGATTTACTCCAGCTAATTGTAGATGGCAAGCTAGGACTTATCAATCCCGTTCAGAGCATCATTACCCAAAGCAAAGGCTTCACAGCTTTAATCTGGTCACTTTATGAGCACAGAGCAGAAACCGAGGAACTACTCGGTCATTCGCTTTTTGAACCACAGGATATTCAGGCCATCGAGAGCTATTTACTCCCAACCTATTATGACAACTCTGTATTCATTCAGACACAAACCTCTTTCGTTGCCAAAAGCTATTGGGGACGAGAAGGCAAGGGAACGGCACTATATGATGAGTCTGCAACCCTGGAACAAGTGGAGTGGGGACATCATGAAGCGGAAGTACAGGAAGTACAGACATATTACGACAACCAGCCCAAAATCTATCAGCAGCGCTGGATCATGCAAGAAGTAGAACTTCAAACGGAGGACGGTCCTTATACTGGATACCTGCTTACAGGTGCTTATGTACTTGGAGGCAAGCTGGCAGGATTACTTCCTCGGATCGGCAGTAAAATTACAGGGGACATGGCCTACTATTGTCCAGCAGCGATATCGAAATAAATCACAATAAGGAGGAATAACGTTGGGAAATTTGTGGAATAATGTTCTGAATGTCGGGGTTGGGATCGCAATCCTGCTCGTCGTTCTTGTCGCTGGATCGTTTGTTTTTAGTAAGTTAACTCGCTTTAATGATGCAGAGGAAATCGCCAAAGGAAATGAAGCAGCCGGTATTTATATGGGAAGTAAGCTGTTTGGGCTCTGTATTATTATTGGAATGGTATCCTATAGCTCAAATTCGTGGGTATCAATGCTCATTTGGTCAGTCATTGGAATCGGTATTCTATGTCTGGTATACATTGTTTTTGATTTCTTGACGCCGAAGATGAAAGTGAATGAAGAGATTGCCAAAGGGAATAAAGCAGTTGCACAGCTACTGCGCGCCATTATTATCGGTACCTCCTTCGTCATCGGTACTTTTCTTATGTAAACAGTCCTGCATCTGATCGGAATCTTGAAGCAGGCCCCATTCAATTGGAAACACTTAGGAGACTACTGTTCTTTCAGTAGTCTATTTTATTTGAATAATATGATATATTTGTTGTTGTGAGATTGTTTTTGAAGACGCTAGATTAAATATGGAGGAGGTACTCACATGATTCCTCGCGGTGAACGTAAAGAGACTTCGACGAAATCCAATAACCGGCCATATAAAGGCTGGCTCATCACAATCCGAATCGTGGTATTAAGCTGCTTGGTTACTTTGCTTATTCTTGTACAGCAGCAAGTAAATGCTCCTCGTGAGGCAATGGTGTCAGTATCGCAGGCCGTAACTACGCCTACTCCAAGCGCTACGATCTCAGAATCTGCGATTGCAGCAGAGGAAGGTCTTGCTTCCGAGAACGAGAATTGGAGGCAAGAAGCTCAGCCTGTGTTTAAAGCGATACGAGAGCAAGCGGAGCTTGAAGGAAAGGAATCCACCTACTACACAGATATTCAGACAGCCAATAAGGCAATGAGTTCGGAGTGGACGCTGCTACCAGACACAGTTGCTCCTGGTGACGTGGTGCTTGTTCGACATAAGCAGGCTGGTGAAGTGAAGTGGCTGGATAAAACCTACACCTTACAGTCCTTTGGAGCGGGGTATTTCACCTACTTGCCAATCGGGATTAATACCAAGGCAGGGAAATATTCGATAGGTGATCAGACACTAACGATTCAGAATAAGAAATTTGAGACGCAATATATTAAAGTTACCAAGCAAATGGCGAGCATGCGGCAGGAGACAGATCGTATTCAAGCAGATCAGAAGAAAATCAATTTAGCACGCGGTAAATCCAGTCCCGAGTTTCTGTTTACCACTGATTTTATCCAACCGATTGAAGGTATACTAACAACACCTTATGGATATACGCGTTATGTAAATGATAAATTGGATAGTCGGCATACGGCAATTGACCTTGCAGCAGACGAAGGAACGCCGATTCATGCAACCAATGATGGAGTTGTCGCTTTAGCAGATAACTTGTATTTAACAGGAAATTCGATTTATATTGATCATGGGATGCATTTGTTTTCTCAATATGCTCATATGTCCAAGCTGCTCGTTAAAGCGGGTGATCAGGTAAAGCAAGGCGATATTATTGGACTTGTAGGGTCGACTGGCTTCTCAACGGGACCTCATTTGCATTTTACATTCTGGGCGCATAATGTACCGGTCAATCCCAATCTTTTTTTTAAAACAACACCATTTCACTGGCTGAAGAAGGCTGACGATCATAACGGAGGATAGCAGGAATGGATTTGAAAGTGATGACGTTTAATTTGAGAATAGGTACATTAATTGACGGACTGAATACGTGGTATCTACGCAAAAAGGCCATTAATGAAGCCATTCAAGCATCGAATGCTGCCATAATTGGTGTACAGGAATGCCGCGGATATATGCTCGATGCCATTAGCAGACATATGCCAGCCTACAAGTTGGCAGGCGAGCCTCGAAGCAAATTTGGTGAATATTGTGCTGTGCTTTATAATGCGCAGATTGTAACCAAAATCGATAATGGGACCTTCTGGCTATCCAAGACACCATCCATTCCAGGGAGCAAAAGCTGGCGCAGCGCTTGGGTTCGAGTCTGTACATGGGTACATTTCCAGTTGGTCGATGCGCCTCATCAGGAGTTTATCGTGTATAATACGCACTTGGATAACCAAAGTCAGGAAGCACGAGAGCAAGGGCTGCAGGTGATATGGAGGCATGTGCAAGAGTACACGAAGAACAATAAGTTGCCTATCATTTTGATGGGTGATTTTAATGCCGAACCGAAGAATAAAGTGATTCAGTACTTACGTGGGTTAAAAAATAAAAAGAATAGTAAGGTTTCGATTTTTACAGATGTGTACTCGAAATTAAAAAAAGGCAGTTTAGACAAGATCGGGAGTACATACCATAACTTCAAGGGCGGTAACAAAGGGGAAACGATTGACTATATATTCGTTACACAGCCTTTTATCGTACTCGAGTCCACTGTGGATCGCCGCAAATTTAGCTCGCGTTATCCGTCTGATCATTATCCCGTGATTGCGAAGCTGAAGCTGAAATTATCGCCTTTGATACGTTCTAATGAATAATCGATTGTAGGTCTTAGCGATCGACTTCCAGTGGTATTTACTAGCTGTCTGACGGGCTTGATTGACTTTGGCATTCGTTCGTGATGGATTGCTCCACATAGTCTGGACGCTTTGGGCAATGATAGATGGTTTGATCTGCGAAATGATTGTCGCATTGCGGTCAGTTACAAAACTGCTTAATCCACCTTTGCGTGAGGAAACAAGTGGTATCCCGGCAGCCATTGCTTCGAGTGCTACTAAACCAAAAGATTCTACATAACTTGGTACAATAACGCATCCATAAGATGCATACAGCTGCTGCACAGCTGAGGGATTCTGCTTTCCTAACCATGTGACGTTTGAACTAATGAGCAGTGAAGAAGCTCTATTTGTAAGCAACTGGATGTATTTTTCTGAGCCTGTACCTACAATATCTAGCTGTACATTTGGTTCATTTAGCTTTAATAGGGCAATTGCGTTTATAAGATCGGTTACTCCTTTGGATGGAATTACCCGACCTACAAATAAAAGCCGATGTGCGTTATTGCTATAGTCAGGATGGGTAGTTGGCATATGCACACCATTGTGAATGACGAAAATCTTATTCCGAGCCCAAGGACAGTATCGAATGATTTCGGCTTTTTGCCATTGACTAGGCGTGGTTATGTACGCCGAGTGACGAAGGAGCTGGAGCTGCCTAAGATCGATTTTCCCAGATCGAATTGCCATCGAATGACAGGTGTATATGAAAGGGATCTGATATCTTCGTTTATAGAATAGGGCCAGTTTCTCGCATTGTAGGCTATGAACGTGAATAAGGTCTGGCTTGGAAAGTCTCTTGGCATGGATCCATTTAGCAATCGATAGATAATTAAAATTTTTAGTAGCCGGCAGAATATACTTGGATTTTCTCGGAAAATGAATCACTTGCAGGTTGTTTGTTTGATTCCTTGTTATGCTCACACTTTGCTCTGTGCCTGCGCATAGGACGGTAACGTGTGTACCCTTAATTTGAGCCAATGCTTCGGATAAGTGGGTGGCAACCGTACCTAGCCCGCCAATAATGTTGTCTTTATACTCATTTGTTAGCACCCATATTCTCATTGATACTTCCCTTTCGCGTTCAATTGTTGAAGGAAGACTGTAATCCTTCGATCTTCTTGAAAATATTGCTTTATATTACTGAGCCTCACCGCTTTTTGCCTTCGATTTAATCTACCGTATGAGTCCAACGCCTTGCATATTTTTCTAGGAAACCGAAGCCAAGCGCTTAATAAATCAATGTCTGTTTGTGTTAACTTAGATACACTATGGTATCCATCCAAGATCGCTTCAGCAATTTCAACCTTCCAGTCATGATCTTTACAAGAGTTATAGATTACACGGAATAAATCATATGCACGTAAGTCGTAGCGCAAAGTTTCAAAATCAATGAGGTACATTCCTTTGGCAGTTTGAATAAAGTTGGTAGGGCCTCCATCTCCATGGCATAATGTACAGCTCTTGCGTGCTTCGAGACAAACTCGCTTATAATCACTACTTTGCAGGATTTGGATACCTTCTTTGGCATACTGAATGATTTCACTGCCGTTTGTTTGGAGAAATGAATCTAAGTCTGTGCCATGTCCATTACGCTCCGCCTTTGCTGCTTTTAATTGCAGTCTATCAAGATAACCACGGAAAAGCTTCGGCCATTCACCAACCATATTGACGGCACCGGATTTGTATTTGGGTAACTTCTGACCACTTAGATGAAACTTAGCTAGAACCTCCCCGCATTTAACCATATCCTGCAGAGAGGTCGGTGAAGGCCATCTACCTGAAATCCAAGGTGCAAGAACATACGGTCGTTTAAACTTGCTTGTTTTAATAAATAGCTTCTTTCCTTCAACTGTATTAGGCTTGCGCCATGAAATTTGGTTATAACCATTTTTCATTAGCTTCTGAAGGGTACGATCGATCCACTTTAAGCTAACAACCGAGCACCTGATCTTTTTTATACAGTATTGCTGACCATCTTTAGTTGTAAGGTGATACACACCGTTCTGAATACGTTTGATGTGTTTAGCATCGATGCCAAATCGGTTAGCTGTACGAAAGAGCTTGCGGTTAGCTTTCATCTGCGTCCTCCTAGACCGTTTCTCTTGATACCATATGTTAGTCACTCCAAGGTTGTAAGTGTGACCACCTATGAATAGGGTAAAGAATTTTGTTTGTTAAGTGTTTGTTAAGAGGCTTGTTCGTCACTGCTCATGAGCAGTATGCGATTTCAGCATCGCGAGCAGATTCTGGAACTACTGTTTCTTCTTGTGATTAAAAGTATGCTATATTAATCTAATTGTTAACCTGTTAAAATGAATTAGGTTGACAATTAATGCGATAAATTGATAATCATAAAATGTAGTAAAGTTTGTAGTAAATGATGAATTGAAAGGTGAAGGTAAATGAGTGTAATGAATCGTAGAGAGTTATTGAACTGGCAGCACTATGCGGATAAGGTGTTAGGTGGTGAGTGCTTAACACATGAGGAGGGGTTATCGATTCTTCGATCAAATGATCAGGAACTACTCTCTTTGCTAGATGCAGCCTATCAAGTTAGGTATCATTATTATGGTAATAAAGTGAAGCTAAATATGATCCTTAATGCTAAGAGTGGTTATTGCCCTGAAGACTGTGGATATTGTTCGCAGTCTAGTATATCGAAGGCGCCGATTGAAAAATATACGATGCTGAACAAGGATGCGATTGTTAAGGGAGCGAAAGAAGCGGTATCTAGAAAAGCAGGAACATACTGCATTGTTGCTAGTGGGCGAGGACCAACAGATAGAGAATTAAATGAGGTGCTCGGAGCTGTGGCTGAGATTAAACAAAACTATCAACTCAAAATTTGTACCTGTTTGGGTATTTTGAAGGAAGGCCAAGCCGATCAGTTAAAGCAAGCAGGTGTGGACCGTTATAATCACAATTTGAATACAAGTGAGGATCATTTTGATCAGATTACAAGAACACATACATATGCGGACAGAGTGCATACTGTTGAAGAAACCAAGATAGCTGGCATTTCTCCATGTTCAGGCTGTATTGTGGGGATGGGAGAGACTCATGAGCAGCTAGTTGATTTGGCGTTATCCTTGCGTGCTCTTGATGCTGACTCGATACCTATTAATTTTCTCAACTCGATTCATGGGACACCACTAGAAGATATGAAGCAGCTGAATCCCCGTTACTGTCTTAAAGTGCTTGCCCTATTCCGTTTCATATGCCCAGATAAAGAAATACGTGTGGCGGGCGGAAGAGAGCTTAATTTAGGACATTTACAGCCGCTTTCCCTATACGCAGCCAATTCACTATTTGTAGGTGATTATTTAACAACAGATGGACAAGCGATCAGCAATGATCACCAAATGATCGAGGAGCTGGGCTTTGAAATTGAGGAAAGCTGTGTTTAAGGATACTATTGTAACTACGTGAGCTATCTGATAATTTGGTTAATACAAGGAACTAATCCAATAATGGAGATGATTTCATGGCAAAGCCAACTTACATTGTACCGAATCTAGAAGAGTGGTTAAGTAAGTTTGAGATTTATTCAAAGGTTAAGGTTCGGTATTCTGAAACAGATATGTCTGGTCATGTAAATAACATCAGCTATTTAATCTATTTGGAGCAGGCACGTGCTGAGTATTTGGATAGCTTGGAGCTAGGGTCCTTAAATCCAAATGCAATCGTCGTGACAGCTGATGTTTGGTGTCATTATCATGCGGAGGCTTTCTATTCGGAGGAACTAGATGTCGGAGTTAGAGTTGCTAGGATAGGTAACTCTTCTATTGATTTGGAGTATTGTATCCAGTCGACCCGAGATCGTCGTCTTGTTGTAACAGGAGCGGGTACAATTGTTATTGTCGATAAACAAACGAAGAAGCCGCTACAAATCCCAGAGGCTGTAAGGGATCGTATAGAGGTCAAAGCTTACAAACCATAAGCATCGGAGATTGTATGAATGTGGAAATACGGTGCAAGATTATGTATGATTTCTAGAAACAAGGGCAGTTTATCTTTGTGATGAATAGCAATATTAGCAACGTATCACAAGAAGGAGCTGCAAGATATGAGTGAGTCACGTGAGGAAGAAGTTAGAAGTGCTTTAGAGGCTGAATACGTAGAACTCAATGCAACAAATGCCTATAGTACTGGTTTGACGTCATCACAACCGGGGCGAGCATCAGGGCTGCCATCAGCGGTTAGTGAAGAATTGAGGGCATTACTGGATCAAGATGATGTTAGTCTTGATGAAGAAGTCTAGTAACATTAGTAACGCTCAAACCTTACATGAGGCTTGAGCGTTTTTCTTGTTGATATACATAATAGTGAGGCCAGTTCACCTAAACGAAACGGTTCAACCGTTTATTTTTTTGCCCGATAAAGAAGATAATGAAATTATTACTTGTCGAATGAACTTTTGACGTACACTATTCGTACTATAGGTGATTCGGGTTAGAGAAGGAGTGGTGATCATCGAGACGGAAGAGCAGGAGAATATCAAACGGGCTATTAAGGGAGATGAGCGTGCCCTGGCCCATTTGCTACATCAACACTACTCGTTTCTAATGAAATATTTGCTCAAAGTAACGATGAATCCCATTCTTGCGGAGGATTTAACTCAGGAGACGATGCTTAAATGCATCGAGAAAATACATTTATACAATGGGAAGTCCAAATTCTCCTCTTGGCTCATTACGATTGCAACTAGATTGTATATTGATGGCATGCGCCGGAAGCAGCTAGAGCGCAAATGGCAAGAGCAGGAGCAGCCCAGGCGGCTCATGCAGTGGCAATTGGAGCAAGCACAAGAGCAATGGACGGATATTCTTGAGGTGCTAGCTTCAGTCTCCTATGATGTCAGACTCCCTATATTACTAAAGCATTATTATGGCTACAGCTACGAGGAAATAGCACAACTCATGAGCATTCCAATGGGCACCGTTAAATCACGTATTTATAACGGTTTGGCGCAAATTCGAAGGGAGTTGAACGATAATGAGCAAAGCGCGGTGGAATAAACAGCAAAGTCACATTGATAAAGGACAAGCGGATGAGAATGAGTTATTAATCGCCTCTATTCAACAGGACGTAGATTCCATCGATAAGGCGTACAGCGACGTCCTAGAGCCACCGAATTTACAGTATATCGAGCAGATGGTCGTTCAGCGCCAAGCCTTGAATCGTCGCAAGCTTCACAAGGAGTTAATCATTTTTGTACTGGTAGCAATTGTACTGGTAACTGGTGGTATGCTCGTAGCTTATAGTAGTTTAACGATATATGGCATTCTACAGGTAAGTATCACATTCTTTGCCTTATCACTAATTGTTATACGTCAGCTTCACGCTAAAGGTAGGGAGATCACAGATGACAATAGATAATGTTCCAGTTTGGGCGTTGATTGTCTTGTTTATGATTCTATTAACTCAAAGTATTTGCTTATTCCTGCATGCAAGACATCGAAATTACAAGTTCTATTGGCTATGGGGATTATTTGGAATGATTCAATTCCCTTGTCCAACGCTTTTATATATCTTGTTTGTGGTTAAACCTTGGCGTAATAAGAAACAGCTCTAGCTTGAAATAAAGAATAGGAGTGATTTCAAATGTCAGATTTGGCAGAAGTGAATTGGGGCTTGATTGCTCCACTTATCGTGATTCAGCTTATTTTGGTTCTCGTCGGACTTATATCTTTGCTGAAAGCACCTGCAACAAGAGGTCCTAAATGGATATGGATTCCGATTATTATGTTCATTACTTTACTAGGTCCCGTTCTCTATTTTGTCATAGGAAGGAAAGAAGAATAGTGGAATTATTAAGAGTTGATAAGCTTACAAAACAATACGGTTCATACCGAGCTGTTAATGAACTTTCCTTTCAGATTGAGTCAGGGCGCTGTATTGCTCTACTTGGACCTAACGGAGCGGGTAAGACAACAACCATTCGAATGCTAGCAGGTTTACTTAAACCAACATCAGGGCATATCAAGTGGAGAGACGGATTGAATGAGAGTGGTGACATTCGCCAGCTCATTGGTTATTTACCTCAAATGCCTGTGTTCTATAATTGGATGAGTGGACTAGAGTTTCTTCAATATGTAGGACAGCTAGCGAATCTTTCTTCCAAGGCAGCTAAACAACGTGCAGTAGAAGTAATAGATCAGGTTGGATTAAAGGATGCTGCTAAACGTAAAATTGGCGGCTACTCCGGTGGAATGAAGCAGCGTTTAGGACTTGCTCAAGCACTTGTACATCGACCAAAGCTGTTAATGCTTGATGAGCCTGTCTCGGCACTTGATCCGATCGGAAGACGTGAAGTTCTTGACCTGATGCAAGCTATTCGTCAAGAGACAACCATTCTCTTCTCGACCCATGTCTTACATGATGCAGCGGAAGTTTGTGATGATGTGCTGATCATGAATCAAGGTCAAATTGCTGTGCAGGGAGACCTCAATTCTATTTATAAGCAGTACAGATCACAGACGATCAAGCTTCAAGTTGAGCCGTTTGAAGGAGAAGCAGAGTGGTTAGCTGAACTGATTGGCAAACCTTTTGTGACAGAAGGAACTATAGATCTACATAGTGCTACATTAACAATTAAGGATGTCGATCAGGCAAGTAGAGAACTACTAACGGAAATTCTTTCCCGTCAAATTCCACTTGTTAAGTTTGAGATTGGGCAGACAACCTTAGAGGACTTGTTTATGAAGGTGGTTAGCAAATGAGACAGTGGGTAGTTCTATATAAGAAAGAAATGCGTGAAATGTGTCGTAATTTCAAATGGATATGGGTTCCGCTCGTATTTATACTACTAGGAATTATGCAGCCTGTTACCTTCTATTTTTTACCTGAAATCTTGCAAGGAGCAGGTAATATTCCAGCAGGCTCTATCATTGAAATGCCACTACCAAGCGGCGGAGAAGTGATGATGCAAACCATTAGTCAATATGGCATTATGGGTTTGCTTATTATTGTGTTATCCATGATGTCAGTTGTATCGGGTGAGAGAAACAGCGGGGTAATTGAGCTTATTCTGGTTAAGCCGGTCTCTTATACGAAATTTATTACGGCCAAATGGGCAGGGATGCTCACCATTACAGCAGTATCGTTCTTGCTTAGTTATGCAGGAGCTTGGTATTACACGGAGCAATTAATAGGCGAAGTTGATTTTCTAGCGGTTATTTATTCTTTCCTTCTCTATTTGTTATGGTTATTCTTCATCGTATCGATCACACTCTTAATGAGCACTTTATTCCGTTCGATGGGAGCGACAGCATTCGTTACACTTGGAATTGTAGCGATTCTAACAATCTGTACGGGACTTTTTAATAAAGTAATGACATTAAGTCCAAGTCGACTGTCTGATTTTGCTGGACAATGGGTCATGGGCATAGGGAGTAATAGTGATGTTCCACTTGTAGGTGTTATCATAATTACGATCTTATGTATTGCAGCATGTGTTGGGTTAGCTGTGTATGGTTTGCATAAGAAACAAAGCTTAAGCTAGTTGATTTACTTTAGTTATTAATAAAATACTTTTATAAATTATAAAAGCTTTCTATAATCAAGCCTGGTTGTTATCCTAAGGATACAGCCAGGCTTGTCTGCTAATTGACAAGATTATTGAAAATTATATCGTTTGAGATGAGAATGGTACTTATAAACCGTCGAAATTTAGATGAATGGTACTTAGAATAGAATAATACTAATTTATTACGAATTTTTTGATAAATATACAAAAAGACTTCTTTAGGGGGAACAGAAACTTGAGTATATTGTTGAAATTTGGACTAAGGATCAAAGAGTTAAGGGCCCATGCAGGTTTATCTCAAGAAGGACTTGCATCACGGGCTAATTTAGATCGCTCCTACATTGGAGGAATTGAGCGGGGAGAGCGAAATGTATCTCTCTTGAACATTGAGAAATTAGCGAATGCTTTAGACGTCGATCTTTCCTATTTTATGGATGAAGAACAGTTTAAGCCACAAACGGCTTATATGAAGCAAGAATATATGAAACCTCTAGAGTCTAGATTTATATATGATTTTGATCGGCATCAGCATGTCATCGCATGGCGAGTCCAAGGTGTTCTATCTGAACATGAAGTTAAACGAATCTCCCAAAATATGAAGAATACAGTGTCATTCCTCCCCAAAGAGAAGCTTAAGTTGATTATAGATAATCGGACGATGATGGTTAATGGTCAGCCTTTTGTATTTACCCCTGAAGTAAATGAGCTATTGGAAGAGTTGCAAATCTGGTTCCGACCTTATATTAAGAATATAGTTGTCTTATGTAATTCCAAATTAATGAAGATACAGATGGATCGTATAGCGAAGAGAAGTGGTGTTTGGGAAGTATCTAAACATCTCTACTATGATGAGAATGAAAAGTACATAACGGAGACTTATCTTTACTTAGACATAACTAGTAACCGGATCCTAGATACGGCGATATAAGTCGCACTCATATAAGGAGTAAAAACAGGTATGGCGAGAATTATGGTCGTAGATGACACCGCTTTTATGAGAGCGATTCTGAAAACTGCGCTTGAGGAAGACGGTCATAAAGTCGTTGCAGAAGCAGCTAATGGACAGGAGGCTGTCCAAATGTATAAGCAATATAAACCAGCTTTAGTGACAATGGATATTACAATGCCTGTAATGGATGGATTAGAAGCTTTGACCGAGATAAGGACATTAGATCCAGGGGCAAAAATCATCATGTGCTCAGCAATGGCTCAACAGAAGCTTGTTATTGAAGCAATTTATGCGGGAGCCAAGGATTTTATTGTGAAGCCTTTTCATAAAGATAGGGTACTGGAAACAATTGAAAGGGTACTAGAACTATAAGTGAATCAACAAATTAGATACAACAAGGACAGATTAGTATATTTACTTGTATAACTTAGAGTACGACTTGTATTAAGAGAAAACCGATTGCAATAGCTAAGAAGGTCGCGATCAGACCTGGTAACATAAAGGAATGATTCAGTACATATTTGCCGATTCGGGTCGTTCCTGTCTGATCGAAATTAATAGCCGCAATGACGGTTGGATAATTAGGAATAAAGAAATAGCCATTCACTGCTGGGAACATAGCAATAAGGGTTGCAGGTGGGAGACCAAGTGCAATACCAAGTGGCATTAATGCTCGAACGGTGGCTGCCTGACTATAGAGCAAGATGGATAATACAAACAGAGCGATGGCAAATAGCCAAGGTGCCGAAGTGACGCTTGCTTGAATCCAGCTGCGAATGAGATCGAGGTGAGCAGCAAAGAAGGTATCGCCCATCCATGCGATTCCAAAAATACTAATGACGGCTTGCATACCTGCAAGGAATACATTGCTTTTAGGCATATGCGCAGCGTTCACCTTACAACATATTAGGATCAATGCAGCGACAGTTAGCATGATTAGTTCTATGGTGTATGTCATGTTAAGGGTTTGATTAACACCATTAACGTTGTCCCATGCAGGACGGAGCTGCGGTACGGAGCCGAGCAATACAACGGTGAATACACCAACTAGAAATAAACCAATGGCGAGCTTAGCTCGTCTATTTTCGTTGTTAGATTTCTGGCTAATATTATTTTCTATCAGAGAACCTTCTCTTAATCGTTGCTGGTAATCGGGATCTTGGTCTAGCTCTTTACCAACCTTGGTCATAACCCAAGCTGCAACCATACAGCTAATGAAAGTAGAAGGGACACTAATAAACAAGATGTCCATAAGTGAAATATCATAATCTGTCAGCATCGACACTAAAGCAACCGTTGCCGCGGAAATAGGACTTGCAGTAATTGCTTGCTGAGAAGCAATTACTGATATCGATAAAGGGCGTTCTGGCCGAACACCAGATTGCCTAGCAACCTCTGCTATAACAGGTAGAACCGAGTAGGAAACATGTCCAGTTCCAGCGCAGAACGTGAATAGATAAGTAACGATTGGTCCAACAAAGGTAATATGACTCGGGTGCTTACGCAGCAGCTTCTCAGCTAATTGAACCAGATAATCCATTCCTCCTGCTATTTGCAAAGCTCCTGCAGCGGTAATAACTGCCGTAATCATGAGCATCACGTCGATAGGCGGTGCTGTTGGTTGTAAGTGAAAACCAAACACTAATACAGTTAAACCAAGTCCCCCCATAACACCGAGGCCTATTCCTCCAAGTCTAGCCCCAACTACAATTGCAAGTAAGACCAAAGCAAGTTGAACCCCAAACACACCAATCTCACATCACTTTCCCTCAAAATTTAACTAATCAAAAAATAATGAAATACGCGTGTCCTTATGTAAGGATATCCAATACTGGCTTCTTTGAATCACTTTGTCTGTTAAGTGTCGTTGTAAATTCTACCACTACTTTTGTGACTTCCCGATACGAAAACAATATAATTCAATAATAAACCAAATGAATACAACAAAAAACAACGAATATTCATTGCAATGTTGGTAATAACGTGATAATATTCAATTACAAACAACAAATTACTACATCTCCGATATTGCATCTAGAAATTTGCTGTTTGTTATTTTTTTAGTGAATAAGAAAGTTTAAGTTTAATGCTTCTACTTTCATATATTCACCGTAAGAAATGCCGCTGTCATATAGATGATGAAAGCGGTTTATCTTGGTAAGATATCAAATAAACGGGGTGGAAAAATGAAACACAAGTTTATGAAAACGCTTATTGTCAGTCTATTAGCAATGGTTTTACTGATCACGGGTTGTTCATCTAGTGGAGGATCTTCTTCAGCTCCAATCGAGAAGAAAGTTGTTGAAGGCTTACCTGCGAAAATCAAGGAAAAAGATGAAGTTAAAGTCATGGTTATCCGCAAAATTGGTGGAGACGACCATACTGCGCAATTCCTAGCAGGTGCTAAGCAAGAAGGCGAATCAATGGGAATCAAAGTCGATACATTCTCCGCAAATGGTGATTCGGCTAAGTTCCACGATGCTATATCGCAAGCTGTTGACAAGAATTATGATGGTATCATTATTTCTCATGGTGATGACGCTGCAACAGTAGAACAAGTTCAGAAGATTGTGGACAAAGGTATTCCAGTTGTTGCTTTTGACTCCAATCCAGATTTAAAGAAAATTCCAGGTGTGACATTAACCTCACAAGATGATGAGGCGCTCGCACAGTTAACCTTAGATAAAATGATCGAAGAACAAGGTAAGGAAGCTAAAATTGCTTACTTATGGGTCGATGGTTTTCCTCCAATGGTAAGACGTAATAACATTTATCAGGAAACATTGAAAAAATATCCAGGGATCGTTGAACTTGAAAGATTTGGCGTTGCCTCTGGAGATACTTCCGTACAAGCACAGAATGCTGTAACTGCAATGTTAACCAAGTATAAAAAAGGTGAAATTAATGCGATTTATGCTGCATGGGATGCATTTGCAATTGGTGCGACAAGAGCAGTCAAAGAAGCTGGACGTGATGAAGTTAAAATTTACGGAATTGACGTATCCAACGCGGATCTTCAATTAATGCAAGAGCCAGGAAGTCCTTGGGTTTCTACAGCGGCCGTTGATCCGAAAATGATTGGTGCTGTAAATCTACGTATTCTTCTAAGCAAAGTTGCAGGCGAAGAAACACCACAAACATTTGATATGGAAGCTACATTAATTACACAGGACAAGCTCTCGAGCTCCAAAGATCCTGTTAACATGGTAAACCTTAATGCAATTATCCCTGGTTGGGGACAAACAGATGCCTTCTTAACAGATTGGATGAAGGCGCTTAAAGAAGCTTACAAGAAATAGGTAGAATAGCCAGCACGAAAGCGCTCGCCTGTATCGGGAGCGCTTCCTTACAACGACAAACTGTTAGAAGGTGGTAAAAATGGGCGAGATTCAAACAATTTCTTTGGAAATGAAGAGTATTTCAATTGAGTTTCCAGGTGTCAAGGCTCTCAAAAATGTAGATTTCAAAACGGAGACAGGCACCTCACACGCTCTGATTGGCGCCAATGGAGCAGGTAAATCAACTTTAATGAAGGTTCTATCAGGAGCTTATAATCATTATACAGGTGAGATTTACATTGATGGCAAACAGGTCAATATTCGTTCACCAAAGGATGCAAAGGAACTAGGCATTCAGATCGTTTATCAAGAGGTTGATACAGCGTTGATTCCTTACCTGACCGTTGGTGAGAATATCATGCTGGATGAGACTGTGAATGATATGGGCAATAAGCAATTCATCAACTGGAAGGCTGTTCATAGTAAAGCGAAAGAGGTTCTAGCGCGACTTAATATCCAAGTATCCTCTAAGAAACTAGCAAGTCAATTGACGCTAGCTGAGAAGCAAATGGTGTTAATTGCAAGAGCCATTACCAAAGAATGTAGATTTCTAATTTTAGACGAGCCTACTGCCCCACTTAGTCATTCCGAAACAGAAGAATTGTTTCGAATTGTCAGAGACTTGAAGCAAGCGAATGTAGGCGTCATTTTTATTTCTCATCGTCTGCCCGAACTGTTTGAAATTTGTGACGATATTACGATTATGCGTGACGGAGAGTTTGTCGTAAAAGAACGTCTCGCGAATCTTGTTCAGAATCAGGTTGTAGAATATATGCTGGGCAAGAAAATGGACCATCAATTCCCTAAACATGACGTTAGTATCGGCGAAATAGCTTTTGAGGTGAAGGATTTCAGCGATGAGGATAAAGTACGTGGCATTAACCTACATGTAAGAAAAGGTGAAATCATTGGACTTGCAGGATTGGTTGGGGCAGGTAAAACGGAGTTATGCAAAGCTTTGTTTGGCTTATCCAAGATCAAAACAGGAGAGCGATTACTCCATGGTAAGAAGCTAAAAATTAAGACTCCTCACGATGCTGTTAAGCAGGGTATGGCTCTTGTGCCTGAAGAAAGAAGAAAAGAAGGCATTATGGTATCAGAATCCGTTGCAATCAACCTGACGGCTGTCAGCTTAAATAGCGTTACTAGGCTAAAGACGTTCCTTAGCTTCCGTAAAGAGAAGGAAGTTGCCAACCAGATGATTACGAGCTTAGGGATTAAGACTCCTGGCAATCAAGCGAAGGTAAAGAATTTATCAGGTGGAAATCAACAGAAGATCGCGATTGGTAAATGGCTGGTAGGAGATTCCGAGGTTTATATGTTTGATGAACCTACCAAAGGCGTTGATGTTGGAGCGAAGAGAGATATTTTTGATCTTATTTCGGGCCTAGCTGCTAGAGGTAAATGCGTCATTTATGCATCATGTGAATTGTCTGAGCTGATAGGAGTCACCGATCGGATGTATGTGTTATATGACGGCGAGATCGTGAAAGAGCTAGAAACAAGTACAACCAACGAAGAAGAGATATTGTACTATTCGACAGGAGGCAAGTAGAATGGGGACTACAAACACGAAGACCAACCCAATTCAAGGCACTCGTAAATTTGATTTCTTTGATTTTCTATATAAATATGGGACGATTGTAACGATTATAATCTTAATTGCTTTCTTCGGCATTATGTCTGATAGTTTCTTACAAGTATCGAACATTATTAATATTCTAAGATCTATATCAATCGTAACGATTATCGCGATTGGGGTCACGATTTCGCTATCCGTTGGGGGATTTGACCTTTCTGTAGGTTCCAC
Organism: Paenibacillus sp. P5_B5; assembly: GCF_056400365.1. Taxonomy (NCBI): domain Bacteria; kingdom Bacillati; phylum Bacillota; class Bacilli; order Caryophanales; family Paenibacillaceae; genus Paenibacillus; species Paenibacillus sp. P5_B5. Next base: position 404,273 of record NZ_JBFULK010000002.1, read on the forward strand.
TGCTTCATTGGCGAATGCATTAGTCATTTCTATGTTCGTATGGTATGGACAGAACATTGTACTAGGTATTTTCGTAGCAATTGCAATTAGTGTTCTTGTTGGTGTTATGAACTCCTTTGCAATCGTTAAACTCAAAATTCCAGATATGCTTATGACGCTCGCGATGATGTTTATCGTACAAGGTATAGCTCTTACCTATACCAAAGGTGCAACCATTTCACAGAACATGGTTATGCCAGATGGTAGTTTCTCAACAGGGACCATTAGCCCTCTGTTTAGTAAAATCGGACAAGTGCCATGGATCATTATTATTATGTTGGTTGTCGTTGTCGTTGTTCATATCTTCCTGACGTATACAAAGCATGGTCGTTATATGTATGTAATCGGAGGAAACCCGGAAGCTGCTAAGCTATCAGGTATTCCAGTTAATAAATATCGCGTAGCTGCTTATATGCTGTCCGCAATGTTTGCTGCAATCGGTGGTGTTATGCTAGCTGCTCGGATTATGACTGCGGAAGTAAATGCAGGTGCTCCTTATCTAATGGACGCTGTTGCTGCTGCTTATATCGGTTTCTCTGTACTTGGTTCTGGTAAACCAAATGCAATTGGAACATTCGTAGGTGCGGTATTAATTGGTATTCTATCCAATGGACTTGTCATGCTATCGGTTCCTTATTATGCGATGGATATTGTTAAAGGAACAGTACTAGCTTTTGCCTTAGCCTTAACCTATTATAAAAATAAATCCTAATTAAGCTTGTTTATTCAAAAATTAAAGAACCTTGTAGGAGGAATAGGATATGAGTGACTTTACTGTTTATTTTACAATGAAAGAATCAGATGCACTTCATTATGCAACTTCTCAACTAGATTTTTTCACACCAGGTGCAGCTTTAACTTGTACAGAAATCGGAGATGGTAACTTAAACTTCGTGTTCCGTATTAAGGATGAACAGTCAGGCAAATCTATTATTGTTAAACAGGCTGGACCTGTTGCGAGAATCTCAGATGAGTTCAAGGTATCTCCTGATCGCAATCGAATTGAGAGTGAAATCCTTGCTATTCAACACGAGCTCGCACCTGGCTTTGTACCGCAAGTGTATAAGTTTGATTCTGTGATGAATTGCTGCGTAATGGAGGATCTATCAGATCATGCTATTATGAGAAAAGCATTGCTTGAACATAAGCAGTTCCCGTTATTTGCAGATCATATCACAACCTTCCTAGTTAATACTCTATTACTTACATCTGATGTAGTTATGAATCATAAAGATAAGAAAGATCAAGTGAAGCGATTTATAAACCAAGATCTATGTGAAATCTCGGAGGACTTGGTTTTCACGGAGCCATTCTATGACTGTCCGCGTAATGAGGTTTTTGAGCCAACTCGTGCTTTTGCTAAACAGCATTTATGGGATGATGAGGCTTTACTGCTAGAGACAGCCAAGTTAAAATTCGAATTTTTGACGAATGCACAGTCACTGATTCACGGTGATCTTCACACAGGCTCTATTTTTGTGAAAGAAGACTCTACGAGAATATTTGATCCAGAATTTGCGTTCTATGGTCCTGCTGGATACGATGTAGGTAACGTTATTGCTAATCTTATCTTTGCAAATGTGAATGCAGAAATGACGATGGAGGCTGGACCGGCTAAGGAAGCTCATACTTCATGGCTGCTTCAAACAATCGAATCAATCGTTGATTTATTCCAAGTGAAATTTAATAAGCTTTGGGACGAGAGTGTAACGGAGCGAGTAGCTGGATATAAAGGCTTCAAAGCTCACTACTTAGGCAGAATCATGCAGGACACTGCTGCTGTTGCTGGATTAGAGATGATTCGTAGAACTCTTGGTCTAGCACATGTAAAAGATATTACTTCGATTGCTGATGATGCTAAGAGAGCACAGGCTGAGAAGTTCTGCCTAACGGTAGGTAAGAGATTTATTATGGAAAGAGATCAGCTCATTACAGGCGCTGACTATTTACAAATAATGAAAGCGGGGTTTCACAATGAGTAACCAACAAGAAATACTATCAACTGTGATTCAATCTGTTACTTTGGACGATGCGAATGATACCTTGATCATTCTGGATCAAACTTTACTTCCGAATGAGAAAGTTTTCTTAGAGCTTAAAGAAATGAAAGATGTTTGGGAGGCAATCTACTATTTGCGCGTGCGCGGAGCTCCTGCAATTGGAATAGCGGCAGGTTATGGTGTCTATTTAGGCACCAAGCAATCCCAAGCTGCTACTTATGAAGAGTTATACGCGGATTTCCTTAGAGTGAAAGAGTATTTAGCGTCCTCCAGACCAACTGCTGTGAACTTGTTCTGGGCACTAGATCGTATGGATAACCGCTTTAAACAAGAAGCTGGCAAGTCTGTAGCTGAGGTTAAAGAAGCGCTTCGTGTAGAATCGGAATTGATCCGCTCGGAAGATGAGAAGATTTGTGAAAGCATCGGGGAGTATGCATTATCTTTACTTAAACCTGGCATGGGCTTACTTACTCATTGTAATGCGGGCGCAATTGCAACTGCTAAATACGGAACAGCTCTTGCACCTATGTATTTAGGTCTAGAACGCGGTTATGACTTCAAAGTATATGCGGATGAAACTCGTCCACTCTTGCAAGGTGCTAGATTAACAGCATGGGAGCTTCAGGAAGCTGGGGTTGACGTAACACTTATCTGTGATAACATGGCTTCGATCGTAATGAAAGAAGGCAAGATTCAAGCGGTTCTAGTTGGCTGTGATCGTGTAGCTGAGAATGGTGATACAGCTAACAAAATTGGTACTTCAGGCGTTGCGATTCTAGCGAAACACTATGGAATTCCGTTCTATGTATGTGCACCGCTTTCTACTGTTGACTTGAACTGTAAGCATGGTGATGAAATTCATATCGAACTTAGACCATCTGAAGAAATCACAACTAAATTCTATGAAGCACCAAAAGCACCAGAAGGTGTGCAGACATACAATCCTTGCTTCGACGTAACGGATCACTCGCTCATCACTGCGATCATTACAGAGAATGGTATCGCGTATGCACCATTCGAAGAGAGTCTGCCGAAGATGTTTAAGGGTAAAGAATAGGTTAATAGAGTTTTTAGTAGACCTTGGCTATGTATTTAGCTGAGGTCTTTTTGTCATAGCAAAAAGCAAAAAGCAAAAAGCTGTCTTATATGTAGATGATTCTACAGATAAGACAGCTTTGTTCGTTATGATTTACTCACATTCAGTTAACAAAACTTGATGAGCTTCGAGATAATCATGCCACTCTTTGTTTAATGGCTTGTCCACGATGATGTGATGGATGTTCTCAATCCCACAAATACTTGCAAAGGATGTGCGGTTAAATTTTGTGTGATCGGCAACTAAATATGCTTTATTCGCGCGCTCAACAGCAATTCTTCTTACCTCTGCTTGTTGTTCATTGGAATCCGTTATGCCATGCTGCATGCTAATTGTGCGACAGGAGATGAAAGCGATGTCAAAATAATAGTTGTTCATATTAAGCTCTGCATTACGTCCCAAAGCGGACATGGAGCTGTTCGACATAACACCGCCGATAATGACTAAGTGGACGTTGCTGTTATCGATAAGTGCATTAACAATTTTAATGGAGTTAGTTACGACTGTAATTCGCTTATTCACGATTAAAGAGGCGATGTATAACGAAGTAGTCGATGCATCAAGGAAAATCGAATCGCCATTCTTAATAAACTCCAAACATTGTGTTGCAATCTGCTTTTTGCCCTCTACAAGGATGTGTTCTCTTAGATTGACATTCACATCATTCTGAACACCATCAGAAATATAGGCCCCACCATAGATGCGTGTTAACATCCCTTCATCCTCTAATTGCTTAAGATCCCGACGAATGGTTTCCTCGGTGACATCAAACAAAGCTGTTAATTCAGCTACTGTTACATTTTTCTTTTCTATTATAAGCTCTTTGATTTTGGCTTTACGAGCAATCGGTAGCACTGGCGATCACACACTTTCTTATATTAATAATCACTTGCTTTCTTCTTATATTATACCACAATCCAACGATTGATTATCATTATATTTTGTGGGTTTTATAAATAATTCAAACATATTATTAGATAATTATTGATTTTAAGAAGAATTATAGTGTTATTTTTCGGTATTCGCATGAACAAAACAACAAAATAACACACAAAACAGAAATAAACAATTGACAAATAGCGAATAAAGTAGGAAAATAAACATATAAAATGATGAGTTTATAGTAAGTAACACAGGAGGTGACTACATGCTGAATAATCAGAAGTATTTAAGTGATTTTGAAGCCAAAAAGATGATTTGTGAAATTGGTAGGAGAGTTTATGCCAAAGGCTTTGTAGCAGCGAATGATGGGAATATAACAATTAAAACTGGACCAAATGCAATATGGGCTACACCTACTGGTGTAAGTAAGGGATTTATGACACCAGACATGTTAGTTAAGGTCGATCTCACGGGGAAGGTGTTGGCTGGTAAGCTGAAGCCTTCATCAGAAATCAAGATGCATTTAAGGGTTTATAAAGAGAATCCAGATGTAAGTGCTGTCGTTCATGCGCATCCCCAAGCTGCAACAGCGTATGCGATTGCAGGGATTGGACTAGATCAAGCCTATTCACCAGAAGGCGTTATTCTACTCGGTAATGTTCCTGTAGCTTCATATGCGACACCAGGTACGCAAGAGGTTCCAGATTCTATTGCACCTTTCTGCAAGGATTATAATGCAGTTCTTCTTGCTAATCATGGTGCACTAACTTGGGGTAAAGATATTACAGAGGCATACTTCCGTATGGAATCCCTTGAACATTATGCATTGACGCTTATTTATACGAAGAAAATTACGGATCAAATACAGGAGCTTACCTGTGAGCAACTTTCTGAGCTAATTAATATCAGAGAGAAAATGGGGATTAAAACCGGCGGTACGTTAACCTGTCGTGTTGAGCCTAAGGATACGGCTGCCAATAAGCCAACTGAACAACCTGTACAAGAAGATAATAAACAAGATTTAATTCAGACGATTGTAGTTAAGGTGACGGAAGAAGTACTCAAGAGACTTCCATTGAATCGATAAAAGCAAGTTGGAAGTCATCATCAAAGGGGTGAAGCATCCATGAATTTAACTGAAGCAGATGTCCAGAAAATTGTTAACAGCGTTATTAATAATATAGAAAAAAAGCTAACTGATGTATCTCCGAGTGCAGTTGCACCGGCTCCACATGCTGAACCAGTGAAACAAGCTGTTTCCTCAGAAGTATTCTCAACAGCAGGAGATCACGGGGTGTTTGATCGAGTAGAGGATGCAGTAAACGCTGCTCATCATGCACAAGCTCATTATATACAGAATTGTAAGCTGGAAGATCGTGAAGTGATCATCTCAGCAATCCGTCAGGCAACCTTAGCGAATAAGGCAGAACTGGCACAGATGATTTGGGAAGAAACCAAGCTCGGTAAGCTGGAGCATAAGTTGGCTAAGCTTGAATTAACAGCAACCAAAACACCTGGTACCGAAGATTTGAAAACGCTAGCATTTTCTGGTGATGCCGGTTTGACGATTGTTGAGGCAGGTCCATTCGGGGTTATTGGAGCAGTTACACCAGTTACGAACCCAGTTGAAACGATTATCAATAATTCCATCGGTATGTTGGCATCAGGTAACTCAGTCGTGTTTAATGTTCATCCATCTTCCAAGCGTTGTAGTGCATATGCGGTGCAAATGATCAATAAAGCGATTGTAGCAGCTGGCGGCCCAACTAATCTAGTAACGATGGTGAAAGAGCCGACTAAGGATTCCATGGATCAAATCGTAGCTGCACCACAAACCAGATTACTTGTCGGAACTGGCGGTCCAGGACTAGTGAAAGCACTGCTCAGCTCAGGCAAGAAGGCAATCGGCGCAGGAGCAGGTAATCCGCCGGTCGTCGTGGATGAGACAGCGGATATCGAGAATGCAGCGAAGGAAATTATCAAGGGTGCTTCCTTTGATAACAACATTCTCTGTATTGCAGAGAAAGAAGTGTTCGTCGTTGACTCGGTAGCAGATGATCTTATTTATCACATGATGAATAATGGTGCTTATCGTTTAGATCAGCAGGAGCTTGATCAGGTGATGAGCTTTGCACTAGAAGCGAATGAGAAGCAAGTTGCAAGAGGCTGCTCACTTGATACGAAGCGTGTATATCATACGGTGAAGGACTGGATCGGTAAGGATGCATCTGCATTCTTGAATAAGCTTGGCGTAAATCCAGGCAGAGAAATTAATCTTCTTATTTGTGAAGTTGATTTCGACCATCCGTTCGTTCAACTAGAACAAATGATGCCAGTTCTGCCGATTGTACGGGTGAAAAATCTGGACGAGGCAATTGATATGGCAGTAAAAGCTGAGCATGGTAATCGACATACAGCGATGATGCATTCACATAACGTAAATAATTTGACGCGTTTTGCACGGGCGATAGGCACTACGATTTTTGTGAAGAATGCTTCGTCGCTAGCAGGCGTTGGTTTTGGTGGAGAAGGTCATACCACAATGACTATCGCAGGTCCGACTGGTGAGGGCTTAACCTCTGCAAGAACTTTCACAAGACAAAGACGTTGTGTGCTTGCAGAAGGGGCATTTCGAATCGTTTAGTTATCGCATAACAGGAGGTGATGAAAGATGGATCGATATGCACTTGGTTTGTTAGAAGTTCAAGGCTATAGTGTTGCGCTTGCCGCAATGGATGCAGCATGTAAGGCAGCGAACATTACGATTCATGGTATGGATTGTAATAATCCACCTGATGAGAAGAATACTGTCATTCCAGTCATGATGCAAGTGAAATTTACAGGTCCAATCAGTGATGTGCAGATTGCGCTTGAAGTAGCTCAAGAAACCGCATGTAGCTATCTTAGCAGCAACGAAGTGATGATCCACTGCATCCCTTCAAGCTCCAAAGAAATTGAAGCCTTGCTTTCAATCGGGAAGGTCAAGCTCAAATGATTAGGTTGCCAGCAGGGGGTGCCAGATGAAACAAGCCCTAGGTATGATTGAAACCATTGGGATGACTTCTGCTATACGTGCAGCTGATATGATGATCAAATGCACCTATATCGAAGTGATTGGATTTGAAAAATCAGGTGCTGGTTATGTGATGGTTCTGATCAAAGGATCTGTTGGCTCTGTACAGGCAGCCCTCGAGATTGGGGCGGAAGAGGCGGGTCGTACGGGTCAGTTGATCGCGGTTCATGCAATTAACAATCCTGATGAAGGAATCCATCCCTTAATTCCAGTTGACAGAACGGAGGATGACCATGGAGAACTATGAGGCGATTGGTGTTATAGAAGCACAGCATTTTACAACCGCACTCGAAATTGTTGATGAAATGTGTAAGACATCTCATGTTCAGCTTCTAGGTACTGAGAGGTATCTGGGAGGACGATTGGTTACTGTCATCGTTGGAGGCAGCATTTCGAATGTGACAGCAGCGGTGGAAGCAGCTAGAGCGGTATGTGATAATAAACCGATAAATCCACTCAAAATGAGCTTAATAATCCCTAAACCGCATGCTGAAATTATGAAGTTTATTATCCCATCGCGTGCAGAAGACGAAGTGATGAAAGTAACCGTTCAAGAAGTAGTACAAGAGACAGTTCCGAGCCCAAGCAAGAATGGGAAGAAACGTAAAAATAAATAAACCGCAAAACTAAGCCTATGCTTACAACCATAACTTTTAGGAGGCAACTAAACATGAATGAATCAATCGCGATTATCGAAACAAGAGGCTTAACAGCAGCAATTGAGGCTGCAGATGCAATGCTTAAAGCAGCAAATGTTGAAATTGTAGGTACGGAGAAAATTGGATCAGGACTCGTAACGGTAATTGTACGTGGAGATGTTGGTGCTGTTAAAGCAGCAGCGGAAGTAGGCTCCGAGGCAGCACAAAGAATTGGTGAGCTTGTAGCGGTACATGTCATTCCAAGACCACACAGCGATGTAGCTAAGCTTCTTCCTATGTTGAAGTAATCTGTTCACGGCAATTCAAAACTATATATAACCCAATCCTTGAGGAGGAATTATCATGAACGAATCTATCGCAATCATCGAAACAAGAGGTTTAACAGCAGCAATTGAAGCAGCGGACGCTATGCTTAAGGCAGCAAATGTTGAAATCGTAGGTACGGAAAAAATCGGATCAGGTCTCGTTACCGTTATTGTACGCGGAGATGTAGGCGCAGTTAAAGCGGCGGCAGAGGTAGGCTCTGAAGCTGCACAAAGAATTGGCGAGCTTGTAGCGGTACATGTCATTCCAAGACCACACAGCGATGTAGCTAAGCTTCTTCCAATGCTTAAATAGGCCGAATTAGTTGAAATAGATTAACGGAATTAATAATCGATCTGATAAATATTTGAGGAGGTTAGATGAAATGAATGAATCTCTAGGTGTTATTGAGACTCGTGGCTTAACAGCAGCAATTGCAGCTGCAGACGCTATGCTTAAAGCGGCAAATGTGGAAATTGCAGGGACGGAGAAAATAGGCTCTGGACTGGTTAGTGTTATGATTAAGGGTGAGGTTGGCGCAGTTAAAGCAGCTGTAGAAGTTGGCTCTGAAGCTGCACAAAGAATTGGCGAGCTGATCGCCGTACATGTTATTCCAAGACCGCATGGGGATGTTGCAAAGCTTCTCCCTAGCCTAAACTAGAAGTGGTGATCTTATGACACAATCGATCTCGAGTGAATTGACAGAAACGATTACCAAGCTTGTGTTAGAAGAGCTCAGTAAAGTCGGATTGGCTCCCTCTGGGGAGCCTCTAATACATGTGCCTGCGGGTGTGTCTGCCAGACATGTACATGTCAATCGTGAGCATTTGGACATTTTGTTCGGATCAGGTTACGAGCTTACGAATTTTAAGGATATTTCTCAGCCTGGGCAGTTTGCATCGGGTGAACAAGTAACATTGATTGGCCCAAAAGGCACTATTGATAAGGTGCGCATACTTGGACCTCTTCGCAAGCAAACGCAAGCAGAAGTATCCCCTAGTGATGCGAGAAAGCTTGGTGTCAACCCACCAGTTAAACAATCGGGTGTGCATGATGGAACACCAGGCATTACGCTTGTTGGTCCTAAGGGCACGGTCGTCATTCAGCAAGGCTGCATCATCGCTGAGCGCCATATTCATATGACACCTGCTGATGCGAAAGCATTCGGTGTTCAGAATGGACAGATGGTTAAAGTAAAGGTAGATGGACCAAGAGGCGGCATTATGTCGGAAGTAGCGATACGTGTAAGAGATGACTTTGCACTTGATATGCATATTGATACCGATGATGGTAATGCATTTGGCATTAAGACAGGCGATAAGCTGGAGATTATAAAAGAGTAAAGCGAGGACAAAGCGATGATTATTGGTAAAGTAATAGGCAATGTTGTTTCTTCCCGCAAATACGATGGACTTCAAGGCTATAAGCTCCTTCTGATCCGTCTACAATATACAGATAAGAAAGAGGTTATTGTAGCTGCTGACGTAATGGGAGCTGGCATAGGAGAGCAGGTATTAGTTTCAATTGGGGAGAGCAATCAATATGCGTTAAGTAAGAATGCGCCGATAGATGCCCTTGTCGTTGGGATTGTCGATAACGAGCCAATCATCGATTTGTCTGAGTAAGCTAGCAGGAGAGGGAGGGAGCGTAAGTGACAAAGACGATTCGAGTTCTGGCAGTAGGCGATCCAGCTGTTAATGCCTATGTAGATGAAGCATTCGGACTGATTTCGACTTATGAGGAGAGAAATCAGGTAAAGGTTGATTTTCATATCGTATCATTTGATCAATATTACGCCACTATGATGGCTGCTTTCCAAGGTGAGCAGGATTACGATATTGTCATGGTAGCAGGACATCTATGGTTAAAGGATTTTGTCAGTAAAGGCTATCTAGCACCAATTGACTATCCGAAGGATGCCAAATGGAACTTGCAAGATATTGTTCCTGTTGTTCGGCAAGAGCTGAAGGTTGCTGGTATTCCTTATTTGTATCCTTCATTTTGTGATGGACATATTGTGCTGTATCGCAAATCGATCGTAAGTCGCTTCCTGGACTCGCTTCCCTCGAATGTAATCACAACAGATGAATTGCTGAGCATGGTGGCAAAATGTCACGATGTGAACGCGATGAACGGGATTGCTCTTAAGGCGCATCCTAGTGAAATTTTTCTCGATTTCTTGCCTTACTTGAGAAACGAGGGAGTGGATGCATTTGACCCAGAAACGCATGTGCCAACCTTTAATAATGAACAAGGCAGACTGGCGCTTCATAAATATATTCAGCTTCGTCAATATGCACCGCTTGATACTCATCAGTATGGCAATGACGAAGTAAGACAAGCTTTTCAACAATTACGTTCTGTATTTGCTGTTACTTGGGGCGGACAGCTCGGCGTTGTATTAGATGAACACTGTATGCAGCGAGAAGATGTAGGCTTTGCCGCACTTCAAACAGCTTGGAACGTAACCTGGAGCTTCGGCTTGAATGCGAGGTCGAAGATGAAGCAAGAAGCGAATGCGTTGTTGCAGTATTTAGCTTCATCAGAGGTGGATCGCGCGATTGGGGGCTATGCAGGCTCACCTGTAAGGCGATCAACCTATGATATGGATTCAGATAAATATGATTGGTATTCTACCCATCTTAATATGATAGAGAATTGTGCCAAGCCTCTGCCGACAATGGATAACGCCGGGGAGATATTGGATGTGTTATACAGTAAGATTAGCCAAGCTTTTCAAGCGGAACTAACGGTCGAGGAGGCGCTTCAGCAAGCAGAAGCGAAGATCCTCTCCTTGCAGAAAGGGAGGAAGAACTAATGAAGGTTGTTGTAATTGGAGGGGTTGCGGCAGGGATGTCTGCAGCCTCTAAGCTCAAACGTGTTGATCAAACGGCAGAAGTTATCGTATATGAGAAGGGTAATTTTTTATCCTATGGTGCGTGTGGCTTGCCGTATTATGTGTCAGGTGTGAATGATGATTATACGAAAATGATTGCTCGTCCTCGTGAGAAGTTTGAAGAGGCGGGAATTCAGACGCGTCTGAGACATGAAGTGCTGAAGGTCATTCCTAGCAGCAAGCAGATCATGGTGAAAGATATCGAGCGAAATAAAGTTTTTATGGAAACCTACGATAAGCTGATGATCGCTACTGGCACAAGACCGATTGTACCCAACTTGCCTGGTAAGGACCTGCAGGGAGTACAGGTGCTAAAGACACTAGAAGATGGCATTGCGATGCAGCAACTCGTTGCTGATTCAGATATCCAGGACGTTGTCATTGTAGGTGCTGGCTATATCGGGATTGAAGTTGCAGAAGCAATGGTAGAGCTAGGCAAGCGAGTTCGTGTAATTGAATTAGGCGACCGTATTCTCAAGACATTCGATCAAGAAATTACCGATGTAGCTACGAAAGAGCTGCTTAATTACGGCGTAACGCTGAATCTTGGCGAGAAGGTCGAAGCGATTACCGGGAACGGCAAGGTACAGGGCGTTCAGACGGATAAAGGCTTATATCCAGCGGATCTTGTTATTCTCTCTATTGGTGTAAGACCAGCAACTGATTTCTTGCAGGGTTCAGGAGTTGCGCTTGCCAAGAATGGTGCTGTTATCATCGATCGAGAAATGAGAACGAACGTAGAGGGTATTTACTCTGCTGGGGACTGTGCTGAAGTGTACAGTAAAGTGATGGAGGAGAATACGTTCATCCCACTTGGGACAACAGCGAATAAATGCGGTCGTATTGCAGGCAGCAACATGCTTGGCAAGCATGAGAAATTCGTTGGAACGCTCGGTAGTGCAGCGATTAAGGTGCTTGGACTTGAACTTGGTAGAACAGGAATGTCTGAGTATGATGCACAGAGACTTGGAATTGAATACGACACCGTGTTCGTTACCTCTGGCGATCATCCAAGATATTACCCGGATCCAACGCCAATTCAGTTTAAGCTTATATACGATAAGAGGACGCAAGTCCTGCTTGGTGCGCAAGGGATCGGTAAGAAAGGCGTTGTGCTTCGAATCGATATTTTTGCAGTAGCAATTCACAGTAAAATGACAACACGAGAGCTTGGAATGGTCGACTTATGCTATGCTCCGCCTTTTGCAGGCGTATGGGATGCCGTTCATATTGCTTGTAATGCAGTTAAGTAGGGGGCGAATCGAATGAGTTCTAAAGTAATGAGTTTAGTGGAAGCTGCGGGCATGGTTAGAGACGGAGATCGTATTTCCTTCGGAGGAAATGTTCTTCACCGTGCGCCAATGGCGATGGTTAGGGAGTTAGCGCGTCAGAGGCGCAAGAATCTTCGAATTGTCAAAACAGCCGGAGCACATGACATCGATCTTCTTTGTGCGACTGGTTCCGTGCAATCGGTTGATGCAGGCTTTGTCAGCTATGAGACAGAGTTCGGTCTGGCGATGCATTACCGCAAAGCGGTTGAAAGTGGTGCGGTAATCGGCAATGAGCATGCTTGCTACACAGTTATCTGTGCACTTAGAGCTGCATCTTCAGGAGTTCCATTCATGCCAGTTGCAGGTCTTAAGACGGGTGATCTACTGCAAGTAGCGGATTATTTCAAAGTCATTCAGGATCCATTCAGCGGTGAGCCTGTAACAGTCGTTCAAGCGATTGTACCTGATGTGGCGGTTGTTCATGTACAGGAAGCAGATGAACTAGGCAACGCTGTGATCTATGGTCCGAAATTTGAGGATGCTCTGATGAGTCGTGCAGCCAAAAAGGTTATTGTAACAACAGAGAAAATTGTGCCGAAGAGCAAAATTAGAATGAACCCTGAACAAGTAGATATCCCAGGTTTCTTGGTAAGTGCGGTTGTTCATGCACCAAGAGGTGCTGCGCCTTGTTCTGTTGAGAAAGCTTATGATGCCGATATGAAAGCAATCGAACGCTTCAAAAAGTTAAAAGCCGAAGAAATGGACACTTATTTACAGGAATACGAAAATAAGGATCGAGGCGGCTTCAAGGTAGGTGGATTCAGATGAATATGATGAACTTGATGAATAAGAAAAGCGAGCCAAGAGTCAGCGATATTATGGTTTGTGCAATGGCAAGATTATTGAAAGATGAGGATCGCGTATTCCATGGTGTTTCTTCCCAAATGCCAATGGTCGCGATGATGCTGGCAAGACACATGCATGCGCCAAACCTTGTACACTTGAATATTCCTGGTGGTGTAAATCCAGCCTCGATCAAAAAGCCATCCTACTCATCAGCAGGTGCTGAGCTGCTAGCTACTGGGGAAGCGTATTTCCCATTAGAGCATGTATTTGATCTATCGATGCGAGGCGGACTTGATGTGGCATTCCTTGGCGGCGTACAATTCGATGTTACGGGTAATGTGAATGCATCGGTTATCGGGGATTATCATAAGCCGAAGGTTCGATTGCCAGGTGGAGCAGGCAGCGCAGTGCTTATTCCAACAGCGAAGCGAGCGATTATCTGGCGGACGAAGCACGACAAGCGCACCTTTGTAGAGAAAGTCAATTTCGTTACAACTAGAGGAAATCTCCACAAAATTGTAACGAACCTATGTGTATTTGAGTTCAAAAATGGCAGCTTGTATCTCGATTCCATTCATCCGACTTCATCATTAGAGGAAGTTGCTGCGAATACAGGCTTTGCTTTAAAGTACGATGAAATTCGCTATACACCGTTGCCAACGGATAAAGAACTTACAGTGCTGAAGCAAATAGATCCTTTTGATTATCGTTCGAAGGAATTATAGTAAATTGAAAGAATGAAATTTAACGGGCCTTCCACGGTGGAGAATAATCTCCTGTGGGAGGCCTGTATTATTGTCACACAAGAATCTGTTATTATATAAGTTATATACAGGATATTATGATTGGTTATAGGAGGGGTCATCATGGCTAATTTTTTGGATAAATTAAAGCAAGGTGCAACTAAAGTGTCGGATATGGCGCAGCAGACAGTTGAAATCACTCGACTTTCCACACAAATTTCCTCGAAGAAAAAAGAGATTGATCACAAGCTGATGACGCTTGGATTGGCGGTTTTTAACGGCTACTGCAACGATTCGATTGATCAGGAAGCCTCATTAATCAGCCGGAACTCTCAGGAGATCCTAGCTATTCAGCATGAAATTAGCACACTTGAGCAGAGGATTAAGCAGCTCAAGAATGAAAAGGATTGTGTTTGCGGGAGAGTCGTGTCATTCGACACAAAGTTCTGTCCTTCATGTGGCAATAAATTTGAAGCGCATATTACACCTGTTGATGTAATTCCAGTTGATGCGGAAGTAGTAGTATCAATGCCAGAGTGCTCTAATTGCCATGCAGCTTTGGAGCATGATGCGAAATACTGTGAAAGCTGTGGGTGCAAGGTAACACCTGTTTAAGAAAGAACGAGCAACATGGATAATTGATTACGTGAAACGGGTTGATCTGTATTTCTTCGTTACGAGCACAGCAGCGATATTTATCACTAGGATTCATCATCGGGTAAGCATCGGTATTAAAGTTAATCAGAAACAAAAAAATCGACCCCTCAAGGTCGATTTTTGCCTTTTCATAGAGCGAACAGCTTATACCGGGATCTAATCTGTTCCCCTCAACTCGAGCTCCTTACCACCAAATGCGTAGGTAAAATAACTTTCTTAGGCAGCAGATCATTTCCATTTAATCTGTCTATTAATAGATCGACAGCGACCATGCCGATTTCTTTGGTCGGTATATCAATCGTAGATAGTGGTGGATTGGAATACTTGGATACTTCAATGTTGGATAGACCGATAACAGCCACTTCATTAGGAACAGAGACGCCATTGTTATATAAACCGTTAAGAGCGGCCATCGCCATTAAATCACTGGCAACGAAGAAGGCGGTTGGATAATTCTTGGTTTGGCATAAACGATTAATATTTTCGATACAGATCGCTTCATCCCACATGCAATCAATCACCCAATCGGGATTAACAAGCAATCCGGCGGCATGCATCGTGGCAAAGTAGCCTCGATAGCGACGGCTCTCTTTCAGGTTACGTGTAAATCCGCTTCCCCCGATAAAACCAATTTGGGTATGGCCTTTTTCAATAAGATGGTTTACTGCTATAGAAGCAACATTGTAATGATCATAGCCTACATTATCGATATCCCCGCGTTCTGTATCGACCCCCACAATATATGGGACCTTCTTGCGTATATACTCATAGGTTTCACTGTTCAATGATTCCATAAGGATAAGACCTGTAATCGATTCACTGAAGGTATTGAATAAAATCTGCTTATCATCCAGTTCAAATCCAGTCCGAATAAAGGCAATGTTATACCCTGAACTGAGCAATCGCTCTTCCACACCGGACAAGATCGACATGAAATAAGGATCATTATATTTATCTTTTGTAACACTTAACACACACCCGATCTTGATGTGTGACTTATTTGTGGGATGATCCTCAGTTAATGCTTTACGCTTTGGGCTTGAATTGATTTTATAGTTAAGCTGAGTAACAGCCTGCCAAACTCTCTCGCGTGTTTCATCAGTCATTTTATATTTCGTATCATTGTTCAAAACTCTAGATACGGTAGCTGTGGATACATTTGCCAATTTAGCAATATCCCGAATCGTGCTCATAAATATGCCCAGTCTCCTTTAAAATGTAAAATTTATCGCAAGTTAAGTAGTAAACAATCATTAGCCTTTTGATTATCTTGTTACGTAATAGTTTACGTTCTTATTTTACATGAATTTATTATTAAAATCTATAATAACACATTTACGCTATGTCATGTACACCTTTATTCTAATGATTAGATAAATTTTATCTTGCAAGATTAGGTGTAGATGATATAACATAAGATTACTAAACAAAGACAATATATAACGTAATAATTAACGTAACAAGAATGTAAACACTGTTTATTACATAATGGGGAGCTGATGAAACATGAACAAAGCAGTAACGGTGTACCCAGTAATATTAGATGACATCATAAGCAATCCAGGCATTGGTTTTACAGCAGCGCCAGGATTAATGGGTGACCCTGACCCTATTTACGACAACAGAGGGGAAGTGCATGAGAAATATAAGTTTACTGAAGACAGCAGAACTTACAATCACCCTGACAGCAAAGCGTATTTCTGCAGTGCACGCTGGAGGGATCTGGAAGCCCAGAAAGGGATATATAAGTGGGAAGTGCTGGAGGAAAAGCTGGACTATGCCAAGTCAATGGGTTTTACTGCAGTGGTCCGTTGTTCGCCATACGCGTTAAGCGAAGAAGATGATATACCGGAATGGTTTCGGGCGGAAAGTCCGGAGGAGCCAGAGTTTCCTTTTTGGAAAGTAGATCCTCAGACAACAGGATATGTTAAGTATTGGTCTGATTTTATTAAGGCTTTTGCAGCACGGTTTGACGGACATCCCGTTATAAGCTCTGTAGATTTGACCATTGTAGGAGCATGGGGTGAAGGTGGGGGAACCGAGTTTTTAGAGCCGGAGGCCATTCAGCGTATTACCGATGCCTATTTCGATGGATTTAAAATAACTCCTCTCCAGGCCCTTTTGCATGATCCGATGTCTATCAAAATTATAACCGACCGCAAAGCTAAAGTGGGCTTTCGTGTCGATTGCTTGGGAGATATGGGCGGTTTTCATGGGGATAGGTGGTCTCATATGACGGATTTCTACCCTCAGAACATACAGAACTTCAATATGGGGGATGCCTGGAAGAAAGCTCCGGTTTTATTTGAAGCATGCTGGCATATGAATGACTGGTATCTTCAGGACTGGGATATAGATTACATTATTCAGGAAACGCTCAAATGGCATATTTCTTCTTTTAACAACAAAGGAACTGTAGTGCCGGAACATTGGAAAGAGAATGTTAAGGCATGGCTGAAGAAGATGGGATACCGCTTTGAATTAAGAAAGCTCACGTATGACACTGAAGTAAAGGCGGGCGGAGAACTGGATATTACTGCTCTGTGGGCTAATGTTGGAGTCGCTCCGATCTATAATCACTACCCACTGGTGGTGAGGCTTATTGGCAATGATCAAATGTATACGCTTTATAGCAAAGAAGATATAAGGACATGGCTGCCGGACGAAGATATTGCTTGGGAGGAAAGCTTCTCTATACCATGCGATATGCTGGAAGGAGAGTATATGCTCCAAATTGGTATAGAAACTGGTGTGGAAGAAATCGGGAATATCAAGCTTGCGATCGAGGGATATGCGGACGGCTATTACACAATGGGTAAGCTGTTAGTTGAACGGGGGTGAGAAATGAATGGAGAGTCGGCTCAATTATAACGAGTGTATAGCATACTGTGATTTTGATTATCTGCCGGAAGGATTAGAAGAGAAATATAAACGCTATGAACCGAATAACAAGACCCATCTCATTCCACGCGATTTTCTATCTGAACTGTTTGAGCAGTATCAAATTCCCGAGAATACACAGCAATGGCTCGTTCAAGGGATTGAAGCGATAGAAAAAGATGCCGTACTATTTCTTTTTACCAAATTTTTAGTAGAAGATATGTGTTCTGCTCGTAATCGCTGTGATGAAGCCTTTTATACGAATATGACTCCAGGATGTATGAAGCAATATGGAGATTTATATTCATTTCTTTTGCTGCTTGCCTGTGTTGTCCCTTCTATAAAGATGTTGCAGGAGCGTTCGGTCCCTAAAGTGTACTATGAGAAAATTCCTCATCAGCCCCTGAAGGATCAATTTAAAAAAATGGTTTTACACGGTGATTCCATGGTTCATGACTTCCCGTGGGTGATGAATTTTTATACTTGCTCCATCTTTCTGTTGGATCGGTTTTACTTTATTCCATACCGATTTGAAGATAATTTCACCATGTTTCGTCATGTTGACACGCACAAAGTCATTGCCTTTCGACATGCGGGAGAAGAGTTCCGCAGCGATGGACAAAGGAATGGAATCAATGATGTTTATGATCCTCAAGGCCATTTCACGTCGGAATGGGAGGAGAATGTGGATGACATCCAAGCAAACAGGATTAATCCTATGGGATTCGTTGAAGGAGAACCGACTTCTATATTAAAGAAGGAATGGGAACCGGTTCTTCAACAAGGGGATTTGCTCTTAGCGCTTCACATCCCATCCGGCCCTGGTTACAACCCTGAGAGGCTGAAAAATTCAATGACCATGGCAATCGAATTCTATGGCAAATATTTTCCTGAGTTATCCATACAAGGCTTCTGGAGTGCTAGCTGGCTCTATGACACCCGATTATCGCTTATTCTTGACAATGAACAAAGCAATATCGTGCAGGTCCAAAGACAATTTTATAATTATCCAACATTGGAAGGGGATGACATGCTTCGTAATGAAGCCTTTGGGGACATAAAGGCAGATCCTGTCGGCAACCCAGGCCAATTCACAACTTCATTGCAAAGAGCAGCTGCAGATTATATGAGGACGGGAGCTCGATTTAATACCTTAAGCATGATCGTATTGAAGGAAGAAATCGACAAGATCGGAAGCATGCCCTATGTAACAGCCACAGATATGGAACAATTCCTTAAGACCGTTGACAGCCATTTACAGGGGAGGGAATCGGATGGGTAAATATTCGCTTGAAAACTATGAGAAGTATAAAACCATAAAAATCCGACCTCATCCATTACCGAGGAATGATTCTGTTTCAAGCAGCGGACAATTTGAATACGTTTCCTTTTCATGGGAAGAGCTGGAGTCGGTCAGAGGAGAATATAGGCTCGAAAAGATAAAGGAAGCCCTTAACACTTCCCGAAATCCCATACTGGTACTGACGCCAGAATTACCTTCATGGGTAAAAGAGTACGCTGATCAATGCTTTGCGGCTTTGATCAGAAAAGTCGGGAGCTATATCGACTCGGACAGGCGCCTTGCAGGTGTTGTGATATCGACTTTGGCTAACAGCAAGGAAGAATGGAACGCCTATATGGATTCGTTTGAAACACAGACGCTTCTTGTCGATCTGTGCAATGATAGATTGATTCATTATTTAAGAGAACATGGCCGTGGATTTGGCTTGCTGGTGAAGTGCAGTGAAGAGAATTGGATTGAATGCTGCGAGGCTTTTGCCAAACAAAAGCTGCAGCATGTATGGAAGAGTTACCCGGTTGTCCTACATGTAAAGGGTAACGTTTGTGGTCCTCATATTAAACGTGAAGCTTATCGCTGGCATGCAAGCGTTTCCAATATAGATTTAGGACTTGGATATGACCTTACGCTGCGAAGACTGACTTATCCGGAAACCGTTTCAAGCCAGGGAAGCTTGCCGCTTCGATTCTGGTTTGTGAACACAGGGAGCTCGAGAATTTATCAGGAGTTTCAGTTATGGGCGCAATTAAAGCAAGGGGACACATCTTATGAACTTCCTCTGCATGCTGCAACACATTCATGGTTAACCGGGGACCTTGTCCATAACGAGATTATACAATTGCCGGATCTGTCACCGGGACACTATACATTAAGTCTGGCACTCTTGTTCAAAGACCGCTCTTATATCAAGCTGAATATACAAAATGAAGAGCAGGATGGATATTATGAGGCAGGTACGATACAAGTCGAAATAACCAATGAAGATCCACTTTTGAATATATGGGATACGTATTATCCTGAAGGATATTATCCACTCGAAGACCCTAAAGTTCCAGAACAGGAATAGATAGTCTAGGACAAATAATAGTTAGCTGGAGGTCATTAATTTGAAATTAGCATTAATTGGTGCAGGACAAAGAGGCATGATCTACTCAAGAGAAGCTTACCAAAGTGCGGAAATTGTTGCGGTAGTTGAACCGAATGACAGCAGAAGAAAGGCTGCAGCAGATGAGTTTCAGATTCCTCTGGAGAAACAATTTGAATCCGTAGATAAATTTTATGAATTAGGAAAAATTTGCGATGCCATTATCATTTCTTCTATGGACAGAGATCATTATGTACAAACGATGAAGGCGCTTGACCTTGGTTATGACATTCTTTTGGAAAAACCCATTTCGCCAAGTCCAGATGAATGTTTAAGAATACAACACAAAGCCAATGAAAAAGGCTGCAAAGTTATCGTATGTCATGTACTCAGATATACCAATTTCTTTACAGAGATCAAGAAAATCATTGATAGCAATGAGCTCGGAAAGATCATCACCATTCAGCATAATGAGAACGTCGGCAATTTCCATATGGCTCACTCATTTGTAAGGGGCAATTGGAGAAGAAGCGACCTGGCGAGCCCAATCATGATGCAGAAGTCCTGTCATGACATGGATATACTGGCATGGCTGGTAGACAGTCATGCCAAACGGATCTCTTCCTATGGTGACCTGACTTATTTTAAAGAAGAGAATGCACCAGCGGGTAGTGCTGATCGATGCTTGGACTGTAAAGTGGCCGCCGATTGCCGATTTGATGTAAGAAAAGCCTATCTACCCATAAGAGGACAATGGCCGGCTACAGCCATTTCAGTGGATCAGACGGAAGAGGGGTTGCTAAAGGAGTTAGAAACGAGTCCTTATGGACACTGTGTATATCGATCTGATAATGATGTATGTGATCATCAGGTAACGGTTATCGAGTTTAAAAACGGGGTTACGGCAACTTTTAACCTAAGCGGATTTACCAATAAAATGTATCGTACGATCAAAATTATGTGCGAGCATGGAGAAATTCGAGGTGATGACAGCTTAAATATCATTGAAGTCACCCGATTTAGCTCCAATATGGCTGAACAAAATACGCAAACCGTCATTCGACCAGCTGCCATGACCGGCGGACACAATGGCGGAGATACAGGGCTGATGATCGACTTCATGAATAATTTGAAGAGCGCCAGCTTCAGCAGCAGATCTTCTATTAACATGTCTGTAGAAAGTCACATTATGGCCTATGCAGCGGAAGAGGCAAGAGTTACCAGTACTGTGATTGATATTGATCATCTAAAAGAAGAGCTGCAACAAAGCATTACAGATAATCGCGTAATCACAATGCAAAGGTAGTGATGGAATGAAATCAGATGCTAAGGGGTTTCTATATGAAATAAAGAAAAATAGAATCCTGTATCTAATGTGCGTGCCTGCTCTTATCGTGCTGATCATGTTCGCTTATATCCCTTTTGCAGGAATTTGGATGGCATTTACCGATTTTAATGTGGTCGATGGAATCTTCGGCAGTAAATTTGTTGGCTTGGACAATTTTAAGTACTTTTTTTCGAACAGCATGGGATGGAAGGTTATCTATAACACACTATTCATCAACTTTTTTGGCCTTATATTAGGCATTATAGTTCCTGTCAGTATTGCTATTCTACTCAACGAAATCCGGAATAAGGCATACAAAAAGATAGCTCAAAGCATGATGTTCTTTCCCTATTTCTTATCTTGGATCGTAGTAGGGGCTATTCTGTACGGAATCTTTTCCACGGAAGTAGGTATTGCGAATAACATCTTGGAGTTCTTTGGAGCAGAACCGATCAGTTGGTATTCAGAGCCGAAGTATTGGAAATGGATCATTATTCTTTCGAGTGTTTGGAAATGGAGCGGGTATAGTTCCATTATTTATATGGCAGCCATGGCTAACTTTGATAACAGCATGTATGAAGCAGCTAAAGTCGATGGCGCTAATAAACTGCAGCAAATTCTTTTCTTAACGGTTCCGATGTTAAAACCGACGATCGTTGTCTTAACCTTACTCAGCGTTGGGCGGATCTTTTACGGTGACTTCGGTATGATTTATGGAATTGTCGGCAATAACCCGGTACTCATTGACGAGGTAACGGTTATCGATACTTATGTGTACATGTCTATGCGTACATTAGGTTTTTCTTATACGACTGCAATCGGATTATTTCAGTCAGTTATGGGATTGATTCTAATTACGGCTGCAAATAAAACAGCAAAGAAAATAAACGACGGAGAGGGTCTATTTTAATGATGGGAAAGAATAGATTACTTGGCGATAGAATGGTGACGGGTGTTGCATTCGGTTTCATTGGATTTTTTGCACTCGTGTGTCTATATCCTCTTATTTTAACTTTAAGTGTGTCCTTTTCGTCAGAACAGGCTATTGCTAGAAACGGATATTCGATAAACCCTCAAAATTTTAGCTTGGATACGTATAAATATATTTTCGTGAACAGTGGGATGAAAATACTCAAATCCTATGGCGTTACCATTTTTGTAACGGTCGTTGGTACGCTAGGTGCGTTGCTGATTACGAGTATGATTGCATTTTCATTATCTATCAAAAAGATGAAATATCGTAACATTCTTGCATTTATCTGTAATTTTACGATTATCTTCTCGGCTGGCTTGATTCCGTGGTACATCGTCAGTGTCAATGTTTATGGATTGAAAAACAGTATTTTGGCATTAATCCTTCCTTCTATATTTAGCGTGTGGAATATGTTCTTGCTGCGCACATATTTTGCATACATTTCACCCTCTTTATATGAGGCTGCGGAGATGGATGGAGCCAATTATTTTACGATTTATCTTAAAGTAGCTCTTCCTTTAAGCAAGACCGGACTCCTAACGGTGGGTTTAATGTATGCGCTGCAGTATTGGAATGATTGGTGGCATGCTCTGATCTTTATTAATGATAATAAATTATTTCCGTTACAATATTACCTTTACAACATTCTGTCTAATGTAAATGCGATCAGTTCTGGCCGTATTCCATCAGGGGCTTCAGGCAGCATAACGTTGCCCGCAGAAACTGTGAAGATGGCTATAACGGTTATTACGATTGGACCGATCATATTTCTTTATCCTTTCATTCAAAAGTACTTCGTGCACGGTATTATGGCAGGTGCAGTCAAGGAATAGGCGCAATCGGTTACTAGCCGAATAAGGCTTAACATATATTAACCATTATATTAGGAGGGTGTTCTAATGAAGGCGAGAAAAATGCTTATCTTTGTGGTTGTAATGATCTTGTCTATTTCTATTGTGGTTGGTTGCAGTAGCAATAAAGAGGGCGGGGGTAAGCTCGAAACCGTCACGATTTTGTACCCTGGAGAACGAAGTGATCGCATGAGTGAATTTCTTGGCAATGAATTTGCCGAGAAGATGGCAGCTGATCTTGGATTAAAGGTAGAAGTTACTTTTGTACCGTGGGCCCAGTATTGGGAACAAAAAGATATTATGCTGGCTGCAAATGAACCGATTGATCTGTATTGGGATGGACTACCGGACCTTTCTACGATCGTTAATAAGAAACAAAGTATGCCGCTTGATGATTTAATTGAGAAGTACGGTCAGGATATGCTTAAAGTGTTGCCAACGGAACATCTTAAAGGCGCAATCATTGATGGTAAAATTCATGGCATTCCATCGGCATATGCTCCATCCTCTGCCATGTATCAGCTGGTAGCCGTTCGTCAGGATATACTGGAAGCCGTGGGGATGACCGACTTGAAAACAGCCGATGATTTAAAAGAATTTGCAACAAAGGCAAAGCAAAAGTTTCCTGAAATGAAAGGACCTGCTGATATTATCTTTAAGCCTTTAACCCGAAATTTTGCCGATGAACAATATAACTGGATTGCCGTAGAAGATTTGATCGTATTCGGGGAAGACAGCAAAAAAGCGTATAGTTATTATGAAACAGAGGCTTTCCAGGAAGTAGTCAAGTTTAACCGTGGAATGTATGATGCGGGGTTATATACAGAGGATCTGACCATTAAATATAATGAAAGAGACTCTCGTATGCAGACAGGTTTATACTTATGGGTTGAAGGATCTTTAGGCAAGGAAATGGAAATTATCAATTCAATCAAAGCAAATGCACCGAAGGCAGAAATTAAAACGTACCTGCTAGCAGAAGATAAACCACGTTATATTACAGCCGCAGGTGGAGAAGTTCTAGGCATACCTGTCAAGGCTCCAAATCCGGAAGGGGCTATGAAGTTTATTAACTGGATTTATAAATCCAAAGAAAATTATCTATTTGCCCTTTATGGTGTTGAAGGCAAGGATTACGAGATTGTAGATGGAAGAATCAAAAAGCTGACCCCTAGCGAATTTTTCTATGAATGGATGTTTAGAAACCAAAACTACCAATTGTTTGGACCGGACGTTGCGCAAGAGTCCATCGACCTTTATAAAAGCTGGGATGACAAGGCTAAACTATCAGAATCATTGGGCTTCCGGTTTAATAATGAGAAGGTTAAATTAATCGAAACAGCACTGAAAGAAGTTGCAGGCAAGGACTTGGCTGCGATCCGCTCCGGTTTTGTAGATTTTGAAACCGAATATCCTAAGGCCATTAAGAAGCTAAAGGATGCAGGCATTGATGAATATGTGGCTGAGATCCAGCGTCAGTTAGATGAGTTTTTGGCTAGGAAATAAAAAGAGGTATACGTTGGAGTCATAGAATTCGAAGCTTTTCAAAAGGAGTCAGCTATTATTGCTGACTCCTTTATTAAGTTAAATTGAGGAATATAAATTTTGCAGAGTGTTTATATTTGTATAGATTTGTTACTATGATACTAGATACAAATGAAGGTAGACTAGAAATGTATCGAACAAACAATCTGGAGGGAATAAATTGAGCACACAGAAATTCGGAGTTCCATTAAAAGGTTTTGCTGAATTTAGTAGAAAAGTAGCCGCAGAAGGTGCTGTGCTTTTAAAAAATGAAGGACATGTTCTTCCCATTCGAAATAAAGAAAACGTTTCGATCTTCGGCAGAACTCAGGTTAATTATTATCGCAGTGGTACAGGTTCGGGCGGCAGCGTCCATGTTTCTTATACAACTAATCTGTTAGACGGTCTTCGGAGTAAAAAGAATATCACCGTCAATGAAGAGTTAGCGGCCGTATATGAACAATGGATTGAGCAAAATCCATTTGATAATGGCGGAGGCGGCTGGGCAGCTGAACCGTGGCATCAGAAGGAAATGGCTTTAACCGATGAGCTGGTGTTAGAAGCAAGGAACAAATCCGATAAGGCGATCATTGTAATCGGACGTACGGCAGGAGAAGATCAGGATAACGCCGATAGGCCAGGAAGCTACCAGTTAACAGCAGAAGAACAAGCAATGCTGAAGCGGGTGACGACCTATTTTGAACAAACTGTCGTTGTACTGAATGTATCGAATATCATTGATATGAGCTGGCTGAACAATGAAAGCTACGTGCACCCGATTCCATGTGTGATCTACGCTTGGCATGGTGGCATGGAAGGTGGCAATGCCATTGCAGATGTGCTGGCTGGGGATGTGACACCGAGTGGTAAATTAACGGATACAATTGCATATTCGATCAACGATTATCCTTCGACTCGCAATTATGGAAATGAGAAAAAGAGCGTTTATGAAGAAGATATTTACGTAGGCTACCGTTTTTTCGAAACGTTTCGACCAGAAAAAGTCCAGTTTGAATTCGGTTACGGTTTATCCTATACCCAATTTAACATTGAACCTGGGGAAGCCAAACTGACTGTCAAAGAAGGAGAACAATACGTTGAAATCGGCGTAGCTGTCAAAAATATCGGAACAGACTTTGCAGGCAAAGAGGTCGTTCAGGTTTATTATGAAGCACCGCAAGGAAAGCTGGGCCAACCAGCTAAAGCTTTGGCAGCATTCGTGAAGTCAAAAGAACTTCAGGCAGGTGAATCGCAGCGTCTTACCGTGAGCTTCCCTGTTCATGCTATGGCTTCCTATGATGACGCCGGTGTGACAGGGCATCCTTCCGCTTATGTTATGGAAGCCGGGACGTATCGTCTATATGTGGGGAACAGTGTCAAAAATGTAGTGGAAATAGACGTTGAAGGACAGAAAGGTTATACAGTAGAAACTCTTCAAGTCGTAGAGCAGCTGCAAGAGGCGATGGCGCCAACGGAAAGCTTTACACGAATGAAACCAGGCTCTCGGAAGGAAGATGGTACGTATGAAGCTACGTTTGCAGATGTGCCGACACGTAAGATTTCGCTTGCGGAGCGGATCGAGAAGAATCTTCCTAATACCCTGGAGCAAACCGGTGATAAGGGGTATAAATTAAGAGATGTTCATGACCGGAAAGTGAGCATGGAAGCCTTTATAGCTCAGCTTAGCGATCAAGATTTGGCAGCAATTGTTAGAGGAGAAGGCATGAGCAGTCCGCTGGTTACACCGGGTACGGCTTCGGCCTTCGGGGGTGTAAGTGATCAGTTATTCAGTTACGGAATTCCGGTTGCCTGTACGTCGGACGGACCGTCCGGAATTCGGATGGATAGCGGGCAGAAGGCAACTCAGGTTGCTATTGGAACCTTGCTTGCCGCAACATGGAACACTGAATTGGTCGAAGAACTTTATTTCATGGAAGGCCAGGAATTATTAAGCAACAATATTGACGCCTTGCTTGGACCCGGCTTGAATATTCGGCGCAGTCCGCTTAATGGACGTAATTTTGAATATTTTTCGGAAGATCCGCTGATTTCCGGGATGTTTGCTGCAGCATGCACTCAAGGCATCATGAAAGGCGGCTCGAATGGCACGTTGAAGCATTTTGCCTGTAATAACCAGGAAAAATATCGCAGCAAGGTAAATGCTGTCGTGTCTGAGCGTGCCCTTCGGGAGATTTATCTGAAAGGCTTTGAAATCGCGGTAAAACAGGGCGGTGCGAATTCGATTATGACCTCCTACAATCCCATCAACGGGCATTGGGCGGCTTCTAATTATGATATGAATACCACAATTCTTCGTGGGGAATGGGGCTTCAAAGGCATCGTGATGACGGATTGGTGGGCCATCATGAATGATGTTGTCCATGGAGGTTCTCCGGATCGAAAATATACAAATTGGATGGTTCGTGCACAAAACGATCTTTATATGGTTGTGAGTAACTATGGCGCGGAAACCAATGTTTGGGGAGACAATACCATTGAATCTCTGGCAAACGGTACCTTAACCCGCGGAGAGCTGCAGCGCTGTGCTATTAATATTTGTGAATTCCTGATGCAAGCACCGGTGTTCTCCAGAAAACAAGTGACTGAAGAAATGGACAATACATTCAAGGCAAGTCCATCTCTTCCAACGGAGCAAGTGCATGCAGTATCCCACAATGCGCAAGTTAAAGTCTCCGCAACCGGATCGACCTTTATGAAAGTAGAACAGGCTGGGGTATACCGGATCTTTGTCAATGTTATGTCTCCAGATAACGAGTTGGCTCAGAGCGCATGTAATGTGACCTTAAACGATCAACCGATGACGACCATTCAAACCAATGGAACGGACGGCAGATGGATCAATCTGAAGCTTGTGAAAATTGAACTGGAAGCAGGCCTTTATGAATTAAAGTTTGACCATGTCAAACCGGGTATACAGATTGAGTGGATCGAGTTTAAACAAGTGTAAATGTAAAAACGTAAGTAGAAAAGACACCTGAAAGGGTGTCTTTTTTCATTCCAGGGATATGAGGATAGAGAAGTTATCCACATAATATTTGATGAACTACCTCAACCTAAAGGAATACCAATAAACCTGTCGAACACATTAATATTAAAGGGTGGGGTTAGAATGAGCGACGAAACAAAGTATCAAAAACATTTTTCAGAGGATCGATTTTGGGACAAGCTTAAGAAGAATGCAATTGCCGCTGGGCAAAAGGTCATATATAGTGGGCTAACATTATTTTATGCGCTCGAGAGTCCGAACACTTCACTGAAAGACAAGGCTATTATCTATGGAGGGCTTGGCTATTTGATCTTTCCACTTGATGGAATTCCAGACCTTGTTCCACTTGCAGGTTATGCAGATGATTTAGGAGTATTGTTGTTTGCTGCCACTCGTGTAGCAATGAGTATTGATAGCGCCGTAAAGCAAAAAGCGAAAGACAAGCTGGTTGATTTCTTCGGCGCGGGTGCAGTAAATAAGGAGGAAATTCAAGAGGTCGATCGGCAAATTGAAGGGAGAGATGAATAAGAGTGTGGTGAAAAATGAGGGGAATCGCTATCATTACATTCTTCAAAGAAAAGATTAATCCTATGGGAATTCATTATTAGTAAAATAGCTGTTTAGAAAACTATGAAATGAACCCGAGAGTATAAAAAGTATATGAAGCTGAAAAAAGACACTATGATTGGTGTCTTTTTTTTATTCAGAATTTATTCAACGTGACCATATATAGTTAGATTGGTGTGCTTATACAATAATAAAAATAAACTAAAGGAGAGGATCCCATGTATATAAAGTCAAAAAAGCTATATTCAGTTTTTTTAGTGCTCATGACTTTTATATTTACTGTAGGTCAAAGTTTTGCACCTGCAATCGCAAATGCACAAGAGTTAAATACAACCGGATTTGTTGACAGCTTTTCGATTGAAAAAACGAAACTAAATTACGGAGAACAGACTCAAATCAAAGTGAATTTTACTGATAAAACCGGGAATCAAATGAAAGCCGAGGACACACTAACCTTATCATTACCTTCAGAATTAATAGGTTATACTGGAACGATTCCATTAAAAAATGATGGAGGAACAGTGTTTGGCACTTGTCAAGTAAATACAACTGATGTGGTATGTACATTTACTGATACAGTTGAAAAACTTCAAAATATTAGAGGGCATATTTATTTTACAGTTCAAGCTTCTAATGTAGCAACGGATCAAAAGAAAGAGGTTGAAACAAATTTAGGTACAAATTTAAAAAAGCAAACTGTAACGATTTTCGGTCCAACTAGTGGCGGTTCAGGCTCTAAGCCATTTTTCTACAAAGCTGGTGATATTCAGCCGGGCAGCGCCGATCAAGTGCGTTGGTTCTTAAATATAAACTTAAACAAAGAATATTTAAGTACAGATATTGTTGTGTCTGATAGTTTGCAGGAAGGTCAAACCTTTAATAAAGATAGTTTTAAGATAATAGTTAGTGACAGAGAGTCTTTATCAATTGAACAATTTCAAGATCAACACTATGGAACGGTTACGTTTAATAATGATAATTCATTTAAAGTAGTGATTAATAAGGATATGGCAAGTGGTAGGTCTTTTACCATTTCTTATACAACTACTATAACGGAAAGCGGAAAGAGCCAAGAACATTTAAAGAATGATTATAAGATTGATTACCAAGTTCTGTACAAAGAATTAGTTACTGAGTCGGGTAGTGCCGTAGTCAAAAATACTACATCTGGCGGCGGTGCTGACGGAGATTTACCACCTAAAGGAACATTACGAATTTTTAAGCACATTATAGATGCTGAAGAAAAAGTCATCCCAAATGTCTCGTTTAAGTTGTATACAGAGTCAGGTCAACAAATTGGAGATACCTATACAACAAACAGCCAAGGTATAGTTGAAGTTCCTAACTTAGATGCAGGAAACTACTATGTGCAAGAAATTGCAGCTCCAGATTATTTGAATTTTGATCCTGAAGCAAAAGTAAGCTTTACAATTGATGCAGATGCTGCAAAGGGTGTAAAGCTGATGATTCCGAATAAAGTAAAAACGACATTCGTTACAGGAACAAAAACATGGAGTGATAACAATTCATCAGATCGTCCAAGTAGTATCAATGTCGACCTACTTCTAGATGGAAAAGTCATTCAAACACAAGAAGTAACAGCAGCTAACGATTGGGAGTATACATTTAACAATCTGGCAGCATTTGATGCTGATGGAAATGAATATAAGTATGAAGTGAAAGAACAACCGGTAGCAGGATACAAATCCGCAGTAAACGGCTTTGATATCACCAATACCAAAGTTGGTCAAACCACAGTAGAAGGAACGAAGACGTGGAAAAACGATAACGCATCAGATCGTCCAAGCAGCATCAAAGTCGACCTACTGCAAAATGGTCAAGTCATTCAAACCCAAGACGTGACAGCAACAAATGATTGGAAGTATACATTTGCAAATTTGACAGCATTTGATGCAAATGGTAATGCATATACGTATGAGGTAAAAGAACAACCGGTAGCCGGATACAAATCCGCAGTAAACGGCTTTGATATCATCAATACAAAACTTGGTCAAACCACAGTAGAAGGAACGAAGACGTGGAAAAACGATAACGCATCAGATCGTCCAAGCAGCATCAAAGTCGACCTACTTCAAGATGGACAAGTTATTCAAACACAAGAAGTAACATCGGCGAACGATTGGAAGTATACATTCGACAATCTGGCAGCATATGATGCTGACGGTAAGGCCTATATGTATACAGTGAAAGAACAACCAGTAGCGGGATATAAGTCCGATGTAGATGGTTATAACATTACAAACACTAAGAATGAGGATCCAGTAAATCCACCAACTACACCACCGACTACACCACCGCCTACACCGCCTACTAAACCAATTCCACCGATTCCACCTACTTCGAGTGGTCAAACCTCAGTAGAAGGAACGAAGACGTGGAAAGGTGATAATGAAGCAGATCGTCCAAGCAGTATCAAAGTAGACTTATTTCAAAATGGCATGATCATTAAAACACAAGAAGTAACGGCAGCAAATGGCTGGAAATATATATTTGCAGATTTGGCAGTAAATGATCCTAATGGTAAAGCATATACGTATGAAGTGAGGGAACAACCAGTAGCTGGATACCAATCCGAAGTAAACGGTTATGACATTACAAATACAAAGATTACGGATCCAGATGTTACAGAATATCTCGAGCCTTTACCTCCACCACCGACTAAAGACCAAGAGAACAAGCCTTCCAATCCAAATGGGCAAAACTCTGGCAATGTCCTGCCACAGACAGGGGAAGAAAGCCATATTCTTTACCAACTAATCGGCTATAGCGCGATCCTGTTGGGAGCTGTACTATTGCTGATCGGAAGAAAGCGTAAATTCAATTCTTAGAGCGAACTGATAGAATTTAAACAGAGGGGCTGTCTCAGTAGACAGCCCCTTTGCATTAATCAGTCAATAGCTTCCGTTTATTTTGCGCGTATATATTCGAGCAGAATCTTCTTCAGAATCAAGAGCTGCTTATCGGTTGGCAGTTCAGATACGAAAGTAAGGATGTTATTTTGCAATGACAGTTTCCTTGAGAAAACACCAAAGACGTTAATCACTGTTGTTAAGGTATCGGAAATCGGAATATCGGAACGAATAGATCCATCCGTCATTCCGTCCTGAATGATGGTCTCAAATTCGTTGAAAATAGACCGATACAGCTCATTGAATTGCTCGATATCTTCCAAAGGTTCTGTGAAGTGGGCAGCACGGCTTTCGAAATCCTCCATGAATATAATGCTCGAGTTGTCGGGGTCTTGAATATTGGAGAAAAAGAAGTCCATCAGACGTTCGATCTTATCTATGCTGGATATGGGCATTCCGGCGATCAATCGAAAAGTTTCGTAAATCCCTTCCGTCAATTTGGTAGCAATCGCAACGATCAGTTTTTCCTTCTTGGGATAATACCGAAATAAAGTCGCGATGCCGATATTCGCTTCTTTGGCGATATCTTGCATCGTCGCTTTCTCTATGCCCTTTTGCACGAATACGTATTCAGCGGCTTCCAGAATATGTATGGTACGTTGTTGTTTATTATTTTGGCGTTCCTGCAAATATCTCGTTTTCGGATCCATTTTACGTTCGAACCTTTCCTGTCCAAAATGATCTTGGCTTATGAGTATTATAAGCTTTCGTAGGCTGTATTCACAAGAAGGTCTTGAAGATCTGACTAGTAATGATATAATTAATATCATAATGATAGTTTAACTATCATCATGATAATTGTTAAAAAAGGAGAGTTGAAATATGGCTGTTCTAAAAGATAAAGTTGCGATTATTACGGGTGCGGGTAGCGGTATGGGGCGCGAAGAGGCAATCTTGTTCGGCAAAGAGGGAGCGAAAGTCATCGCTACCGATGTGAATGAAGCTGCTGTACAGAATGTCGTAAAGGAAATTGAGGCGATTGGAGGAGAAGCGATAGCTTACGCGCATAATGTTGCCTCGGAGGAAGAATGGATCAAGGTAGTGGACGGTGTGATCGCGAAATACGGCAAGGTGGACGTGCTCGTCAATAATGCCGGTGTTTCCCATCCTGTAGGTTTGCTGGAGACGACGATCGAGCAATGGAATAAAGTCATCAACATCAACTTGACCAGCGTCTTCCTGGGAATGAAATACGTCATTCCACACATGCGTGACAACAAGGGCGGTTCGATCGTTAACATTTCGTCCATCGCGGGTTTAACCGGCGGCAGCGGCGCTGGCGCGTATACCGCTTCCAAAGGTGGGGTTCGCATGTTGTCCAAAGCGGCAGCGGTCGATTTCGGTAAAGATAATATCCGCGTGAACTCTGTTCACCCCGGCTTTATTGAAACGCCGATGAGCGCAGAATTAATCAACAACGACCAGATGCTGCAATGGTTTCTTTCCCAGACTGCTTTGCCAAGAGTTGGGCGCGCGTCCGAGGTGGCAGAAGCGGTCCTGTTCCTGGCTTCCGATGCGGCGTCTTATTTGACGGGTATTGAATTGCCTGTAGATGGCGGCGTTACCGCGAAATGATTATTAAAGCACTTTAATATCAAAACAGTTTATGTAAAGAATAACCCAGTACCTTGCCGATACTGGGTTTGTTGTATTAAGGGAGTGGCTAATTGCTTTGCCCCAGCCAAGTACCTGCAGAAAAAATTAGAGGATTAATTCGCGATCATATGCAGTGAAAAATAAAAGTAAGAGGAGAGGTAGCTAAGGAAGGCTATAAAGAAGTAAAGTAGCTATGAGGCTAGAGCTTCATTCGTAATCGTTGCAATATMAATAGAAGATTTTGATCCTTCGTTGACCATATCGGGCAAAATATTTGTAAGAAAATAGTCAACGCAATGAAGCTTAATTCCTTTAATTTTTATAAGCGCATTACGATACATCGCGATAAAATCTTTTTCAGTATTGCCTCGTTGCAGCTCTGTAAAGGCTTCGTATACCTGATCCAGTTTATCAGCAACCTCTAATATAAGTCCTTCCACTGAATCGTCTTTGCCTTCGCGCAGTTGTCTGCGAAATATAGGCTTGAATTCTTCTGGAATATGCTCGTCAATGAAATGAGCGACCATACCTTCCTCTACTTGTTGCAGCATAGCTCGAAGTTCTAGTGAATAGTGCTTTACGGGAGTTTTTATATCGCCAATAAATATTTCTCCATAATCATGACTACTTGTTATTTCGTATAACTTTTTCCAATCCACAGTGACTCCGCTATTTTCTTCGATATCCGCCAATGTTTTGGCATATTGAACAACCTTCCAAGAATGAGCCGATACACTATGCTCCTGAAACTTGAATCTACCTGGGCAACGAATAATGCGTTCCAGATCGTTAAGCGATAGAAAATACGTATGAATCCCCATATGATGAATTCCTTTCTTTGATGAATGTAATGATGAAGCTCTATGTATAGTATAAATTACTTTTGTTAAAGGAGGATTAACTCAAACTAAAAGTTTTGTAACTTGCAGCCCCTTACTTGACGATCAAAGCCGTTCATTGCTTTTCTGTAAACGCATTCTTATTCATGATATAATGACATTTAATAGACTATTATTTAGAGTATTATCTTCATTTGAAGAACTGGACAGGAGTGTTACGGGGATGAGAGGATATAACGTATGGCGTCCGGTGATGATTATTGCCACTGCGTGGCTTACGAACAGCGTGGTTATAAACCTTTCTGTTCTGTTAGGCATGTCGCCTGAATTAGCAAGCAACGTTGGTTTTATTGCCATGATGATTGCCGCGTTGTTAATGTTTACCCGAATGATGAAGCGCCGTCATAAATAAATATCATGGTAAATTACCATGCGTGGTACACAAAGAACACAAAACACCGACCAGGGGTCGGTGTTTTGTATGTTCAGTCTTCTGAATTTCGGTGCAGTGCCCTTTATTATAATCTAACTGAAATGTGATGTTCTCCGCCATCGTCTGACAGTTCAATATATGTGTCAGGTCCAGCCTTCAGATCTTCTTCTGTAACGGGATCCTTGTTGAAAACAAGGAAATACTTTGTGTTACCATACCGATAGGTAGCTTTGAAGCCAGGCCACTCGCAAGGAATGCACGGATTCAAGTAGAGTTGGTTTCCTTGTCTTCGGAGCCCCAAGATCGACTCGATCCCGCTCTGATACATCCAACCTGCAGCGCCGGTATACCATGTCCAGCCTGCATGTCCAAGATGAGGCTCAGAGGTATAGATATCAGCGGCCATTACGTATGGCTCCCCGACGTATCTTCGTACTTCATGTTCAGTACGTGTATGATTAATCGGGTTAAGCATATGGAATAGCTCGAACGCTTTATCACCTTGCCCCAGCTTGCTCCAAGCGTTTATACTCCAGATGACTCCGTGGGTGTATTGCGCCCCATTCTCGCGAATGCCCGGCGGATACCCCTGAATATATCCCGGACTTGGTTCGGTGTGATCAAATGGAGGTGTTAAGAGCTTCACTACGGATAGCCCGCGGTCTACCAGCTCACGATCGAACGATTGCATAGCTTGATGAGCGCGATCCTGCGGTGCTGCTCCCGAGATAACGGACCAGGATTGCGCTATGGAATCGATTCGGCATTCTTTGTTATAGATAGAACCGAGCCAAGCACCGGAATCCGTGAATGCTCTCCGATACCACTGCCCGTCCCAACCATGGTCATGGATCGCTTGCGCCAGCTGATCGCGGATTTGATTGTAGTGTGTCTCTCGTTCAGTCTCGCCGCGTTCCCCGCTTAGTTGCTTAAACCGCTGCAGTATCTCGCATAGAAACCAACCGAGCCAAACACTCTCGCCACGTCCTTCATGACCAACCAAATTCAAGCCGTCATTCCAATCCCCAACCCCAATGAGGGGTAGTCCATGTTCGCCGATTCTTTGCAGCGCTTTGTCGATTGCCTGTATGCAATGCTCATACACCGTACCGCTTTTGCCAGACTGTACCGTTTCCTCATATCGCTCATGCTCGTCTTCCTTCAACGGTTCACTCGTAATATAGGGTACAATCTCGTCGAGAAGAGTATCATCCCCCGTATGCTCCACATATCGGGCTACCGAATAAGGAAGCCAAAGCAGATCATCGGAGAATAGCGTTCGGATGCCGCGGGCTGTTTCCTCATGCCACCAGTGCTGCACATCTCCTTGCTCATATTGATGGGCTGCATGGATGAGAATCTGCTTCCTCGTAAGACTGGGTGCTGTATGGAGGAATGCGAGTGAATCCTGCAGCTGATCGCGGAATCCGAATGCACCTCCTGCTTGATAGAAGGCAGTACGGGCCCACATGCGGCAAGCGAGCGATTGGTAGAGCAGCCAACCGTTAAGGAGAATATTGGTCTCGGTAGAGGGAGTCTCTACAACGATCTGGCCTAGCGTTCGATCCCAGTAGTCTGCATTCTCTTTCCAAGCTTCAGCACAGTGCGATGTGTCGCTGTATCGCTGAGCTAGGCTTGCTGCTTCGGTCTTGGAAGATGCGCATCCGAGCAAGATTATGATCTCTTTCTCCTCGCCAGACTCCAGATTCAGCTTCCGCTGGATTGCACCGCAGTTTGCATAATGTACCCCAGTTCGCCCAGACAGACTGGTGCGGTTTAGCGCCGCGGGATGGTCCAGGCTTCCGTTCCTTCCGATAAACTCCAGCTGATCTGTGGTCCAAGATATGTTGTTGGAGACTGAGTTGTTCTGGGCGAAGATCCCCAGGAATGCAGTCGCATCCCGGAAATTTTCTTGATATCGGTTCTGTGCAGTCAGAATAGCAGCTTCTTCATTCCACTCACTTACGATGTAGGGAGCGTTCGATTGGCGCTGCACACCGAGTACCCATTCGGCATAATAGGAAACAGATAGTCGTCTATGTACGGATGAGGTGTTCTTGATCCTCAACCGTATAATTTTGACGGGATCCTCTCTAGGGACGAATACGGTCATCCTGTGCCGGATCCCCAGACGCTCATGATCAAAAGTCGTAAAGCCCAAGCCGTGGGTGATTATATAAGGAATCTCATCCTTACCAGCCGATGGAGTGATCGTCCATAGGTCACCTGAATCCTCATCCCGTACATATCCGAGTTCCCCATGCGGGTCTAATACCGGATCATTTGACCATGGTGTCAACTTGCATTCCCGGCTGTTTCTCCAGAAGGTATATCCAGTACCGAGCTCGGAGACAAAGGCACCGAAGCTAGGGTTGGCAAGGACGTTGATCCATGGCGCTGGCAGATGCTTTCCATCCTTGATCAAGAGTTTATATTGCTTGCCATCTGCAGTAAATCCACCCCAGCCGTTATAGAAGAGAAGCTCTCTTGCCTCGAGAGATGGCGCTTGGGGCAGGTCAGCTTGAAGTCGATCCGGTTCAGCTGCCCGCTTAAGCGGTTCCGGCCACTTGGCCCCACCAGCACGCTGCCGCAAACGAAGTTGGCCAGATATGCTTGGGCCACTGGCTCGCAGCACTACCCGGGCAACTGCCAAAAGAAGCGTTCGTTCTTCGTCACTTAGTCGGTTGTCTGGAATGACATGAATTCCGACACCCCCTGCTCCGAAGCGATCAACACCATGCTCTACAGCGCGGTCAAGAGCTTCCTGCAGATTTTGCTGATAGCCTTCTTCAGATTGGTTCAGAATGACAAGGTCAACGCGCAGCCCCAGTCTTCTCAAATATTCGAGCCCTGTCAACAACTTAATGATAAACGGCATATGGCTCTGGTTGTCGATTCGTACCGCGATGATCGGTCGATCACCAGAAATACCGAAGGACCATAGTCCAGACTGTCCCTTCGAATTTGCGGCGATACGCAGACTGCGTTCGTTTCGGAGAGGTGGCGTGTGTAGAACTTGAGCAGCAAGTGACTGAAAAGAAAAGGATTCAAACAGATCCATGCCAAGATTGCGAAGCTCGATTCGGCTGCGAGTCCAGGCAAGCTGGAAGCTTCGTTCAACTGCTTGTGCCTTTGTCAGCTTGGAGGCAATTTCCACTGCTTCTTCTTTCGACTCGGCTACTGCTGTCACTGCATACAGGTGAACCTGCTCACCAGGTTCCACTCGCACGCGGTGCCGCATGACGAAGGCGGGATCGGCTACAGACCCGGTTTTCCCTTTCAGGGAGGAGCGGAGAGATTGCGGCTCCGCTATCCGATATCCTCTTCCGATGAAAGCGGCCCGATCTGTCTCAAACTCCGCCGTTCCCAGCGTGTGGCATTCAGTTGTGAGCAGATGGGCGGCCCAGAGCGACCTATCCTTTGCCTCCCGTTTGCGTCTGCTGGCAACAAGGCATCCACTTTCATGATCATACGCAGTGCGGATAAACAGCTTGCTGAAAGCAGGATGGGCATCATCCGCAATAGGGTTCGAGAGCGCAAGCTCCATAAAGGACGTGATTTCAAGGACTTTTGCTTGATCTCCCCGATTCGTTAATGTGATGCGGCGCACTTCAGCATCAGTCTCAGGAGAGACACATATTTCCATGCATGTTTCTACAGAGTTATCTTTGCGTACGAAAGTCGCTTTGTCCGGTTCGAAGCAGACACGTTGTTCTGGCGATTCTATTCTGCAAGGCTGGTACGAAGGAGACCAGATCTGATCAGACATGACATCTCGTATGTAAATATAGCTCCCCCAGGAATCCATAACAGGCTCTTCTCTCCATCTGGAGATAGAAAGTCCTTCCCAGCTGCTATAACCGCTACCGCTAACGGTTACCATCGTAGTGAAGCGTCCATTCGACAGCAGGCATGTTTCCGGCGTAGCGGTGTGAGGAGACGTAAACTCCCGGACAGGGCTAACCTCTTTCACAGCTTTCTCTTCGCGAACCGATGAACGATACAGCGCAGGATGCTTGATCCACTTCATAGGCCGCACTATGCGTTCCTGAAGCAACAATTCGGCAGCACGCACCTCCTTGTTCCGATGAAACCGTTCGAACATGGTGGTCGGCAATAGCAGATTGGACAAAGTAAGCATGCTCATTCCCTGATGATGTGCCATAAAGCTGCGGATCACTTTATGACTGTGGCCTGCCGGCATCCGTTTCGGCGTGAAATCCAACGCTTCGTAATAGCCATATTTACCGCGTCCGCCTAACTGATCCATCTGTTTCAACGCTTTGAGCCCTTCCTTCGTTGCATACGGCAATGCCATTGTCGTTGCATACGGCGCAAGGACAAGATCCTGCTCAAGTCCACGCTTAAATCCGAGGCCGGGTACTCCGAACGCTCTATATTGGTAGTTCATTTGGAAATCAAAGGCGAAATAACCGGATTCGGAGATCCCGAACGGAACGCCTCGTTCCTGCGCGTAAACGATTTGGCGTTCTACCACACCTTGGCAGGTACTGTCCCATATCGTATTGCGATACGTCTTCATCAATAGACATGGCATCAAATACTCGAACATCGTTGCAGACCAGGAGAGCAACACCGGCCGGCTACCAACCTTTGTCAGTGTTCTTCCAAGCACATTCCAATGCGAGACAGAAATTTGTCCTAAAGCAATGGCAACGAAGCTGGCTTGTCGCGCCTCAGATGCCAACAGATCGTAAAGTACGGTATCCCGAATGCCTTGGTTTACGTGATACCCAAGAGAGAAGAGGTTTGTATTCGTGTCGTAAAGTGGACGAAAGTCGGTTTTATGAACTAATGTATCGATCCTAGCTGCCAATCGTTCCCCACGAGTCAACAAGTCTGCTTCAGTAACTAAGCCGGGCTCCTCCGCGAAGGCGACTCCAAATTGCTCGTTTGACCATTGTTTAGGGTATTTACGGTTAACCTGCTTTAAAATCTGATCTTTGTCGTTCTGCAGCCATTCAAGCAAGCCTTCCTTAGCCGTTATCAAGGAAGCGACAAAATTCCCAGAATCGACGGTAGACACGTACACGGGCAATAGCGGAGCCAGTGTTTCTGTATCGTACCAATTGTAGAGGTGACCCTCCCATTTTTCCATTCGCTCGATTGTATCCACCGTTCGTTCTAGACGCTCGACAAGTCCCGGTGTATCAATAAACCCGAAATCTCTGGCAGCTAGTGTACATGTTACGTACATCCCGATATTTGTAGGGGAGGTCCGATGTGCAATCCCCTTGTCTGATTCAATCTGGACGTTATCGGGCGGCAGCCAGTTGTCTTGTACCGTCACAAAATCCTCGTAGAAGGACCAAATGTCATGGGATAGCTTACGCAACTCCTCGGTCTCTTGTGGAGTTAATATTTCCGTAATGCGAACCGGTGACTGATCAAACCATCGGATTACCAGCGGTGCAACACTCCATACTACAACGATGGTCAGACTGATCGCTTGTACTGCAGCTGATCCGCTCCATAATGCTCCTGATGCCATGAGTGCAATCAAGATATATCCG
Organism: Paenibacillus sp. P5_B5; assembly: GCF_056400365.1. Taxonomy (NCBI): domain Bacteria; kingdom Bacillati; phylum Bacillota; class Bacilli; order Caryophanales; family Paenibacillaceae; genus Paenibacillus; species Paenibacillus sp. P5_B5. The sequence continues at coordinate 443,583 of NZ_JBFULK010000002.1, forward strand.
CCGTAAAGTCCGGACATTGGAGGAGCGCCTGTTTTCCCGCTTAACCTTTCTACCTCTGCTTGATTCACCCATTCGAGAAGTCTGCGCTTCGAAATGGTTAAACGGTACAGCGTTCTAATGATGGCATCAAGCAGCATAATACTCTGGAATGGGAGAGTCATGAACGCTATTAGTATGTGACCCACTGTGTGAAGCAAGCTCCTTGGCCGATTCAGGATTACCTTTAAGGTGACCAGCTGTCGGAGCAGCGGAAGGAACATTATAAGCAGCACGATTCCGTACCAGCGCATCGGTGAGCCTGGAAGTATAGGGCTTGCCAGCAGCATGATCGCCATTAGCACAGGTTGAAGCAAGCTGCGCCTGAGATTGTCTATAATCTGCCATCTAGTTACCACGGATAAATGCGTCGGCATAAGCTCGCCCTTGCCATTTCGGATTTTACGCTTCAGCCAAGGTAGCAACTGCCAATCTCCGCGGGTCCAGCGGTGAAGCCGTTTTTGATGTGACATGAAGGTAGGAGGGTGATCATCAATGAGTTCAATATCCGTAAGGAGTCCAGCCCTCAAGAAACCACCCTCAAGCAGATCATGGCTGAGAACCGTATTTTCCGGAAATCGGCTGCTGAGCACATCATTGAAAGTGTCTACATCGAAAATCCCTTTGCCCGTAAATATGCCTTGTCCAAATGCATCCTGATAAGGATCCGAAACCGCGAATGCGTATGGATCAAGGCCAGCCTCATAGGCCCATAAATTGGACAGCCTCGATTTCTGCGCACTTTCATAAGTCAACGCGATCCGAGGTTGAAGTACTCCGTAGCCATCTATCACTCGGGTCCTGCTATCATTCAACCGGGGCCGGTTAAAAGGGAGATGCATGGCGCCGATCAACCGATGTGCACTTTCGAGAGGCAACCGTGTGTCTGCATCCAGTGTAATCACGTAACGAATTTTGTTTAAAACGGCTGAATCGCCAAGGATGGTGCTGTAGCTAGTTCCTTTGATTCCCCGGAGCAGCTTAACAAACTCCTCCAACTTTCCGCGTTTACGTTCCCATCCCATCCAAGTTTGTTCAGAGGGATTCCATTTTCTACGACGATGAAATAGGTGGAAGGTGCTATTCGGGTAGGTATGATTCAGTCGTTCGATCTCGTCCTTCGCCAAACTTAACATACCTTCATCCTCAGGAGAATGCTCAATATCTGCATCCTTGAAATCACTAAGAATGGCGTAGTGAATGTGGGGGGCTCGATTCGCTAAATAATTCAGCTCCAAGCGTTCGGTTGTACCTTTCACATCTTCGAGCCTGGACCAGATGACAGGCATGACAACCATCGTCGCAGCATCCTCAGGCACGCCCTTAGAAAAATCATATCTCAGCAATCGTGTGGGCGGTATCGTACGTTCTATAAGCCAATGAACAGCTGAGACCCCAAATTCGCTTGCCGGCAAGGCGAGCAGAAGCAATACGGACGCCAAGCCTATCAGGGATATGGCGGTTGCCGAGCCGATGACCCATGCGGATAATAGGATTAGGGCAGCAACCATGCTGAACGCCATCAGGTTTAGATACAAGCCGGTCGCGCGCATTTTAATCCCGGTCTCTGGAAGGGATCCTGCTTTTCCGCATAGCTTTAACGCCTGCTGCAGCTCCTTCATTCCTTGTGCTTCAAGCAAATAATAAGCAGCATTTACATTTCTGGGCGGCAATGAAGCGGGGCTTCCTTTCATTGCAGCTTCATATTTAACGTTTGCCAATTGAACAGCTTGAGTTGCGACTAATTTTTCGGGCACCTTCATACGCCGGGATAACTGTTCCACCCGGTAACGTAATGTATGGCGGCTCGCACCATCCAACCTTGGGTAGTCGCCTATCTGTTCTTCTCGAAGCGATTGCTCTACTACGCTGATCTGTTCGAACATCTCACTCCACATCAAGCGGGAGAGCTTACGCAAGCTGGCGATTACATTGCCTGTACTTACCTGATACTCAGCCTGAAGCTGGTATTCGTAAGTGAGAATGGAATCCAGACTTTCAGGCGGGTTTTCCAGCTTGCAAATCAGCCACTCTCCGATGTGCGCTGAATCCTCCGCATACTCCCTTAGATGCTTAACAAGATGGACAATCAGTGCCCCTGATAACGGCAATTCCACGTTCGCATCATCCAAAGCCTGCTTTAAGCGCTCTGGCGTCAGTTCTGCAGGATCAATTCCCGACAGCATTCGCTCCACGAGTGTACAGATGGTGCGCCGTTCCTTAACAGGCAGAATGAGGGATGCGAGACGGCGAATCATCTCCATTTTCATAAATAATGGAATGGACCAAGCCTCCGCGATTGAGAGCACGGATACTTCTTGATACGAGTTGAAATAAGCTGTAAAGCTCTCTTCATTCAGAAGGCCGTCCGTTTGTTCCAGATAAGCTTCGCAGATTGAAGAGACTCTAAGCTGAGAGCTTTTGTCCAATGTGGGAAGAGGCTCTACGCGGAGTAGAGCTATTTCTTCTTGAATCCCTGATACCTCAGCCTCTAGAAATTCGGAATGATCCAGCAGCCACTCCTCAGCAGCCTGCACGCAAGCGCTGCGATGATCATGGAGCTCTTTAATGAAGGTTCGCAGCTCCTCGATATCGGATTCCAACCGATTCCATAACGCTTTTGCTGAGGTGTGCTTTCCGTGGGGATCGTGTTCAAGTGCAAGCTTATGCGCGTGTTCCTGTAACGTATCCTTATACAAACCCATTTATTAATCCCCTAACTATGAATAATGGTAAAAAAACACTTCATTACCATTCCACATTTGGAGGGATATTATTAATAGCCACGAAGATGATATTCTTGCTCTGATGTAAAGTGGCTAGTGGTAATCTAGCATTCTTGAAAGCCTCCTATTTTATTGAAGTAATAGGAGTTTAATGTTACGATATTGTTGGAAAATTCTATTAATTAATAAGAGGTGAGTTAGGTGCTAAAGAAAGTGCTAATTATCGCAGCTTTATTTTTTAGCGGCTTTAATGCAGTACAAACAGCAGCGGCTGAAGTAAATGTCGAATCTGAAATTCAAGATGCAATCGTTTTAAGCGTCAATAGTTCCAAAGTTTATGTGAATGGCAAACAAGGCAGAATTGATGAAAATGATAAACAGATCGTTCCTTTTGTTGAGAATGGTAATACGATGGTACCTTTAAGGTTTCTAACGGACAAACTTGGTGGAGATATATCATGGGACCCGGAGGCACAAGAAATCACTATAAAGATTAATAGTGACATAGCCCGAATTCGGTTAGGTGACACAACAATTAATATCAATGATCGAAAAATTAATATGAATGTTGCCAGTAAAACTATGAATGGCATAACCTATTTACCTTTAAGGCAAGTTGTGGAAGATTTGTTTCACAAGAAGCTTTATTATAAAAATGGGATCATCCTAATAAGCAATGAGGTTAAGACGATTTCAGAAAGTACGTTGGTTGAACTTGAGAGAACATTGAAGCCTCGCGTTGTATATACGAGTGGGCGAGCAATTCTTTACGTTTATTCTGACGGCACGAGTTTTAAAAAAGATTTAGAGTATAGTGATGGGGAACAAGGAGAATTAAGTGTATGGGGAGCAGCTGAGGGATATTTTTACATAAGAAACGAAGGGATTCAATCAGATTCAGATTATGTTCATAAAATCAATCTTGATGGAACCATTATAAAGACAATTGAATTTGATGATAAAGAAAGAATGCATTTTGTTATGGCGCAGGATGGCAATCAGTATTATTATTCCGAAGGAAATGTTGTGAAGGTAAGTGAAGATCATTCTACTACTCGAGAAATAGTAGGAAAAGGTATCCTCATGCAAGATACAGCTTATATCAAAAATGATGAAATATGGTTTACGGATTCAGATGTAGATTATGCAATCTATAAGTTACATAACGGGGAGAAAACAAAGCTTTCAAAAAATGATTCTTTCATTCATCATGTATTAGATAATTGGATCTACTATGGATATTTTGAGAACAATCGTTGGACGCTATATAGAATGGCCCTTGATGGCAGCATTAAAACTAAACTGTCTTCTAATGCCGATGTGAAGCATTCATACATTTCAAATGGCAAGATATATTATATTGACGAAAATTCTAAAACATTAAGTGAAATGAACTTGGACGGTTCTAACAAAAGGGTTATTTGCAAGTTAGGAATGCCAGGTCAAGAAATCATGGAAATTGACGGAGGGTATATCTATTACACCGAAGAGGATCAGCATATGGGTGATTCCTACCAATTCCTGTTTAGAGTTAGAATTTCTGATGGTACGAAAGTACAATTAGTGAAAGCACCTTTGGAAGTTGGGCGTTCTGGCGCTTGGAAACGTATCGATAATATGAATGTTCTGGGTGAATTCGTTTCCTATACCATTTCTAATGGTGTATTTATGGTTAAAGACGACGGTTCTAACCTTAAGGAAGTTTCCAGGCTGAAGGGATCGATTAATCTTAAGAGCTTAAAAGATAATTAAAAATATAAAAGGCACCCATGGGGTGTCTTTTTTTGCGCTTACTTTCGTTTCAAAATTGATGAGGCCTAATAAAGTCGAACTCGGATTGTCATATGACAATTCGAGTTCGTAATTAAGATATTATTTATTAGAACAATCCTGATAGACCTTTCACTTTGGCAAGTGCCTCTACAAAATAGTAATCTCCATAGATAATCGGCACATTCACATGCTTATTTACAGGATAAGAAACGGTTCCCTTAGTAAGAATAGCATCCTGCTGGTCGCTGAAATCAGCGTAGTTCTCATAAAGCCCTTTGAGTATGGCCAAAGCACTTTCATAGTAGAAGGTTCTTTCTGTATGATCTGTGAGTAGCATACTTAGCTCAAGCAGACCACTTGCAGTACAGGCAGCAGCTGTAGAGTCACGAACGAATTTATCCTTGTCTGCTGTTCTGAAATCCCAATAAGGAACTTGATCCTCAGGAAGATGGGACAAGAAGTAGTTTGCGATATTTTTGGAGGCTGTCAGGTATTCGGTCTTACCTGTCTCACGCGCTGCAATCGCAAAGCCATAGATCGCCCAGGACTGTCCTCTCGACCACGCAGAATCTGGACCAAGACCTTGCCCTCCAAGGTTCTCAATCTTCTCTCCACTCTCCGGATCGAAGCTTACAACATGAGGGACTGTCCAGTCATCTCTTACAAAATGTTTAAGTACGGTATCTGCATGTGCAATCGCGATATGTTTAAAGCGAGGATCATGCTCTTCCTTCGAAGCCCAGAACAGCAATGGTAGATTCATTAGGCAATCAATAATAGCCCAGCCTGTACTATTCGGATTGACTTTATCTGTCCATGCCCTGATAAATTGCCCTTTAAGGTTGAATCTTCCTGCCAGATGGCTGGCTGCAATCAGACCTGATCTCCGGGATTCTTCATTTCCTGTCCATTGATAGTTAACAACAGCTGTTGGCAAGTACATAAATCCAACATCATGATGAATATCATAAAAGTCAAGCAATGGAACGTTTAGTTCTTGCTCAATGTTTATTGCTATTTTTTTTAAGGATTCATCTTTCGTTTCACGATAGGCCAGCCAGAGCAAGCCTCCCCAAAATCCAGAGGTCCAGAAGGAAGCGCCTTCACAATTGTAGCTGCCATTCAAGCACACATGTGGAAAGCTTACTCCAACTTTTTTACTTATTTTGTTGATCTTCTTTATTGATTCCATATAAGCATGATCTAGCCATTCCGGGTGATGGTTCATTTAATGTATCTCCTCTCAATTCTAAGGTCTTTTGATGCCAAGATACGTTTATTGTAATGTTAATAGAATGAGAGGTATATCCTTACTATTTGTTGTTGTAATGAAATTCAATATAACAGCAAGAAATCGTGATTCCAATAAGCTCGGAAGTTAATTCAGGTTCTTGACATATTCCCCGGGAGATACGCCAATATATTGCTTGAAAATTCGAATGAAAGTATTGGTATTATTGCATCCGACAATTGCTGCAACTTCATGAACCTTATAATTCCCCTCATTTAGAAGTTCCTTGGCTCTTTTCACCTTCAATGTATTGACATATTGTTTAAAGTTAATGTCCAGTGAATTCTTTAATAGCTTGCTGACATAGCTTTCAGACAGGTTAAATTCGTCCGCAATGTCTGTTAACGATATATCTTTATCAAAGTTCTTATGGATATAAATAAATATTTGGGAAGCGGTAGAACTCTCTAGGCTGAACTTATCCTTGTTGCAATAATTAAAGATCAATTCAAACAACGCAAAGGTTTTTTCTGTAAACTTCGAAACAGGAACCTCCATAAACTCATTCAATAGGTCAGGATATTCCTTTACAAATTGATTCAATGTTGTTCCGCTTGTATTTAAGCATCGTTTAAAGGTGGTTAGGATTGAATGCTTCAAATTCGACAGATTCACAGGACTAAGTGTTGAATGATTTATACTATGATCCAGAAGATTTTTGAGCAGATCGTATGCTTTGCCCAATTCATTCGAATTGACATATTTAATTAAGCAAGTTTCAGTCTCAATAGGATAATAATAAACCTCTTCTTCGAGATCTTTAATACACTGAGAGGTTAACACCTTGTTTGTAGTCGCATAATGATAATTGCTCATCCGAAGCAGCTCTTGCAGTGCGGAAGTCAACTCACCCAGTTGATATGTACTAGATATGCATGCTGTAATATCAAGTGATAGATCTTTTTCGATTGTATTGACAACAGTTTCAGCAATTTGCTTCAAGGACTCGGATGAAATGCGATTAAAAATAATACAGTATTTATTCTTATCTAATGGCAAAGTAAAGAAATCTTCGTATTCACACTGAATCTCCCTGATTAGCGTATTGAAAATCAAGGATAGATTTGGAACAGGTATCGTCTTTCCCAAGGCTTCAATTCCTTCACATTCCAATAGGATGATATTCAAATTTTCTTGAAATCTCTCTAATTGAAGTAGAGAGAGATTTTCTTGAATAAACTCCTCACTTGCAATTCCGTATATGACCTTCCGGAAGAAATCCTCCCGTAAATGTATAAAGGAATAATCCAGCTTATCTTGTAAAGCATGATTGATAGAATACACCTGCTCAATGCTAGACTGAATGTAAGCGAGTTCATTAATTTCGTCTGCTTGTTCATTTGAAGAAGCAGTTGTATTTCCTTTGTGCTCATCCAGAAACTGAAGCAGTTGACGAATCGGCTTATAACTTGACCTCGTAGCCATGTAAGCCAGTATGATACCTAGCAGCAGCAAAAGTACACTAGGGAATAACGCTGTCTTCCATATTTGGGAAAAGATCGTGCTAAATGAAGTCGCTTCACTTGAGTAAACATATTTAAGATTTGGTATCACCTTTGAAGGATGAATATAATTGTTGGTTGATCCCATTTTTAAGTGGTTAATATTTTCTTGATCGTTCAGTGCATCGATTCGAGCAAAGATCTCTGTATCCAGATCGTTATTATTTATATAGGAACTGATCATTTCATCTGTATATAGATAGAAATTTCCATTAGAATCACCGACAATTCCAGGTAACAAAGAGATGCTGTCGACAACAATAAAGAAATAAAGAGGATCCTCTTTAGAATTTACAATTTGATGAATCATCACGATTTTGTCAGGTTTCTTCGACATTGATTGTGGGACGACATAGGTATTGAGCGCAAGAAATGGATTTTCCATATTACGAAAGCCATCCAATGCTTCTGCATCTATACCGAGTTCATTCAAATAATTTTTAATACTATAGGTTCCTGCAGCTGATATTACCAGGTCATCTGTCAGCTTGGTAATACCAAAGCTGAAGCCTAACTGGCCAAAACCTTGCAACTGAGCGTTCAGATCATTATATAATTTCGCAACATGTAAATAATTCGTATCGGAACTATAGCGATAATCGATTAAACTTTGCAGGGTAGATATCTTATATACAAGTTCCATTGCAGTGCGGAGCTTGAAGTCAGCATAATTGCTGTTCTGGTCAATATATAATTGGTTGCTGTGATTGTATTGAGTATCTGACATTTGGTAACTTTTATAAAAAATGATCGATGAGGTGATAAATGAATATAGCAGGACAATAACGATAAATAAGGTCAGCATCTTGTACAAAAACTTCTTCTTAACCATCATTCAATACTCCTCTTCAAATCATCATTATGAATCGAATCGTCTCAAGTCTACATCATTTTTGAGTTTGCGTCCTAAGGAAAATTTAATGAATGGATGCAATACTCATTTCTTGACTACACGTAAACCCTTACAAGAAAGCGCTTTATCTATGGTTTATATCGATAAATATCGATTTCTTGTTCTCTTTCAATCTTAACACGTTTCGTCATTTTTCGACATAAAACAATAAAACAAACACAACAACAAATATTCAAGATATCTCTTTCTCGAAATCTCTTATACGATACAAATTATGGAAGAGAACAATAGCAGGAGGTGATAATTGAAAAAGATGTAATTTTGCAAACGTTTTCATGTCAGTAAAAGGCTAGATTCTAAATCTTAAATCGGGGTGAAATTTTATGAAAATGAAAAAAACGGTTTGTCTTCTAGCAGCAACAACATTATTGGCAGGGTCTATGGTTGGATGCTCATCATCATCTAAAGAAACTGCTCCAACAGCAACACCGGCAGCAACAGCGACACAAGGTAATCAGAATGAAAATTCGTATTTGGCTTCAGAGAAGCCGCTTAAATTAAAGGTTCATATGGGAACTATAGAATCAGGCGTGTTCAAAAATGATTGGCCGATCTTCGTGAAAGCGGCAGAAATGACCAATGTCACGCTGGATGGAACATTGCCGAGTACAGTGAAAGATTTCAATGAAACTTTTAGCGTCGTAATAGCATCGGGTAACCTGCCAGATATTATGGAAGCGACGACCAAGAATTTCTTGCAGTTTGGTTCGGAAGGGGCTTTTCTGCCACTCAATGATTTGATTGATCAGAATGCTCCTCATCTAAAGAAATTTTTTGCTGAAAATCCGGATGTAAAAAGTATAGCCTCTGATACCAACGGAAAAATATGGTACATTCCATTTATTGCAGATGGACAAGCTGAAAGAGGTTGGTTTATCCGCAAAGACTGGTTGAAGAAATTAGGACTTCAAGAGCCGAAGACAGTTGACGAATTGCATGATGTGTTAACAGCATTCATGAATAATGACGCTAATGGAAACGGCAAAAAAGATGAAGTTGGATTTTTCCATAGAAATACAACCGACGGTTTTGACGGTCCAATAGCGCTTTGGAATGCATATCGAAGCTTTCAAGCATTTGATGGCAAAGTGATATTCGGACCTTTAGAGAAGGAATATGGCGTTGCTATGGAAAATCTGGCGAAGTGGTATAAAGAAGGGCTCATTGATAGAGAGATCTTTACTCGCGGAAAAAAGGCAAGAGATATTCTGCTTGCAGATAACGTAGGCGGTTTGACTCATGATTACTTTGGTTCAACGGGTAATTACAACGATAAATTGGCAAACAAGATTCCAGACTTCCGATTTGACCCTATGCTTCCGCCAGCTGACATAAATGGTGTAGTGAAAGAGCCTACCAAGCGGGGGCACGCTAAAGATCATGGTTGGGGAATCTCTCATAGCAATCCCGATCCGGTTGCAACGATTAAATACTTTGACTTCTGGTTCTCAGAAGAAGGCAGACGTATGGCGAACTTCGGCATCGAAGGCGATACGTATACAATGGTAGACGGCAAGCCGATTTTCACAGATAAAGTCTTGAAGTCTGATAAAGTAGCGATAGATGTTATCCGCGGGACAGGAGCCCAATCCGAATTTGGTTTCCAACAAGATTTCTTCTATGAAGAGCAATGGACAACACCTATAGCATTAGAAGGCGTTAACATGTATAAAGAAAAAGATGTATTCATGGATAGATACCCTATTCTGAAGTTTACAACGGAAGAGCAAAAAGAGGTTCAGAAGATTTTACCTAAGGTTGAGACTTTTGTTACTGAAAATACACAGCAATGGATCTTAGGCGCTAAGCCAGTGAATCATGAAGCATTCGTTAAAGAACTCGAAAAGCTCGGTGCACGTCGTTTGGTCGAAATTAATCAAACTGCTTATGAGCGATATGTTGCTGAGATAAAAAAATAATACTCATTTCTTGACTACACGTAAACCCTTACAAGAAAGCGCTTTATCTATGGTTTATATCGATGAATATCGTTTTTTTGTTCTCTTTTGATTTTAATTGGATTCGTCAATTTTAGTCATAAAACAATAAAACAAACACGACTACAAATATTCAAGATATCTCTTTCTCGTAATCTCCTATAGGATTCAGATATGGCAGAGCATTGAATGTTCAAAGCACAATAAACAGGAGGTGATACTTGAAAATGAGAAATTCTGCTGCTCCAATAAAATCACCTACCAAATTTAATAAAAGGGTGAGGCCTAAAGGAGATTTGAAAGCGTACTTTAAGGAATTACAAAAAGATGTATTTAGGGATCGAATGCTGTACTACTTGCTTATTCCATTTTTGCTATGGTTCCTAGTCTTTAAGTATCTTCCCATGTGGGGAATTCAAATCGCTTTCAAAGATTTCAGCTTATTTAAAGGAATAAGTGGAAGCGAATGGCTTGGGCTCGCTCACATTAAAGAATTTATTGGAAGCGAATACTTTTTGAGAGTATTTAAAAACACGGTCATTCTTAGCTTGTATGGACTCTTAATTTGCTTTCCAGCGCAGATTATATTGGCCATCATGATTAGTGAAGTTACTCGGGATCGCTTTAGGAAAGTGGTGCAAACGCTCACATATTTGCCTCACTTTATATCTGCAGTCGTCATAGCAGGGATCGTAACAACATTCCTGGCACCGCAAAACGGCTTGATTAACATCGTTCTAGAAATGTTTGGGATGGAGAAGATTTATTTCTTGACCAATCCTGATTATTTCAGAGGAATCTATACCACCATGAACCTTTGGAAAGAAACGGGATTTGCTTCAATCATCTTTATTGCAGCTATTGCTGGTATAGACACGCAGCAGTACGAAGCTGCCAAAATGGATGGAGCCAATAAATTTAAACAGATTCTGCATGTAACACTGCCGGGAATACTGCCCACCATTGTAGTGATGTTCATTATGAAGATCGGCAACTTGCTGAGTGTCGGATATGAGACCATCATTCTGCTTTATCAGCCGGCAACTTATGAAACAGCGGATGTCATCAGTACATATGTCTATCGTTCAGGGCTTATTGATGGCAGATATGACTTCGCGACAGCCGTAGGATTGTTCAACTCCGTCGTAGCCTTAGTTCTTGTCGTTACAGCGAATAAGATTAGTAAAAAAGTAACTGATTCAAGTTTATGGTAGGTGATATGTGTGATTGAGTCAAGAACAGAGAAGATATTCAAGATAATCAATAATATCCTGCTAGCTCTAATGGCGACGGCTGCGTTATATCCATTTTTATACGTATTATCCGCTTCCGTAAGTATGCCATTTAACGTAGTTACAGGTAAGGTGCTTCTATTTCCCAAAGGATTTACATTTGATGCATATAAAGAAGTTTTAGGCAATCCGGAAATATGGTCAGCTTATGGAAACACCATATTCTATACAGTGGTAGGAACAGCAGTATCTATGTTTTTTACGATCTGTGGTGCCTATGCTTTGTCGAAGAAGCGCTTGAGAGGAAGAAAGTTTTTTACGATATTAGTCACGTTGACGCTCTGGTTTGATGCGGGAATGATCCCTTTTTATCTTACTCTAAGAGATTTGGGACTATTAAATACCCGAACAGGTATTATTATAGCTTTTGCATGTAATGCCTTTAAGGTTATTTTGCTCCGCACCAACTTTGAAGGAGTACCAACGGAGTTAGAAGAATCGGTGAAAGTAGATGGTGGTAACGATCTGCAGGTATTACTTAAAGTGTACTTGCCGTTAGTGAAGCCTGGACTCGCGACAGTTGGATTATTTTATGCCATTGAGAAATGGAATGGATATTTCTGGTCGATGATCATGCTGACTGATATAGACAAAATTCCACTTCAAGTATTGTTGAAAAAAATGATTACGGCAAATGGCGTGCAATCGGAATTTGCAGCTGCACTGGACTTTTCTTCAACTATATCTGCGGAAACCGTGACCTATGCTACAATTATAGTCTCGATTATTCCTATTGTACTTGTGTATCCTTATATCCAAAAATATTTTATTAAAGGTATGTTAGTAGGAGCAGTAAAAGGATAAACTCAAATTTTAAATCGGGGTGAAATTTTATGAAAATGAAAAAAACGGTTTGTCTTCTAGCAGCAACAACATTATTGGCAGGGTCTATGGTTGGGTGCTCATCATCATCTAAAGAAACTGCTCCAACAGCAACACCGGCAGCAACAGCGACACAAGGTAATCAAAATAAAGATTCGTATTTGGCTTCTGAGAAGCCGCTTAAATTAAAGGTTCATATGGGAACTAAAGATTCAGGCATATTCAAAAATGATTGGCCGATCTTCGTGAAAGCGGCAGAAATGACCAATGTTACGCTGGAAGGAACATTGCCGAGTACAGTGAAAGATTTCGCTGAAACTTTCAGCATCGTAATAGCATCCGGTAACCTGCCAGATATCATGCAAGCGAATAAAAAAGATTTTATGCAGTTTGGTCAGGAAGGGGCTTTTCTGGCACTCAATGATTTGATTGATCAGCATGCTCCTCATCTGAAGAAATTCTTAGCAGACAATCCGGATGTAAAAAGTATAGCCTCTGATACCAATGGAAAAATATGGTATATCCCATTTATCGCAGATGGAGAAGCTGAAAAAGGTTGGTTTATCCGCAAAGACTGGTTGGAGAAATTAGGATTGCAAGAACCGAAGACCGTTGACGAACTGCATAATGTGTTAATTGCATTCGCTACTAAAGATCCAAATGGAAACAGCAAAAAAGACGAAGTTGGATATTTCAGCAGAGATATAAACGCTACCGGTACCAGTATGGAAGGCCTCATGGCGCTTTGGGGTGCAGATCTAAGCTTTCGAGCAGTTGATGGCAAAGTTAAATATGGACCTTTAGAGAAGGAATTTGGCGTTGCAATGGAAAATCTGGCACAGTGGTATAAAGAAGGGCTGATTGATAAAGAAATCTTTACTCGCGGAAGCAAGGCAAGAGATACTCTGCTTGCAGATAACGTGGGCGGTTTGACTCATGATTTCTTTGCTTCGACGGGTAATTACAACGATCAGTTGGCAAGCAAAATTCCAGGCTTCCAATTTAGTCCTGTGCTTCCACCAGCTGACGTAAATGGTAAGGTGAAAGAGCCTACCGTGCGGGATCGTGGTAAAAAGTATGGATGGGGAATCTCCCACAGCAATCCGGATCCGGTTGCAACAATTAAATACTTTGACTTCTGGTTCACAGAAGAAGGCAGACGTATGGCGAACTTCGGTATCGAAGGCGATACGTATAAGATGGTCGACGGCAAGCCGATCTTCACAGATAAGGTCTTGAAGTCTGATAAAGCGCCTGTAGATGTTATCCGTAAGACAGGAGCCCAGTCCAATTTTGGCTTCCAGCAAGATTTCTTCTATGAAGAACAATGGACAACGCCTGTAGCAATGGAAGGTATTAAAATGTACCATGATAAGGATGTATACATGGATAAATACCCTATTCTGCAATTTACACCGGAAGAGTCAAAAGAAATTCAGAAGATTAACCCTAAGATAGATACTTTTATTGCTGAAGCGAGACAGCAATGGATCTTGGGCGCTAAGCCAGTAGATCATGGAGCATTCGTGAAAGAACTCGAAAAGCTTGGAGTACATCGTTTGGTTGAAATCAATCAAGTTGCTCATGATCGCTATGTTGCTGAAATGAAAAAATAGATAATTGAGATAGGCTGTAGACATCTATGAGTCTACAGCCTATTTAAGGAGAAACAAAGATGAATATACAAGCTTTGTTGAAGGAGCCGATCTCAACTAGTGAATTATTAGCTAACCTACGAGCGAGATTAGAGCCTATGGCAGTCAAAAGCAAGTACATTTCAGACAACATGCCTGAACTCGTGCAAGATACTATAGCAAATGCAGAGGAAGCTTATCGGGGAATGGTCAAACTTCCAGGTACGGGCGGTGTGCGTGAATTTGTAGGAAATCCGCCTTGCTGGTTGGAGCGCAGACATAATGATAATGAATTTCTCTGGCAGCTCAATCGAATGAATTACTGGCAAGATTTGCTCGAAGCGTATTCCTTAACGCAGGATGAAAAATACGGGCGTAAAGTTATTGATGAGATGATGAATTGGATCGAGACGGTAGAGATCCATGATGACATGATTGACTATCCGATCAGCTATTTTAAACAGTGCAATCCATTGCGAGCATTGGAGCTTGGAATCCGACATTACAAGACCTGGCCATTAGTATTAGAGCATCTGGGACATACAGAGATGTTTACAGAGGAAGTATTGGAACAATATTTAGGCACTGTTTACAAGCAAATTAAGATCTTGCGCAAGGTATCGCCGATATTTTGGCCTAAGGCGGATCATAACCATTTTCTCATGGAATGTCTTGGTATTCTGACAACGGCGCTATACTTTCCAGAGCTGCAAGAAGCTGAGGAATGGAGAGCCTTTGCGATAGATGGGATCGAAAGATGCTGTTTTGCCCAATTGACCGAAGACGGCGGACAGATCGAAGGCTGTCCTTCCTATCATAATGGCTGTATGTTCTGGTTTGGGCTTGCTGTCGTACTGGCCAAGCGTTTTAATTTCCAGTTCTCAGATAAGTATATGGAGCTATACCGCAAGAACCTTGACTACTCCATTTATTCCCTGCGACCAACTGGAAAATGTGTGCCTGTAGGAGATTCACATGCCAACAATCTGGCTGTTATGGGTGCGGTATATGGCTACATGGCATTAGATGATACAACCTGGCTAGGGCTCGCAACAAATCTGATCGACATTCAGGACACCATGCGTGAGGCTAGCAAGCATGTTTGGCGCGCTTTAGATGTGCAGCGGTTCTATGAGGATTTAAAAGCTCTTCAAGGAAAGCATTATGAGTGTGATAAATTGACAACGTTCTGGAACCGAACTCTGCATCAAGCAATTATTCGCAGTGGATGGGACTCCGAGGCACTGAGCTTTTTGCTTACCTGCAGAAGTCCGGTACAGAACTCTCATGCCCATATCGATCTCATGAGCTTTGATTTTACAGCACTCGGCAAAAATATGATTTGTGATCCGGGTATTTTCTGTTATAGAGATGATGAGGATCGCAAGCAATTTAAAAGCGCTAACTATCATTCCACTCTGCTGATTGATGAGAGGGATCACTTCGAATATTTGGGTTCATTTAAATTTGGTCCACAGAAGATCGGGAAAATTTACAATGTGGAAGATAGAGGTTTCTACCAAGTAGCAAGCGCTTATCATACGAATTATGAGCCCATTGTACATCATCGTCATATGGCATTAGTGGATAACAAACTAGTTGTTATTGCAGATCGAGTTGAAGGGTTAGAGCATAATGGGGTTCAGCGGTACTTCCATTTGGATTATACAGAGGTAAAGGCAGCACCCGATGCTGTCATCGCTACCCATGACATTGCCAATCTAGCCATATATTCGTATCCACAGGAAGAAACAGAGCTACTGCCAGGAAGGCTGTCCGATGTGAATGATACTGCGAGAGCCGCTACAAGAGTTCGATTCCAGGGGACTTACAGTGGAATGGCTACGTTCGTAACTGTACTTATTCCTTACAAAGGGGATCAAACACCTACTGTAAATATTGAACTCGTGGATGACTGCTGCTATGAGTTCAACTATGGCGAACGCTATCAAGTTATGATCAAAGACAACGATATCGAAATCTGTAAACCAGTATAAGGAGGCTAGACAAGGATGAATTTGCGGAGAAAGCTATTTCAACGTATCAGTTTAATGTTAAGTATCGTCCTAGGGTTCGGCGGAATCTTGGGTGCATTGCCAGCTTATGCAGCATCTACTCTCAATGTACATTTAGTTCAAGATTTTGAAGACTATACTCAAACAGGTGCTCCGCCAAGCGGGTTTGAGCTGACAGGCATACCAGATGTGAAGAAATCAAGCGGTGCACTGAACGACGAATATACGGCTCCTAATGGATCAAGCGCAGCGCTGAGGATCAATGAGTCTGTAGCAGATCAACCCGATGTAGGCCTTGCCAAACGTTTCGGGACGGAAGACTTAACTGGCGAACTCATCCTTGATTTTGATATCAAGTTACTGGATTTTAATGGAAATCGATTTTTCGAAGTCAAAGACAGCAGTAATAAAGGCATTACACTAGGAAGCATAGGGCCTGATGGCATTTTAAAAGTTGAAGGCAAAAAAATACCATTAGATATGAACCAGTGGTACCGACTTTCATTTGCGATCAATTTTAAACCTGATGTACAGACGGTATCTGTCTATGTAGACGGAGTCCAAAAACTAGATTCGATTGTCCTGAAGAATAGCAGCAATGCAGCAGGTATCAATTACATTCGAGTTCGGGCTAAACGAAACGCGCAGGCGGATCTGACAACAGATGTCTACGGCAACAAAAACTATACAACCTTGCTGGATAATATGAGGGTGTATGAAGGCCATGAGTTGAAGACGATGGAAGAGTTACAGGAGATCAATGTACCAGATTCATTAATGGATTTTGACAATGACCTTGGCATTTCCGTTCAGAATCGTCTAGAGGGTGCTTTGGCCATGGTTGTGAATAGCCCCAATGTGCTGAAGGATAATGTTAAAACGGTTAATGCTATTAGTGAGCAGAATAAACCGCGAAAAGTTGAGGGAGAGATCGTCGTCCCCCTTCGTTTTGTAGGCCAATTCTTTGGTGTTGATGTGAAAGTCCATGGAAAAAGCGCCAATGTAAAAGTGGATGGTCGGAACATTGTGGTTAATAAAAATCATGCATTGATTGCCGGCAACAAAGTGCAACCTACTCCATATATTCAGTTTACTTCCGACGATGTGATGGTTCCTTTAGACCTAGCGGGAACCATACTTCATAAACAGGTGTACACGGACTATAAAGGCAGAGGGCTTATTGTCATAGGCGATAATGCGAAACCGTTTGACGATACGCTTGATAAGGCAGATGAAAGTGTAAAGCCTCAGGATAATGAAAAGTTCTTTATCGAGGAAGCGATCAAAGAGATTGTTTATGATAGACCGACCGGAGATGAAGCCATTGCTCAATTGATGAGCAACAATGCGCCTCACCCGAGAGTTCTCGCAACTTCGTCTGATTTTGCTCGTGTTAAGTCGATGATCGAGTCTGGAGAACCTACGATCAACAAGTGGTATCAAGATATTCAGAAGCTAGGCGAGAAGCATTTGGTTATGGCGCTTCCTACAGATGATCTTCCAGATGGCAGAAGAATGAAAGGTTCCAGACAAGTGGGACCGCTCGTGATCAACCTGGGAATGCTCTATCATCTAAGCGATGATGCTGCCAAGAAGGAACAATATAAGCAGCGGATCTGGGATGAAGTTTATACGTCATCACAATTCCCTAATTGGAACGAAGCGAATGAATTTCTGAATACGGCAGAATTCATGGAAGGTCTTGCTATTGCGTATGACTGGCTGTATGACGAATGGACGCCGGAGCAAAGACGTATCCTTGAGGATGCTATGATCCAGAAGGGTCTTGTTAAAACACTGGAAGCCTATAACAAAAATGTATGGTGGATTCACACGTACCCAAGAGCGAATAACTGGAATGCGGTATGTAACGGATCCTCAGTTCTCACCTTGATGGCGATCGGAGACCTGGATAGGGAAATCTTGCTGCCGTCCAAAGAGACAGTAACCATGCAGCAATTCGGTGGAAAGATACTGGATGTTGCGTTTAATGGACTTGAGGATTTTATTTTACTCGAATTTACTCCTGATGGAGCGTGGGCGGAAGGTCCAAGCTACTGGAAATATACTTTAGAGTACATTGTACGGTTTATTTCTTCTCTGGAAACAACGTTAGGTACAAGCTATGGTTATGACCAAACTCCTGGGCTTAACAAGACAGCTTACTTTCCAACGTACTTAAGTGGAGCAGTTGGTTCACTTAACTATGGTGATGCTTCAAGCAACAAGGTAATGTCCGCTGAAGAAATGTGGATAGCGAAGAAATACGGGGATCCATTATTAGCATCTGTCCATCTGGATAATAAGAATAAATTCAAGAGTGCTGGCTCTGAATTAGAAATGCTATGGTATGACCCTGCTCTTTATATCCCTGGGCAAACGCTGGATTTGGATCAATATTTCAGTGGGACAGAGGTAGCTACGTTCAGAAGCAAATGGGAAGATCCTAATTCAAACTTCTTAGGACTTAAAGCGGGCAATAACGTAGTCAGCCATGGACATTATGACCTGGGCAGCTTCGCATTTGAATCCTTGGGACAGCAATGGGCAATTGACCTGGGCAAAGATGATTATAATCTGCCGGGCTATTCGAATTATGATAAGGAACGTTTAACATATTATCGCTTAAATCCAGAGGGGCACAACACATTAGTTATAAATCCCGATGGAGGCGCACAGCAGAATATTAAGGCATTCTCCAAGATAGAGAAGGTAGAAAGCAAGCCGTCTGGCGGATTTGCGATTGCAAATCTGACGGAGGCGTACGACAGGTATGTCTCTCAAGCTAAGCGGGGTGTGATGCTTGCATCGAACCGTACGAGAGCTACGATTCAAGATGAGGTGTCCTTCTTAAGCCCATCAACTGCCTATTGGTTTATGCATACAGAAGCTGACATTCAAGTGAGTGCTGATGGAAAGTCGGCAATCTTAAGCAAGGGTGGAGAAAAACTCTGGGTTGGACTGGATAGTGATGCTCGTGATGGAGCGAACCAACCGATTGATGTGAGGTTTGGCGTTTTGGACGCGAAGCCGCTACCGGAATCGCCTAATCCTTCTAAACAAAACCAAAATGCAGGCATTCGCAAACTATTTATCAAGCTGGATCAAGTCAAGGAAATGAGATTGACGGTATCAATGATCCCGATCGTTGGGTCAATCGAGGATACTAACACAACGGTTAGCAGCGTTCCGCTCGACATGTGGAACATTGCAGATGGTGAACTCACGATTCCTGTTATTCAAAGTGCAAGCATAGACGGTGTACCGTTAGCAGATTTCGATGAGCAGAAATTCAGCTATGATATTCAGTTGCCGCTTGATCGTACGGATGTACCTGCGCTGGAATTTACGTATGATCAATCGCTGAATGATGTAAAAGTCATCCCAGCAGA
Organism: Paenibacillus sp. P5_B5; assembly: GCF_056400365.1. Lineage (NCBI taxonomy): Bacteria > Bacillati > Bacillota > Bacilli > Caryophanales > Paenibacillaceae > Paenibacillus > Paenibacillus sp. P5_B5. The sequence continues at coordinate 462,916 of NZ_JBFULK010000002.1, forward strand.
CGAGGTTCCTGGTGTAACGAAGGTTATTGTAACCTCTTTGCAATATCCTGAAATAAAGAGTGTTTATCAATTCAATTACAAATTAGTGCCTCTTAACGGTGAAGAGGAGCGTTTAACCGAGCTCCCTATTGTAAGTGTTTCTGCAAGTGCCTCGCAAGATGATGTAGGTAATACAGAGGATAAAGCTATCGATGGTAATCTGGGTACTTACTGGGGTGCAGAAGGTGATCAATGGATTATGCTCGATCTTGGGGAAGTTAAGACCGTTAATAGTGTTGGAATTGCGTTTATCCGAGGAAATGAGCGCAGCTTCAAATATGATATCGAAACCTCGCTGGATGGCCAGACCTGGTATAAGGCATATTCAGGTCAGAGCAGTGGTGAAAGCTTGGATATCGAGAAAACGTATGTGAAGCAGCATGATGCCCAGTATATCCGAATCACTGGTCACGGCAACAGTGTGAATCAATGGAACTCCTATGCTGAAATTCGCGTCTATCAGCTTCAGATGCAATGATGCATTAAGAGAAAGAAAGGTAGATCAAATGAAACAGCCTAATATTTTATTCATCATGTCCGATGATCATGCTTCACATGCAATTAGCAGTTATGGCAGTGTGATTAATCAAACACCGAATATTGACCGAATTGCCGAAAATGGCATTCGCTTTGACAATTGTTTCTGCACCAATTCCATCTGTGCTCCAAGTCGGGCAACGATTTTAACGGGTGTATATAACCATATCAATGGTGTAAAGACACTTGATGATGACATTGATGGAACTATGATGAATTATCCCAAGCTGCTGCAGCAAGCGGGATATGAAACAGGGATCATAGGAAAATGGCATCTAGGCCATGGCGGTAATTCTGATCCTACCGGATTTGACTATTGGAATGTTCTTCCACACCAAGGAGATTATTTTGATCCGGAATTTATTGAGATGGGTGAAACGAAGAAGATAAGTGGCTATGTAACAGATCTTATTACGGAAATGTCAAGGGACTGGATTAAAAGTCGGGATAAGAATAAGCCGTTTATGTTAATGTGCCATCATAAAGCACCGCATCGGTCATGGTTGCCTTCGCCTAAATATGCCGATTTATATGAAGATGTTGAAATTCCTGAGCCTGTTACATTCCATGATGATTACAGCACGCATGCCGAGGCTGCACGTGAAGCCAGAATGCGGATTGATCGGGACTTAAAAAGAAAGGATGTCAAGGCAGATCCGCCGGAAGGAAGCACGCCAGAGCAGATCAAAAGCTGGAATTATCAACGTTATATTAAAGATTATCTCCGCTGCGTTGCTTCAATTGATGAAGGTGTTGGTATTCTGCTGGATACCTTGGAAGAAGAGAATGTATTGGACAATACGATTGTCGTATATACTTCCGACCAAGGCTTTTTCTTAGGAGATCATGGCTGGTTCGACAAACGTTTTATGTATGAGGAATCATTGCGGATGCCGCTGCTCATTCAATATCCGAGAGAGATTAAGCCGGGCAGCGTCAGTCAGGATATGGTGCTTAACGTGGACTTTGCAGCTACTTTCCTGGATGCGGCAGGTGTGGCTGTTCCAGAAGCTATGCAGGGTAAGAGCTTCAGATCGATATTGAGCGGTACAACTCCAGATGATTGGCGAACATCGATGTATTACCGTTATTGGATGCATCTAGACGAGCAGCACTCTGTCTATTCCCATTATGGCATCCGTACTCACGAGTACAAGCTGATTTATTACTATGCGGATGCTTTAGGGACAACGGGTTCTCTTGACGAGCGTAGACCGCCGGAGTGGGAGCTTTATGATCTGAAGAAAGATCCTTATGAAATGAATAATGTTTATCATGACGCTGCTTATGCAGACATTATTGATAGATTGAAACAAGAATTGACTGCACTACAGCTTGAAGTGCAGGATGTTCCCTATGAAGGCTAATAGAATTGTCTAATAGAGTTAAAGGAGAGAATAGATATGAAACTATTATTTGGAGATTTGCACAATCATTGTGGAATCACTTATGGATTTGGCGCATTGAAGAATGCATTGGAGGCAGCAAAAGGACAATTGGATTTTGTCGCTATTATCGGTCATGCGATGTGGCCAGATATGCCGGAGCGGACAGAGGAGACAGCATTCCTGGTAGATTTCCACAATGATGGTTTTGCTAAATTACGTGCGGATTGGGAAGCGATCCGTTCACAGGTACAAGAAGCTAATATTCCGCATGAATTTGTTACTTTTCAAGGTTACGAGATTCATTCCAGCGAATTTGGGGATCATCATGTGATATCGCCAAGCGATGAGCTTCCTCTTGAATATGCAGCTTCTCCACAGAAGCTTGCTGAGAAGCTTGCACCTTATCAAGTGATTGCTATTCCGCATCATATCGGCTATACACCTGGTTATCGCGGAATCAATTGGGAAGCCTTCCGTAATGATATTTCACCGATTGTTGAAGTGTTCTCCAAGCATGGCTCTGGTATGTCAGATGAGACCTCATATCCTTACTTGCATACGATGGGGCCTAGAGACTCACGCAATACGGCATTTACGGGGTTGAAAAAAGGCAAGAAATTTAGCTTTGCCGGATCCACTGACCATCATGCAGGTTATCCTGGATCATATGGCGATGGACGCGTTGCGGTATGGGCAGATGAGAAGACTCGTGAATCGATCTGGGAAGCAATTAAAGCTGGTCGCACATATGCAGTTACAGGAGACAAGATCGAATGCCAGTTCACAATGAATGGAGCTTGCATGGGTAGTGAAGTGGAAGCAGCAGGCGATCGACATCTGGTACTGGATGCTGTATGTGCAGATTATATTGATAAGATTACAGTGTTTAAAAACACAAAGCCTTGGAAGGTAGTTACAGGGGAAAGCATAGAGATAATCCCTTCAAAGGGCGGTATGAACAAGTACAAGATTAGAGTGGAAATGGGCTGGGGCGAGTCTAAGCAAGGCTATAACTGGAACGCTACAGCTCAAGTGAAGAATGGTAAACTTCTTGCTGCAGATAGCTGCTTCCGTGGTCGTAGCGTGCTCGCGCCTGAGCCTGGCATGAGAGAGAATCCAGATATCAACAAGCTTGGCAATAAGATTGTCGAGCAGACGGAGCAATCACTTGCCTGGACTTGTACGACAGTCCAAAACCCAAGTACAGTACATCCGGCTACAGCAGCAGTAGTGCTTGAAGTAGAGGGAGATGAAACAACCGTATTAGTCGTAGAGGCTAATGGAATCAAGCTAGAAGCCAGCTTGGCTGAATTGTTGGAAGGATCTCGTTCCTTGCATGTACAGCCTTATAGCTCGGAGGCAATCTTGATTCATCGTGCGGCTCCGGAAACAGCTTACAATATTCATTTGGAATGGAACGATACGGAGAAGGATCAGGATACAGATGTGTATCATATTGAAATACGCCAAGTCAACAATCAGTTTGCTTGGATTTCACCGATTTTTGTAAGCTAATGTAAAGATGAATAGTAGTCATATTCTTTATAAATAGAGGAGTGGGAAATATGGATATTCGTTATGCTTCACATCCAGATGCAGTGAAAGGCTTTGATACCGAAGAATTACGTAAGCAATTTTTTATTGATTCTCTTTTTGTTTCTGATAAGCTTCAGCTTACTTATAGTCACGTAGATCGGATTATTACGGGTGGTGTTGTTCCTGTAACTAAGGACGTTAAGTTAGAGGTCGACAATAAGGAAATAGGAGCAGACTATTTTCTAGAGAGACGAGAAATCGGAATTATTAACATCGGTGCTACAGGTGCTATCGTAGTTGATGGTGTTGAATATGCAATGGAGAATAAGGATTGTCTCTATATTGGGATGGGTGCTAAGGAAGTTGTCTTTAAGACGGTAGATCCGAATCAACCAGCTAAATTCTATATCAACTCAACACCTGCACATCATACTTATCCTACAGTTAAGGCAGCAATTAGCGAAGCAGCTCCAGTTCATCTTGGATCGATTACCAATTCGAATGAGCGCACGATTTATAAGTTCATTCATCCTGCTGGTATTAAAAGTTGTCAGCTAGTGATGGGCCTGACTATGTTAAAGCCAGGTAATATGTGGAACACAATGCCTTGTCATACACATGACCGCCGTATGGAGGTATACCTGTATTTTGATATGCCTGAAGATGGTGTTGTATTCCACCTCATGGGTCAGCCAACAGAAACACGTCATATCGTAATGCGGAATGAGCAAGCTGTTATTTCTCCAAGCTGGTCTATTCATAGTGGCGTGGGAACAAGTAACTATACATTTATTTGGGGCATGGCAGGAGAAAATCAAGTTTTTGACGATATGGATGCTGTTCCGATGAAAATGCTTAAATAATTTTGTGCACTTATACTACTACATTCTTAAGGAGGAATTAATAAATGCAACATTTGTTCGATTTAACAGGTAAAACCGCTCTTGTAACTGGTGGCGCGATTGGACTGGGTTTCGGTATGGCCAAAGGGTTGGCAGAAGCGGGTGCGGATATTTGTATCGTCACTCACACGAACAATTCGGCAGAGGCTGAAGCTGAAATTAAAGCAATGGGTCGCAAAGTACATGTTATTATTGCGGATTTAAGCAAGGAAGAGGT